>CANDYV010000010.1 GCA_947425085.1 uncultured Candidatus Saccharibacteria bacterium | reverse complement strand
AACTACTCCTATTAAAACATGTGGAAAACTCCCCAGCATTTCGCCAAAAATTAACCACATTCAATATTGACACCCCCATATCTAGTGTCCTATAATAGTCATAAGACGCTATATATAGCGTCACCCACCAAAAATAAAAATTACATATTTGAGCACAACTAGGAGGTAATATTTTTTATGTTCAAAAAAATCGTTAAACGTGATGGTAAAATCGTAAACTTCGAACCGGAAAAAATCACCGAAGCTATTGCTAAGGCCGGTCTCGTTACTGAAGAATTTAAGCATGACCGCGCGAAGCAAATCGCCGACAAAGCGGTCAAACGCGCTGAAGAAACCATTAAACAGCGCACTCCGAATGTTGAGCAGATCCAGGATATCGTCGAACAAGTTCTCATGGAATCTGCCTTCAAACGCACCGCGAAGGAATACATCACTTATCGCCAGGAGCGCAACCGCACTCGTGAAGCCAAGAGTAACCTCATGAATATCTATAAGACTATCGCAGTCGCGGACGCTTCCGAGGATTCCGACGTCAAGCGTGGCAACGCCAACGTCGACGGCAACTCCGCCATGGGTAAGATGCTCCAGTTTGGCGCTGAAGGTTCAAAGGTCTTCGCGAAAACTATTTTGATGCGTCCAGAATTCGCCGCCGCTCATGATAACGGCGAGATTCATATCCACGACCTCGACTTCTACGCCACTGGCACCTTGACCTGTTGCCAGACCGATCCTTTCCGCCTCTTTGAAGACGGCGGTTTCAATACCGGTCATGGCCACCTCCGCACCCCGAATTCTATCGCTAGCTACGGCGCCCTCGCTGCCATCATCCTCCAGGCCAACCAGAACGAGCAGCATGGCGGCCAGTCTATCCCGAACTTCGATTATGCCATGGCTCCGGGCGTCGACAAAAGTTTCCGCAAGGCCTTGAAGCGTAACCTTGAGCGTTATAACGACTTCGCCGGCCAAGAACTCAACATTGAGATTCCAGAAGACCTCGTCTACGGCGACGAAGAACGTGCTAAGCAACTCGGCATTCCTGAAAAAGTTATCAAGAGCGCGAACGCCGACGTCGAAAAACAGACTTTCCAAGCCATGGAAGGCTTCATCCACAACCTCAATACTATGCATTCCCGCGCTGGCGCTCAGGTTCCGTTCACTTCGATTAACTTCGGCACCGACACGACCGCTTCTGGTCGCCTTGTCTCGAAGGCTCTCCTCGACGCGACTGAAGCTGGTCTTGGCCACGGCGAAACCCCAATCTTCCCGATTTCTATCTTCAAAGTTAAAGAAGGTGTCAACTACAACCCGGAAGATCCGAACTACGACCTCTTCAAGCGCAGCATGGAAGTTTCCGCGAAGCGCCTCTTCCCGAACTTCGTCTTCATCGACGCTCCGTTCAACCTTAAAAACTACGTTCCTGGCGACTATCGCACTGAAATTGCGACCATGGGCTGCCGCACTCGTGTCTACAGCAGCGTTTTCCCGGAATCCGATGGTATCACGACTGGTCGCGGCAATCTTTCCTTCACTACGGTCAACCTTGTCCGCCTCGGCATCAAGCATGGTATCATCCTTGGCGAACGCAAGGAAGCCGACTGGTCTGGCTACTACAAAGAGCTCGACGAAAAAATGGATCTTGTTGCCGACGAATTGCTTGAACGCTATGAGTTCCAGGCCAACCAGCACGTTCGCAACTTCCCATTCCTCATGGGTCAGGGCAACTGGTTCGGTAGCGAGAAACTTGGGCCGAACGACACGCTCCGCGACGTCATTAAGCACGGCACTTTGAGCATCGGTTTCATCGGCCTCGCTGAAAGTCTCGTTGCCATGACCGGCAAGCACCACGGCGAAGACGAAGAATCCCGCGAGCTCGGCCTCGACATTATTACCCATATGCGCGAACGCTGCGATATGTATGCCAAGAAGTATCATTTGAACTTCTCTCTCCTTGCCACCCCAGCCGAAGGTATCGCCGGTCGCTTTACCAAGATCGACCGCAAAGAATACGGCAACATCGAAGGCGTCACTAACCGCGACTACTACACCAACTCCTTCCACGTTCCGGTCTACTACCCAATCTCCGCTTTCGAGAAGATCGAAATCGAAGCTCCATACCACGCCCTTTGTAACGCCGGCCACATTACCTACATCGAGCTCGACGGCGATCCGACTCAGAACATCGAAGCCTTCGAAGCCGTCATCCGCAAGATGAAAGAATCCGGCATCGGCTACGGCTCCGTCAATCACCCAGTCGACCGCGACCCAGTCTGTGGCTTCTCTGGTATCATTTCTGGTCACCGCTGCCCAGCCTGTGGACGTGAAGAAGATGACGGTGATGTACCATTCGAACGCCTCCGCCGCATTACCGGCTACCTCGTCGGTTCGCTCGAGCGCTGGAACGACGGCAAGAAAGCTGAGGAACACGACCGCGTCAAGCACAACGTCGGTTTCAAATCCGCCAAAGTCTGCGCCTGCGATGTCGAAAATCCGGCCAACAAATGCTCCGTCGAAGGTAACACTTGCGACTGCGGCTGTGCCGAAGAGCATAACTCCTCCAGCCACGCCGAAGTCGCCAGCAACATCAACGGCGTCTACAGCGTTGAAGAAAAAGCCGCTCGCGAAGCCGCCAAGGCTGAGCAAGAATCAATGCTAGGAAAGGAATAACAATGACTGACGGGTTAGAGTTGGGAGACCGATTTTCTTCAAGCCATCCGGAGGCAGCGGCCGAGGAAAAGCGGCGTGACCCTGTAACGACAGGCGCCACGAACGCGGGCTCGAAAAAATCTGGTCACCCAGCTCTGGCCAGTAGCCGTCAGATCCGCCTTTCCGGACCGCTCGAACATGACAATATCGTAAATGGGTATGGCCTGCGTGCAGTTCTCTGGACGCAGGGCTGCCCCAACCGCTGCCCCGGTTGCCAAAATCCGGAAACTTGGGATTTCAACGGCGGTATGCTCGTTGACATCGAAGAAGTGAAAGACCGCCTCCGCGAATTCCGCGGCCAAGCCGGTATTACTTTCTGCGGCGGCGAACCTTTCGTCCAACCTGCCGCCTGTAAAGAAATTGCCGATTGGTGCCGCAGCGAACTCGGCTGGAACGTCTGGTCCTTCTCCGGCTTCACCTACGAAAAAATCCTCGAAATGGGTGGCGACGCGGTTGAGTTCCTCAAATCTCTCGACGCCCTCATCGACGGCCCCTTCATCCTCGCCGAGCGCGACTTGACTATGAAGTTCCGCGGCTCCCGCAATCAGCGCCTACTCCATCTCCAGTATGGCACCGGCGAAATCTTGGAGATTGAATAATGAAAAACCTCTCCATCATCGCCTGCGTCAGCCAAGATCTTGGTCTCGGCGTCGACAACCACCTCCTCTGGCAGATTAAGCCCGACATGCAGTTCTTCCGCGAAACCACTCTTAACCATCCCGTTATTATGGGCAGCAAAACTTTCCAAAGCATCGGTCGGCCGCTCCCGAAGCGCGAGAATATCGTGCTTACTCGTAATGAAATTGAGAATCCAGACGTGAAAGTTTTTCACTCTCAGCCCGAGCTAGATAGCTATCTTAAAACTCTCGACGGCGAAAAGTTCATCATCGGCGGCGCCAGTCTCTATGCAATGTATCTCGACCTCGCTGATAAGTTATATCTTACCGAAGTTGCTGCGACGAAACCTGCTGACACTTATTTCCCGACTTTCGATAAGTCAAAATATGACCGCAAAGTTTTAAAAGCCGATACTTACGAAGGTATACGTTTTGAAATCGTCGAATATACCCGCAAAGCCCGCGACTCTGACCAAGATCATACAACCAAACCAAACTCCGCCGCTCAAAACCTCGACGCAGACACCGATCAAGAGGGACAAAACTCATGACCGAAGAAGAACGACAAAAAGTCCTCCTCGAACTCGCCGAAACGCTCGAGATCGCTAAAATCCAGAAAGGCCTCAGATGACTTACCTTGACTACGCTGCGACTACACCCCTCCTCCCGGTTGTGCGCGAAAAAATGCTCGAAGTTATGAATCTCGAGCTTGGCAACGCATCCTCGCTCCATACCCCCGGTCATCATGCGGGCGCAATTATCGAGGACGCGCGTGCCGAAGTCGCCCGACTGATTAACGCCGATCCTTCCGAAATTATTTTTACCTCCGGTGGCTCCGAGGTGAACAATACTGTGTCTAACATTTTTGCCGGGCAGGACGTCGCGACTAGCGCTATTGAGCATCCTTCTGTTCTCGAATCCTTGAAAGCTCGCGCGAAAACTTGCCGGATTATCGACGTTAATCAGCAAGGCTTCGTGGATCCTGCCGACATTCCGGAAAACGTCAATCTCGTTTCGGTCATGCTTGCCAATAACGAACTCGGCTCAATCCAGCCGATTGCCGAAATCTCTAAACGTTGTAAAAATTACAACACTTTTCTTCATTCCGACGCCACTCAAGCCCTCGGCAAAATCCATATTGACGTCAAAGATCTCGGAGTTGATTATCTCACTATCAGCGCGCACAAAATCGGCGGCCCCATCGGCGTCGGCGCTCTCTACGTCAGAAAAGGTGCACCGTATAAACCGCTCATCATTGGCGGTCATCAAGAAAACAAGCGTCGCGCCGGCACCTCTAATACTCTACTTATCGCCGGTTTTGGCGCCGCCGCGAAATTTGCCCGCGAGCAAAAAACTGTCGATCAATATCAAAAAGTCGCCAAACTCCGCGACCAACTCGCTGAACGTATCCTGAAAGAAGTTCCATATAGTAGCCTAAATAGTCCGCTCGAAAACTGCCTGCCGAACATCCTGAACGTTAGTTTCCAAGCGGCTGAAGGCGAATCAATCCAGCTCTATCTCGATGCTGAAGATATTATCGTTTCGACTGGCTCGGCTTGCGCCGCCGGCGATATTCAACCTAGCCATGTCTTAATGGCAACTAGGCATGACGCCGAAGTTGCGCACAGCAGCATCCGCTTCTCGCTCGGTCTCGCTACGACCCAGGCCGACATCGACCATGTCATGACCGCGCTCCCAAAGATCGTCACTCGCCTGCAGGGAATTAGTACCATTAAAATCAAGGAATAAAACCAATGACTACGAAGCCACAATCAGATTCAAGCCTAACACAAAACTCATCCGAACCGACCAATTCAGCCGCCAGCCCGAACGACAACGCCGCCTGCGAGAGCTCAAACCAATCCGCTAGCCAGGGCTGGGTTTATTCCGACATTGTCAAAGACCACTTTTTAAGTCCGCGCAACTTCCTCATGGGCGACGAGACTAAATATCCACACGACGCCGAGGGAACTGTCGGTAATCCAGTTTGCGGTGACCAGATGAAAATGTTTCTCCAAATCGAAGACGATAAAATCAAAGACGTCAAATGGAAAACTTATGGTTGCGCTAGCGCGATTGCCTCGACCTCCGCACTATCTGAACTCGCTAAAGGAAAAACGCTCGACGATGCCTTAAAAATCGGCCCCGCCGAAATCGCTGAGTTTCTTGGCGGTTTGCCAGCACATAAGTTTCACTGCTCAGTTCTCGGCCACGAAGCTCTCGCCGCCGCTATCGAGAACTACCATAAGCAACAATAATAGCCGCTATCGAAAACTATCGTAAACAAGCATCCTAACCAGCCGATGGGCTTTCTTTCTATGTCGAAATCTATCGCCAAAAAGCCACAAGTAGCATATAATATATATTATGTATATCCGAAACAAACTTGTCGCTGCTTTCTATAAGTTATCGCTTGGCCTAATTTCAGTCTACGGTTTCTGGATGACTTTGGCCAGCTATGGCGCGACCGCTTGGCGGCTTTTTTCGACTTGGGCGCTTTTGATCGGCACAATTTACTTCTGTATTTCGGCCCTCATGCTCGCCCTTAGTAGTAAAAGGGAGGCTGGCGATACTCCCTGTCCTATGCTTGAAGGCATATTGATTATTGCTTTCATTATTCAGGCTGTCGCTGTTATTGCTTGCGCTATTAATGACGAATATATCCCCGGCCTCACCGGCTTCCCCGCGATTCTGACTTACTATATCCTGCCGATTTTGACTTTGCTTGACTGGTGTCTCTTTAATAAAAAAGGCCTTTGGCGACCAATGGATCCGTTCTATTGGCTTGCGCTTCCGCTTTCGTACTGCGCGATGATTATCTTGACTGCGAACATGCTCCCGTCTTCGACCAGTTTGCTCTATCCAGTCGCTTTTCTCGACTACAACGCTAACGGTTTTTGGGAAATGTTAAGTTGGCTAGCCTTGCTCGGTCTTCTAATTCTGATTCTTGGATACATCCTCATCCTCCTTGACGCCTTCATGGGCGGCGTCATTTCAAAGCACATCGTTCTTCCTCGCATCCGCACCGTTACTATCGAAGACGACGATGAAGGCACTCCTGATACGGATACGGAAATCGACGACCTTGCGCCAGAAGAAACCACAGAAACACAGGAGACTATCATAGCTGAAGAAATCGAGGTTATCGAGCCGGACGAGATTATCACCGCCAAACCGAAAGCCCCGCGCTCCAAATCCAAAACCGCCCCGAGTTCCTCCTCCGCAAAAACCAAACCCGGCCAAGACTTTACTGCCAGTCCTAAATCTGGCACCGCGCAAAAGTCCACTTCTTCCAAAACTCAAAAGTCACCAAACTCTCAAACAAACTCCCAAAACTCTGCGAGACCGGCAAAGTCTAACAAAACTCAATCCAAGCCCAAACGTAAAATCAACGACATTACGAAGCCTAAAACTAAATAAAGTCTACATCTTCGCTAAAGTCTCGCGCACAAACTGGTTGATTTTTGTGAGATCGTCAATCCAAATCACATTCTTCTCACGCACAATTTCCTCCGCCTTTGGCGTCACATTCCAGAGCCGCGTCGGCATAATATTAATCTTCGCCTCAGAAAGCGCGATATTAAATGGGCTGTCATCCACGAAAATAAACAAGTCCCGCTCAATCTCCTTATGGCAAGCCCCGTCCGGGTCAATCACGTTAATCCTCATCTTTTCCGGTGCCATTTCCGGCAATAACCTTGCGAGTTGCTGTCGTTTCAACTCCGCAATCTCCGCATTATAAGCATTTGAGTTAATCATTACTGTCGCGCCTAATTCTTCCGCGCGCAGAATCTCGTTCGCGCCGTCGTAGAACTTAATATCAACAAAACTCGCCGCGTCCCGAAACCCGTCCAACATCGCTCGCCTCTCCGGCATGGTTAGCGCTTCATTCTCCAGCATCGCGAAGTTCACCAGGCAATTCGGATCGATCCCTTTCAGATTTGCGACGTGCGTATTCAAATCCCATAACACATCATCGCAATCGTAGACCACTTTTAGCAACTTTTCGCCCACCTACTTCTCCTTATCGACTTCCAAGCCCTCATCCGACCGCGAAACCGTCGCGGCATCTCCGTCCGTATCTGTCGAGCCAAACCCGCCTTTTCTTTTTCCTCCCGCTACATCTCCATCCGCCAATAAAAACTTCTGGAAAATCAGCTGCGCAACTCGCTCGCCTTTCTTTACGGTGATTTCATGATCAAGTACATTAAAAACCAACACCTGAAAATGCCCATCGTTGCTCGGATTTCCGTAATAGTCGGCGTCAATAATCCCGATCCCGTTCGCAGTCACTAGTCCCTTGCCCGCCCCTGAACTCCGATTCGCAATCATATAATACTCGTCTGGCTGACAATACGCTTTCAACCCGGTCGGAATCATTGTCGGCTTCACTCCCGGACGAAACACCGGCACTACGACATCTTCCGCCGCCTCTAAATCATACGCCGCAGCATGCGTCGTCGAACGCCTCGGCAATCGAATACCCTTACCTTCCCAGCCCCTCGCGACCTCAAAACCTCTCACTTTCATAAACTCATTTTATCACAAGTTTGCCGCCCCACAAACCCGAAACATCATATATAATATATGTAAGAAAGCGAGGAATTATGAACGAAAAATCAAAAGTTTATTTCACAAAAGAAATCACGCCCGCGTCATTAGTTAAGATTTATGAGCAACTTAATGTTCCACTTGATGGCAAGAAAGTTGCCGTGAAGATTTCGACCGGCGAGGCTGGCAATACAAATTATCTGAAGCCTGAACTTATCAAAGATTTAGTCGAAAAAGTCAACGGCACGATCGTCGAATGCAATACCGCCTATCAAGGCGCCCGCCAGGAAACCGCCGCTCATCGCCAAACTATCGAGGACCACGGCTTCACGAAAATCGCTGACGTCGACATTATGGATGCTGATGGCGAAATCGAAATCCCCGTCGAGGGCGGCAAACATCTCGCGGTCGACATTATCGGCAAGAACTTCGCGGACTATGATGCGATGATTAACCTCGCCCATTTCAAAGGTCATCCAATGGGTGGTTTCGGCGGTGCGCTGAAGAACCAATCTATCGGCATCGCCTCTTCGGTTGGTAAAGTTTACATCCATACCGCCGGCAAATCCCGCGACCTTGAGAAGTTCTTACATTGTTTCGACGAGCCGGAGGATGGCGCCGAGATGAGGCCCGAGGCCGTCGAGCTGCTTCCGCCACAGGACGACTTTCTCGAAAGTATGGCCGAAGCCGCCAAGGCAATAGCCGACTATTACGCCGCCGGACACAAGCCGATTCTCTACATTAACGTCATCAACAATCTTTCCGTCGATTGTGATTGCGTCGCCGAACCAGAAGCTCCTTGTATGAACGACATCGGCATCGCCGCCTCGCTCGACCCGGTCGCCATCGACCAGGCTTGTATCGACATGGTTTATAATTCCACCGACCCTGGCCGCGACCACTTCGTTGAGCGTGTCGAGCAACAAAACGGCCGCCACATCATCGAAACCGCTGCCGCTCTCGGCCTCGGTTTCCGCGACTACGAGCTTATCAACCTCGACTAATCGCGAAACGCATTTTGGCAGAAACGGAGCGTTTCGGCGCTCCGCTTTTGCGTTCCAACTAGTTCTCGTTGTAAAAACTACAACCTTTTCCGCACTGCTCCTAACTAACTTATGCTATACTAAAGAAAAGCACGAGTGGGAATAAAAAGGGAAATATAACGCTCTTGGGCAAAGCGGACAATAGGGAAGTGGAGGCCCAAAATGAGTAAAAAAGATAGCGCCGCCGCCGAGGGCGCACAAGTTTCAGAAACTAAATTCGCCGACATGGACGAGATTCACTATAGCCGCTCACAGCGCGCCGAAGATAGCTCGAAGATGTCCGACAAAGAAGTTGTTGCCTTAAGCAAGGCACTATTGAAGAAAGATGCGAAGATCGCCGATCTCGAGCAACGCCTCTCCCGCCTCGAGAAGCGTCTCAAATCCAACGAACGTTTCGCGCGCACTTTCGCGACCTGTATGGACACGCAAGTTATCGCTATCGACTCCGTCACGCGCGTCTTCCGCCGCGCGCTGAAGACCGACGCTGAAACCGCCGCTGAGCTGAGCGCCGCTATCCACGAATACGACCGCCACAAATTCCGTCGCTGGCTCTCCGGCTTTGGCGGTGTCTTCCTTTGGGTCGGATCCGTCTGTGCCGCCGCTTTCATTGGCGCTTTCATCTACTGGATTTTCTCCGCGAATTAATTATCACGCCAACGAGTAGCAAAATAGCCACGATCCGCTCTGGCTATTTTTATATTTCTCTTGCGCAATCGACCCGCCCTCGTTGTTAAACCTAGCAATCTACTTTAAGTTTTCGCGGAAGAAGTCAGCTAGTTTATCAAACGGAATGATGTCCAGATTGTCATACAAATCTGTATGAACCGCACCCGGAATCAGCATTAACTCTTTATTATCAGTGTATTTATTGCCAGCCATCATTTTCTCATAGGCATCTTTAGAAAAGTAGCAGGAGTGAGCTTTATCGCCGTGAACGATTAAGACCGCGTTGCGGATTTCGTTCGCGTAGGCAAGGATGGGCTGATTCAAGAATGACATACAACCGATTTTATTCCAACCGTCATTAGAGTTCAAACTGCGCCCGTGATAAGCACGACCCTTGTAATATTCACTATAATCTTTGGCATAAAACGGCACATCCTCTGGCACCGGCAAAGGCAAGCAGCCACCGCCGCGCTCGTATTCGCCATTTTTATAATCAGTAATGCGCTGCGCATTTAACGCGACTTTCTTCGCATAGCGCTGTTCTTCGCTGTCTTCTTCGTCAAAATAACCTTTCGCATTCACACGCGTCATATCATACATTGTCATTGCAGCAGTTGCCTTAACCCGTGTGTCTAGTGCCGCAACATTTAGCGCCATACCACCCCAACCGCAAATGCCGATAATGCCGATTTTCTCTGGATCTACATTATCTTGAACAGAGAGAAAATCCACTGCCGCCTGAAAATCTTCGGTGTTAATATCCGGCGAAGCCATATAACGCGGCTCACCACCGCTTTCACCAGTATATGACGGGTCAAAAGCAATCGTGAGGAAGCCACGCTCTGCCATTTCTTGCGCGTATAAACCGCTCGCCTGCTCCTTCACTGCGCCGAATGGACCGCAAACGGCAATCGCCGCTAGTTTTCCCTCGGCATCCTTTGGCAGATACATATCCGCCGCGAGAGTGATGCCATAGCGATTCGGGAAAGTCACTTTCTTGTGCTCAACTTTATCGCTCTTGGGGAAAGTTTTATCCCATTTCTCGGTTAGGTTTAGTTTTTTCATTTAATCCTCCTTATTTTTATAATTACTCGGTATTTGATCTATCTCCAGAGTTGGCGCGGTTGAGGTGATATTTTCCACGACCGCTTCCGTGCCGGCTTTGATGGCGGTTTCATAATACCACTCTTTATACTCAAACTCTTTGCGACATTTTTCTAAATTGGCAATTTCTGCTTCTATCGCTTGCTTCTGAGCCAAAATTAAATCGTAGCGTGCTCGTAAAGTAGTGTCACCCTGCTGTGCTAAATCAAGGTATTCTTTGATTTTGGTAATCGGCATCTTGATATTTTTCATACAGTTTAGCACGCGTAGCCATTTGAAATCTTTATCTTCAAACACGCGCCGACCATTCTCTCGCCGCACTTCTGGAAATAAGCCCATCTTGTCATAATAGCGCAGAGTGGAAGCCGGAACATTCATTATTTTGGCGATTTCGCCGATTGAATACGACATCTTATCTCCTTTCTGTATCCATTATACAAGTTAAAGTAAACTTTAAGTCAATAGAATCTATAGAAAAAATCAACTAAACCGCTCCATGAAGCCACTTAACTCGTCCACCAATTCCTCTACGGCAATCTCAAAACCATCTACTGTCCACTCCCGAATAACATCATAGCAATCATTATTGTTATGATGTTATTAACAACCACGCCTGTTCCTCAGGAGCAAGTTATGCTATAATACCCCTATGAAGCATCACTGTCATTGCGGTTTTAAGAAACATCACGACTTGTCGAAGGGTAAGCGCCTCGGCGCGCTTGGCGTTACTTTTATGATTCTACATCTTCTTTACCACGTTGCCGAATGCTTAATTCTCCCGGCCGTCTTCATGGCTTTCAGCAACCATCATGACGATACTGCCGTTGCTGTCTCTGAAACCGAAATCATCTCCGAGCAAATCAATCTCGACGAGACGACCACTAGCGACGAGTCTTTGATTCGAACGGGCCTGAAATCTCAGCCTTATCTATATACGAACTTTTTTGAGACTCTTTACTAGCTCTTTATCTGCATCCGAAACCCGATACGATTCGCGGATTTTCTGAATTGCCTTATTTTGCGTCCACGGCAACATGTTGTCGCCCCGCAGAAACTCCAACCCTGCCTCGCGAAACTTAATAAAAACTTCCGCCACCAGCCACGCCTGCGCCATCTTCACATAATAACTTTCCGAACGCACCGCCGCGACTGCCGCGAGAACCCCGTCGATATATTCCGCCTTCATAAAATGATCTAGCATCATCACGAACATAAATCTCAGCTCAAACTCCCGATCGCTTCGCAGATAACTCGTAATAAATCGCCAGCCCTCCTCGAATTCATCCGGCCGGAACCACAAACTTGCACAGACCGTGTCGCACGTCGCCCAGTTGTTAATCCTCGGCACAAATCCCCGCAGGAGCTCTAGCCTCTCCCGAAAACTAATCGAAGCTGTCGCGATTACTAGCCCTTCGACCGTCAGTTCTTCATAAAACTCCCCGCGCGCCTCGCGCAAAAACTCTGCGAAATCCCCGCGCGCTATTTCTGCCGCCAGCCGGCGCTGCTCTGGTATTCGCACCCCGATAATATTCGCCGTCCCCGGACATAAGCCGCTATGAAAATCCCGATATTTCACATCCTGCTTCGCCTTCAGTCGCGCAATCACTTCGTTCCGTTTCATAAAACCATTATAACATCCCTTGCCAAAACTCCCCTCATCAGTTATTCTAAACTCATAAGGAGGTTATCAAAAACGATGCGGCTTTACTTCTACGGTTGTCTGATGCTGATTCAGAAGTTTTTCCTGTGCCGCAGCACCGGCCGCGTGATTTGCGATTTCGCGAAACGCATGGGTGTCGTCTATATCAAGGTCGCTCAGATTCTCGCCATGCAAAACATCGGCAATATCTTCACCGAGCAAGATCGCATGGAGCTCGCCGCGATTTGTGATCATTGTAATCCGCTTCCGTTCTCGAAAATTCGTCAGAAGCTCGAGCAAGAATATCAGCGCCCGCTCGACGAGATTTTCCAATCTATCGACGAACAGCCGCTCGGCTCCGCTTCCATTTCCCAGGTTCATCGTGCCGTTTTGAAATCTGGCGAAGTTGTCGCCGTGAAAGTGAAACGCGCCGACGTCACCCGCCGCATCGAGCGTGACGTGAAGCAGATTCGCCGTCTCATTCATCGCTTCGGCCGCTTTGCCAAGTTCCGCAATTTTCTCGGCAGCGACAAGGCGCTCAAATATTACGTCGACTGGATTTATCAAGAAACCGACTTTATTAAGGAACGCCAGAATCTCGCTCGTTATGCCGAGTTTGCCGCGAGTGTCAACGGCCGCATCAAAAATACCGCCGACATCGTCGCGCCAAAAGTTTATCCTGATTTTTGCACGAACAATATTATCGTCATGGAGTTCATCGCGCACCCGACCGTTAATCAGCTTGAACTTTCTGCTGATAATAAGCAGAAAATCACCCGCGCCGTCAACGATTATCTTCGGCTCTCTTTTTACGCTCTTTTCCATAATCTTCCGGTAGTTTTTCATGGCGATCCGCACGGCGGTAACATTTATCTCGACCAGGCAGGGAATCTCGGCTTTCTCGACATGGGCTTGATTTTTGAGTTCGACGCCGACGAGGCCGACTTTATTCGCAAACTTTTTCTCTATTCCTATACCAAAAAATCCGCCGAGCTTGTCGACCTCTTAATCAACCGTAGCGACTATACGAACTTTGACCGCGAACAGCTCGTCAAAGATATTTCCGCCGAAGTTGAGCGACTCCAAACCATTCCGGTTACCCAATATTTCGTCGAAATGATTGGCGTTTTCACGAAATATGACATCGCCCCGCCGATTCTGCTTTTCAAAATGGCGAAGGCTTTTCTCGCACTTTTCGGTATTAATAATTTCGTCGAGAACTTCACCGACACGAAAGAACTTCTCGCCGCGCAAGTCTTTGAATTTTATCTCCATCGCACCGCCGAAGACGTCCAAGATATTTTCAAAAGTGGTCTTGCCCTCGTCCCGAATTTCCTTCGCACAACTTTACAGAGCGGTCCTGCCGCCGGCTTCTCGAGTCAAATCCTCGCCCTTTCCAACCTCAGCCGCCAGGCCCAAACCACTCTAGCGAACTGTCGCGAAGTTCTCGATTTTATGCTATAATAGTATCGTGAATTCCTGGACTTATGAGATATTTCTGGGTGGTGGTGATTTAGATGCGGCAAAATGGCGTGAGTTTTTGTCGACTGTTGCTGACTATCTCGGTCTTTTTGCGTCTTGGAAAATCATCATCAAGCTCGATGCCACAACTCTTCATTATTATCTCGAAAGCCCCAAGCCTCTCCCGCTCAGTTTCGGACTTGCCGACTTTCTTTTGAAAGAATTAAAAACCGAAAAAGAACTCGCGAAAGCCGCTACTCCTGATGCTATTCATAAGAAACCACTCTATCTCAATCATCAAAACGAAACTTGTCTCCACCTTGTCCGCAAACTCCAAAAGTCTGGTGCGAATTTCGACTCTCTCGCTCTCAACTTTCACACCATGAAACAACTTCTCGCCGGCTCTGCCTATTTCATTTGCCGAGCAACTCCCAACGCCGAGAAACCTATCGCTCGCCGTCTCGCACTTTTCAATCCTGCGACTTTACTCGCCGTGAATTTTAATAAAACCAAAAATTATACTTTCAAAAAGTTTCCGAAATATTTAAAAATCGAAAAAGTTTTAAAATTATTAAATAAAACTGAAAATAATTCGCTTTTCGAAATTGACACTTTTCCATATTATAAAATAAACGCATTTTTACGCCACGATTCTTACGATTTCGCGAAACATTCTTTGGTGCTCGGCGGCAGCGGTTCCGGCAAGTCGAAGTTTCTCGCTTCTTTCATCGATAAGATCTACCGCACCGCGCCAGACCAATACAAAATCGTCGTCATCGATCCGCACGACGCTCTGAAAAACGACTGCGCCGGCATCGCAAGTCAAAAAGTTATCAATTTTCAATCGCCCGCTGAAAGCATCGACCTTTTCCAAACTAATGCTGACGACATTAATGTTGGCGTCGAGCTGATGTTGACTTTGTTCCGTTCGCTCATGGGCGACGATTACAATAGCGAGCTTGAGCGCGTCTTGCGTTATGCTAGTTTTCTGCTCATGACCGCCAGCAGTTTTTCTTTCCTCCACCTGCGCGAACTTTTGACCGATGTCGAGTATCGCAACGGAATTATCGAACAACAAAAAGACAAAGTCCCGACCAGCGTCACACGCTTCTTTCTCGCTGATTTTAACGAATTACGTACTCGCGCCTACGCTAACGCCATCGCGCCAATCATTGTTTTTATCGACGAGATGCAGATGGTTCCAGTTTTCAACGATGAGACTTCCGCGAGCAACCTTGCTGACCAAATCACGCACAACTTCCTCACGATTTTCTCGCTCAGCCGTCCGCGTCTCGGCAACAAAGTCACCCAGGCCATCGCCGGCCTCCTCCTTCAGCAACTTTTCCTCTTCGCCCAAAAATCCCTCATCGATCAACATCTTATCGTTATCATTGACGAAGTTGCCATTATCGAAAACCCGATTCTCTCGCGCTTTCTCTCCGAACTTCGCAAATACAAAACTTCTATTATGCTTGCCGGACAATATTTCGGCCAGTTTAGCGCAGAACTTCGTTCAGCGATTTTTGCCAATACCTCGAACTATTATATTTTTCGCGTCTCGAAAAGTGACGCCGAACTTCTCACGCACAACCTAAACATCAGCCTTGCGGGCAGCGATAAAACTGAAGACAAACAAGCTCTCCTCACCGGCCTGAAATCTCGCGAATGTTTCGTCCAAGTCAGTCTCGGCGATGAGACTTATCCTGGTTGCAAAGGCCGCACCCTCGACTTCCTTCCGCCGGCAATAACTCAAACCCCGCCGATACCAACTCAAACCCCGCCCGTCTCGCAGCCGAATCAGCTCCCGCTGAATTTCTCGCCCCGTTCGACCGAAATCCCTTCTCTCCCGCCAGTCCAAATTGCCGACAATCCGCCCATGCCCGCCGAACCTGTGCTACAATTAAACCAGACTAAGCAATTTAGTTTTTCGTTCGATGCCTCCGCTAGTGCCGCCGACGTTCTCCGCGCCGCCAGCACTAGTCGCAAGATCTCCGCTCCCGACCAGAAACCCGCACCTGCTTCTCAAAAACCATCGTCGGAGAACTAAAAACAGGAAAGGAAATCATGCTCGCCCCCGAAGCTCTCGCCACTGCCGACAAAATCTTTCAAGCTGTTTTCGGCCAGAATAATCCCTTCACGCTCGAAAAGTTGAAGGAAAAGTTTGCCTTCGATATTCAGCTCCCGACCGAAGTTAAAGACAGCACGACTGGTGAAACAACTTATACCGCCGCACCGAACGCTAAAAAATTCATGATCGACAAAAATACTTGGGATCACGAATGGGAACGTCCGCACCGTCCGCTTTCTAGCATGAATGATATTCTCGCCGCTTGGGATGACATCAACGACATGTCGACCGAGCGCGTTTATCATAGCGAAAATGTCCACGCCAGCGACCCGATTTATGATTCGGTGAATATTTACGGCTCGACCAACTGCGGCCGCGGCAAGAATCTGCTTTACTGCGACGATAGTTATGACTGTAGTTTTTGCCTCGCCTGTTCGCGTAGTGGCACTTTAAACTTCTGCATCCGCACCGACGATTCCAGTAACTGTTCTAATTCCTATGGCGTCATCTGTAGTAACAAAATCACCAACTCGTTTTTTATTCAAGACGCCAACACTCTCCACGAGTGTATGTTCTGCTCGCACATCGAACAGAAAGAATATTGTATCGCTAATATGCAGTTTGAAAAAGATGAATATCTTTTCCTGAAATCGCAGGTTATTAAATGGCTTCTTGAAAGCTAGACAGTATGATTTACTCCGTCACCGTGAAACCTGGCTCGAAAAAAGGTCCGCTCGTTGTCGAAGCATCTACCGACAGCCCCGCAAGCCCGCAGCTAGCCGTTAAAAATCTCACTGTCTATCTCCGCGAAAAGCCAGTCGATGGCGCCGCCAATACTGCGCTCGTCAAACTCCTCGCCCAACATTTCGACGTCGCTAAATCCTGCGTTATTATCAAGTCTGGCGCTAGCTCCCGCCACAAAATCATCGAAATTATTGGTCGCTAGATACTGTCGCTACGAAAACTGCCGGCTAAAATCGACACAATCTTCACACAACTCAAGCCTTTTATGCTATGATAAGAGTAAATAGTGAGGTAAAGTCGGTTCGCTAACTTTTTGTCAACTTGCATCAAGAAGATTGACATCAGTTCAGCGGTCCGTGCCACGGGAGGCAAAATGAAAATTAATAGTATCTATATCGGTGGCTGGTTCCAACGCACCATGCTGCAGTTGTCGGAGATTTATGACTTTCTCCGCGACGGCTCGTCGCAGCTCAAGCTCAACAAACGTAAACTCGAAGAGTTGCACCGTGGTCTTGCCATCGGCAGCATTGAATACGGTGTCGCCGGCGAAGAATTCGTTCAGTTTTTAACTAGCGAACAAATCCAGGTTAAAATCTGCGAAGACGGCTTGATTATCGTTAGTAGCGACCAGGTCAGCGAGGAGACCATGTTTGCTGATGTCGAGCGTTTAAAAGATTATTATGAGAATCGTCTCTCCCCTGCTATTAACTATATCTTCAGTCTTGGCGCGCCAGTCCCGAAAGAGCTTGCTCACATCGAAAACATCTATCCGTACTTTATCGTCTGCGATAATGCTAAACGCGAAGAAATCGCCGAACTTCTTTCTCGCACCGAGCGCCAAAAATATTTTGAGTTCGACAACAAAAACTATAGTGTGCTCCGCGGTGATAAATACTATTTCGTCAACAACAAGAAAGCCACGATGGTAAGTATTGAACGCTACATCGAAGAGCAAGTCTTCATTCGCGAGTTCAAAGGCCAGTTACATCGCTATCTTAACCTTCACCGCATCATCTGGGAGCGCATTGATAATGTCAAAGACCGCGCTAAGGTTCGCGGCAGCGATATCGTGAAGTTCTCGACCAAGCTTGAAAGCTACGCGAAGACTGTCACCCTGATCGACGGTCGCATTGAACAAATGTCGACTTATATTTCTACTCGTGAACGCATCGCGAAAGAAGATCAGGAGTTGACCGACTTCCTCGCCATCTCCGGCTATCGCTACGAAACGCTCCGTGATACGCTCGAGTATATTAAAGATCTTTGGGATATGACTCAGCACTATGTTCAGTCCGCCCAGAAACTCTTCGACGGCATCAAGCAAGATGTTACTTCTAGCTCCATCGACAGCCTCACTATCGTAACTTCCATGTCTGCTGGTGCTGCCATTCTTAGCCTCTTTACCGAATCCGAACCTGAGTTTACGACTTTCGGCGTAGTCTATTTCTTCATTCTTGCCTTTATTGGTTGGGGTGCGACCAAACTTCTTGCTTACATCCAGCAGCGTCGTAAGTACGAAATTTCTGATGTTGAGATTGACAAACATATTAAATAAGTGCAAGGAGAAAAGAATAATGAAACTACGCAAGACCTTACTCGCATTGTCCGCCAGTCTGTTGACTGCCAGCATTATCACTACGCCAATTTTCGCCACCTCGAGCAGCCCGTCCGTCTTGGCTGACGTTGAAGTTCAGCCGCGAACCATTGGTGAACCTCAGGCCACGTCCGACGACCCTGAAAAAACATCCGACCAGCCCACTTTACCGGCGCCGACTTTTGCGGCTGAGGAAGTAGCGGACGACGCTGGAGCTTTCTGGTTTGGCAAAAACTTGCTCTATGCTGGCAACAATGTTTCGGTGAAAAATATTTCCCGCGGACTTTTGTTCGCTGCCGGCAACAACCTCCAAATGTCTTCCGAGTCCGAATATGCCTTCGTGGCCGGCAATTCTATTTCCTTTAGCGCCGTTACGGAAAAGGATTTATTCACCGCTGGCAATACGATTGCTATTACCAAAGACGCTAAAATCGGCCGGGATATATTCGCCGGTGCCTATAGCTTCGCGCTTGAGGCGGATATTCCAGGCGATGTCTCGGTTGCTGCTAGTCGTATCACTCTTAAAGACACGACAATCAAAGGTAATGTTAACCTCGATGCTGAAGTTATTACTTTCCAGGGCGAGGTCAAAATCGACGGCACGCTCAGTTATAACGACGATGCTTCTGTTTCTGGCCTGACAAATGTTAAATACGGCAAGCTCGAGACTTATACTCCGACCAGCCGCACTACTACTGCTGGTGAGATTTGGCTGACCAAAATGATGAGCGTCATCGGAC
>CANDYV010000009.1 GCA_947425085.1 uncultured Candidatus Saccharibacteria bacterium | reverse complement strand
GCTCCCCACGCTCTCTCCGTCCGACAAACTCCTCCCGTCCAGCGTCACCGAGCCTATGCCCTTATCAATCCTCAGCCTATAATCCTCTTCCCTGCCAATCAAAGTCAATTCAGTCTTCCCCACTCCGGCCGTCACCCTGCCATTTCCGACCACCCTCGCCCTGAGCTCTGCCTTCCCCGCCCCGAGATCTAGGTCTAAATCATGCAGCTCCCCGCCGCGAATCTCCACGACTCCCGCCCCGCCGTCAATCTCCGCTCGCCTCGTCGCGACCAACTCATCAATCGCCGTCTTCCCCGCTCCGAGATTTAATTTCAAATCCCTCGCCTCCAGCCTCTCAACATCCAAAGTCCCCGCCCCAATCTCAATCTCCACGCTATCAAACACCGTATCCTCACGCACATAAATCACCAAATCCCCCGTTCCGCCCCAGCCGAAAAATCCGTGACTCTTCTCAACAACATTCAGCGTCGACCCGTCCACCCACGACGTAATATATTCATTATTCGTCTCAATCCGCACCGACTCCCCTTCCTTCGCCGTCCGAATCCTCACCGCCGTCGCCTTCACATTCACATCCAACCGCGTCATTTCCTTTCCGGAAAACTCCGTGTTCACCCATTCCGAGTTCCCATTCCAGCTAATCTCGTCTCCCCAAACCATCATCCCAACAAACGACAATCCCCCAATAATCCCCGAGAAAATTGTCACAATCAACAACGCCGCCAACGCCAGCGCAAACCACTTAATAACCTTCTGTGCGCCTTTCATTACTTAATCTCCACTCCGCCGAACACGCAAATCGCTTCAACATACAGGGTCCGCTTCCCGGAAGTCTCAGAATCACCGTCGGCATCCACACTCTTCGCCCTCTTCTTCCTACTATCCGATACGCCCCCAAAAATCGACGTCGACGCAATTTCCACTTCCACATCCTCCGGCGCATAAATCACAATCCCGCCAAAAATCGACGATGCTTTCACGATCGCATCTTTCTTCATCTTCGCCCCGCGCAAATCCAAATCAATCCCCCCAAACACCGAATCCAGCCGGCACCCCTCAAACTCCTTGCCGTCAAAGTTCACATCCTGCTCCCCAAAAGTCGCCCAAAACTCCTCCGTCTCTGTATCGACCGTCTCCGCCTCGCGAATCTGCCGAATCTTCTTCGTCACCGCACTCTTCGCCGTCCCGTGAAAAATCACCGTGAGCCCAATCAAAACCAGAATCGCCGGGAAGAACAACTTCCATACCAAATCAAAACTCAAAACATGTAAGCACCCCAGCAACAAGCACACCCCAATCAGCAGCCCGACGAAGTTTCCCCACTTATGCTCGTCCGTCACCAAACCAATAAAACACGGCACAATAATAATCAAAGTCCACCACCCCGGGAAAAAGATTTCAATGTCCGTCACTTCCAGCGCATTCAACCCCAAAATCACCCCCAGCGCCACCAAGACCAACCCCCACAACCAATTCCCGACTTTCTTCATTTTAACTCCCGAAACCTCAAGTCGCAAAACTCAAAGCTCAACTTAAATAACTTATAATTATACTTCCCTATAATTATACCACACCCCTTATTAAGTTCATATCTAATAAACTATTTCGCCAGCGTTTTTGCTTTCTTAAGCACCTTTTGCTGTTCCCTGCGAGCCTCATCAAAAGCCGCTAAAACCGCTACCCTCGTCCTTTTCGACAAATTCGGCTGTGCCAAATCCTGCATCGTCGGTTTTTTATGCATAAGCATCACTTTTGTTTTATTCATAAAGAAGCTTCCTTAATTCATCTTTATTATAGATTTTCTTAACATATTTGTCAATATTTTCAATCGTTGTCAGCCTAATCCAATCTTTGACCCGGTTATTTTTATCCTTAATTATTATATCTACTACAGAATGCTGACCTAAAAACTGATTCAGCCCAGATAAATTCTCAAAAATCTTGTAATATGTGCTGATAAAACCTTCTCGATCTATCGACCGGAACTCAATTTTTTCCCTCGCCACCGTATACTTCCAAGCGAGCCCCGGATCTTGATTAATATAAAAGATTCTCACTTGATAGCCATGCGCCAAAGCACGCCGCACATTTTCAACAGCCACTTTCCCGCCAAAAGTTCCATCCATTACAAAATCATACTTATTCTTCAGGACCTCATCATATTCTCGACTTAGCAAAATCGATGCACCAGCCCGAAAAACATCCGCTATCTTCGGATCATACCTCTCCATTTGTGTCGCTATATCATCCATATCCAACCGCACAACACTCAAGCCCAATATCTTAATTAAGCTCTTCGTAAACTCCGTTTTCCCAGACCCCGGCAATCCCGCCATAAAAATCCCAACTGGATTCTCTGACGACTCAACCCCAGCTTCGTCTATCAACTGCCTTACAAACTCTCGCTTATGAATCCTCGCCCATTCTATGGCAGACTTTTCGCTCATCCCCATCCGACTCACAAGCTCTTCACAAACTCCCTAAACAGCGGATGCACATTCAACGGCCGCGACTTCAGCTCCGGGTGCGCCTGCGTCCCGACGAAGAACTTACACTCCGGCGCTTCGACGAACTCCACCAGTTTCCCGTCCGGCGAAGTCCCCGCGACCACAACCCCGCCTTTCTCAATCTCCGGCAAGAACTTCTGGTTCACCTCGTAGCGATGTCTATGTCGCTCGACAACGTCCAACTCTCCATAAATCTCCGCAACCTTCGAGCCGCGAGAGAGCCGCGCCGGACAATTCCCGAGCCGCATCGTCCCGCCCGTCGATTCCTTCCCCTTCTGCCCCTCCATAATATAAATCACATTCTCCCCTTCGCCCGCGCCGAACTCTTCCGACCCCGCCTTAGCTACGCCACCCCTCCTCGCCGCCGCGACGCAAGCCATCTGCATCCCTAGACACAGCCCGAGATAAGGCTTATCATGTTCGAGCGCATAAGTCGCCGCCCGAATCTTCCCCTCCGCGCCGCGCACCCCGAAACCGCCCGGCACGACTAACCCATCCACCCCCGCAAAATCCTCATCCGTCGCCTCTTCCGCATTCAGCCACACAATCTCCAGATTCACCTTATCCCACGCCGCCGCCGCTTTCAGCGCCTCCGTCACGCAGATATAAGCGTCCTCATTCCCGACATATTTCGCGACCAACCCCACTCGCACCGTCCGCGGCCATTTCGTCCCCCTGAGCCGCGAAAACTCCTCCCACTTCGACATGTCCGGTTCCGAAGAGTCCCCGACGAACTTATTCAAAATCTCCAGCACCCCCGACTTCAAAACATTAAACGGCACGTCATACACCGAATCGATATCCGGCAAGTTCAGCACCGCCTCCCCTGGAATCCCCGAGAACGCCGCAATCTTCTCACACATCGACCTCGGCGCCGGCTTCTCCGTCCGGCACACGACGACATCCGGAATAATCCCAAACCCGCGCAAATCCTTCAGCGCATTCTGCGCCGGCTTCGTCTTTAGCTCTTTCGAAGTGTTAATCCACGGCACATAAACCACATGCACATACAAACAATTCTCCCGCCCCACCCGATTCGCAAACAGCCGAATCGCCTCAATAAACGACAACCCCTCGTAATCCCCGACCGTTCCCCCGATCTCCACGATATGAATATCCGAATCTTTCCCCGCCATCGCAATCTTCTCCTGCACTAGATCCGTAAAATGCGGCACCATCTGTACCGTCCGCCCGTGAAAGCCCCCGCTCCGCTCCTTCTCAATCAGCTCCTGATACAACGCCCCCGACAACACCGACGAATACCTCGACGTCTCGAAATCGAGAAACCTCTCATAGTGCCCCAGGTCGAGATCCGTCTCCTTCCCGTCCGCCGTCACAAAACACTCCCCATGCTCGACCGGATTCAAAAGCCCCGCATCCACATTCAGATACGGATCGCACTTCTGAATCGAAACCTTAAACCCTTTCGCCTTCAAAATCGCCCCAATCGACGCCGCCGTAATCCCCTTCCCCACCCCCGACAAAACTCCCCCTGTCACAAAAATATACTTCGGCATCTTTTTCGCCGACTTCTTCTCCACCGGCTTCCCACTTTTCGCCGCGCTACCACTTTTTTCCGAAACTTTTTTATCTTTCATTGGGCACCTCCCTCGATTAGACTAACTCTTTTTCGCCCACACTTCTTCCCTCATCATATCATAAGCACAATCCCCCGCCAAGTCTAGACCTTCCCCCGTTTTTATGGCAAAATAGCCATTACCAGCGCTCGAATCCGCTACCACCACAAAATAACCACTATCATCTTGACAAAATCGACAACCTATGCTACAATAAAATCACGGATGCTAACCACCCGCAGTTTTTGACGACCCGCTATCACCAAATAGCCCGCCAAAAGCCGCAAATCTGACAAAGGAGGTTTTAGCATGAGCGAGTCCTTTAACCGCGATGGACCCGTCAAAGTCAGCCAAACCGACTTCGACGCCTACCAAACTATTTTCAGCAACGGCAAGCCCAGCAACGCCAAAATCAGCAAACAACCCGCCTTCGACAGCCTGGTCAAAATCTGGCTCGACGAACGTCGCTCCGACGGAGTTCGCCGCCTCGCTATTCGCGACGCCATCCGCCAACCCTTCGGCTGCGGCTCCCACTCCAACAAGTTCACCTATTACCAGACCGACATGAGCCTCGGACGCCTCGACAACATCCTGTTCGATTCCCGCGACAAGTATGTCCATTTCGACCTCCGCTACCGCCCCAAGCTCCTGGACGAAATCGTCAGCGAATTCCTCTACACCCTCAAGCACGACCGTTTTCTTGATCGCTCCCGCGACCAGAGTAACGTCGACCGCTTCATCAGCCATCTCATCAGACTCACCGACGAGCCGACCGGACGTCTCCTGATTCCCTATCATTCCATCTGGAAAGTTAGTCCTTTTCATGAGATTCACACCGAATTCATGCTGAACGACATCGTCGACTCATCCCTCCCCGCCTGGCTCCGCAACGATCTCTGGACTGCGCTCCAGACCCACCTCCATCCCGAAATCGCCGAATGCCAGAAAGCCCTCAAGTCCGGCCCACTCCAGAAGAAGCCCAACAAGCCAGCCACCTCCATCTACAATCTCACCTACATTCACCATCTCCCTATCGGCGCTCTCCTCTCCACTGGCCAGTTCATCGGTCGTTACTCCTGTAAACCCAGCGAATCTGACATCGATGAAAATACCTCTATTCTCCAATTCTTAGAAAAACAACTTCCCAGCCGCCTCACCTATGCCCAAGGACACGAAATGATCAGAATCGCGCCCCGCCTATCTGACGATGCTACGGCCTTCGACTTCGCCCGCCGCCATGTCCTGGGCGAACCAGACAAAACCTTGAGCTTCATGACCACCGACTGGCATCTTTTCCTCTACTGGCTCCGTGGCCTGACGACCGCTACCCACCCCGACGACGCCGAACTCCTGGCCGAAATTGACCGCTGCCTAGTCGAAATCCGTTCCCTTTCTGAAAAATAACCAAGTTCTTATCAGTCACAAGCAAAAATAGTTCCTCAAGACAACTATCGCGGAACCCCGCCCCCAACCGGGCGGGGTTTCTCCTTCTGTGCTATAATATCTCCATGAACACCCACTCTAAATCCTCCAAAACCAACACCTCCAAGCCAAAAACCTCCGCCACGACCCTCACCCTTCAACCCCCGAAACTCCTCCTCCCGACCATCTTGAGTATCTTCTGCTCCGCTCTCCTCTTCGCCATCACCAACCTCCAGCTTTTCTCCTACTACCTTCCACTTCCCATGCTCCTCCGCGATATGCTCAACATCACTCTCGCCCCCATCACCACCGCCCTCGCCCTCTTCCTCTTCCACCGCCTCCTCGAAGTCATCATCATTCACTGTACCTTCCATCCTCGCCACCGTCGAAAACATGCTCACCGAAGACTATTCTCATCGCCAACCCTGCTGCCACCAACCCACTTACTACGAAAACTAACCCCTAATTCTCAACTTTCTATTCCTATCTGCCGCAACTTGTGTTATAATAACCACAGACGGAAGTGTGTCCGAGTGGTTTAAGGAGCACGCTTGGAAAGCGTGTGTGCGGGTAACCGTACCGGAGGTTCGAATCCTCTCGCTTCCGCCAGGAAGTAATGAAAATCCGCACCTTGTGTGCGGTATTTTTGTTACTTTTCTCTCAAAAAAGTTAAGGATTTGAACCTCGGAGTTCGTTATCGAGCATAGCAGACCTCGTAGGAGACGGAATCAAAGAAGCAACTGCTTCTTTGATTGAGATGACGACCGAGGCGAAGGTGTAAACCTGAGATTTCTATCCTCCCGCCTCCACCTTAAAAATGGGCCGCAATCCTAGATCGCAGCCCATTTCGCTGAGTCAAAATTTACCGTCGAAACATACGAACCCGCGACCTGCCAGGCCGCCAAGCCTGACGTTCACGCCAGCTTCGCGAAGTCCATCGGCAACCGCTCTAGGTTGTACTGCTCAAACGGAAACTCGAACGCCCGCGCGCAGAGCAGCTTGAACAGCCCCGTCAGCTCAGGACATCCCAGCTTCTTGATCCGCGGCAAACTGTGATCGTACATCACGTGAGAAATCGGCACTTCCGCCGCCTTTCCATCCGCGAGGTACTCCTGGATTTCCTTGTGCGTCCGCGGGTCGACCGCCCTCTTCTCGCCGAAAGCCTCAAGAAGAAACTCGCCTTTCGCACCGCGACTCAACATCCCGACTCCGTTCCGGACGCAGTATTGCGCGAACAGCACCAAATCCACCGCATCATGCATCTTCACCAGCTTCGACAGATACGACTCCTTCGCTTCGTAGGACTCGAACTTCTCCCGCATGTAGCTGTGACAAACCATGCCATGATACTGCCGATAGATGCTCTTCGCTTCCGCCGCGTCTTTCATTGAGCGCGTCACGCCGTCCACATCCGTCGCCGCGTCCCCAGTCAGCGCCTCCGCATCGTCATGGTGCAACGCCACCGACTCCAGACTCTCCGGCGCAATGTCCTTGTTCTGGAACAAATCCAAGAACTCCAGATACGTCGGCACAATCAGCTGCGCCATCATGAAAGAATGCTCCGCCGTCGACAGACCAATCATCGGCCAGGTACACTCCGTGAACGGGAACGCATACCTCACCTCAATCGCCCGCGGCGCCGTCATCCTCAGCTTAGTCGCATACAGCTCGCAGATCCGATCAGCTCTCGCCTCGTACGTGTTCTTCGGCAACAACTCAGCAAAACTAAGGTCCAATCTTATCACCACCTTAAAATAGAATATTCAAATTATACCACACCCCTCGAGCCGAGTCTATCTCCCTTCCGCCACAGTCCGATAACTCTGATCAATCAACCCTAAAATCTCCTCCGTCGCCACCCCATAATCCAAAACCACCGTTATCCAGTTATCCTTATTCATATGATACCCGAGCAAAATCCCCGACCCGCCTCGCGCCGCCACAAACTCCCGCGCCATCCCCTTCTCAAATCTCAAATCCAGCGCCGCCACATCCTCATCCGTTTTAAGCCCTAACCGTTCGCCTTTCACTTTCAGTATCACTCCAAACCACTTCCGGTTCGTCGGATTTCGCCACACCGCATTCTCATCCTGCCATAAAAACTCCAGCTCACACCCATACTCCTCCTGCACATACTGAATCACCTCCCGAGCCTGCTTCCCCCGAAGAACCCACTTCCCAGAAAAATCTCCCTCACTTTCCATATCTCAATTATACCATGTTATAATATCCTCATGGATAAACTTATCGGTTTCAACAAACCCCTCCAGGAACAAATCCCAATTCTAACCAGTATTCTCTCCTTAGACGAACATTTCATGACCGTCCTCCGACGCCTGCGTGATCTCGATATTCCCCAAGACTATTACGTTATGTCCGGATGGCCCGCCCAAATCGTCGCCAATTACAACGCCGACCGCCCCTTAAATACCAATGTAAAAGAATGTGACATAGTTTATTGGGAAGCAGATCTTAGTTCCGAACGCGAGCAAAAAGTTATAAAACTCATAGAGACCGCCCTCTCTGGTATTAATCTACCCCTCGATATCACTAATGAAGCCCGCGCACACCTCTGGCTTCCAGATTACTGTGGAATCGCCATTAAACCATACCCGAGCATCGAAGCCGCTATTACTTCAATGACCGAAACCATTACTTGCCTCGGCATCCGCCTTGACCAAAACGATGACTTTATCGTTTTCGCACCCTTCGGTCTTAATGATATTTTCGGCGATACTATTCGCCCAGTCAAAGACAGTCCACTCATCAGCGAAAAATATTATACTGAACGTGCTCTCGGCAAACAAAAACGCTTTCCTAATCTTAAAATTCTCCCCTACTAAACGCCCCGTGCTATCCATGTTATAATATCTTCATGAACCATAACCTTTTTCCAACCAGCCGCCCCGAAAACAAGTCAACAACCAGCCATCCCGAAGGCGAACAACCGACAACCGACCAGCCGGAAAACAATCCAACAGCCCCTCAGCCTGAAACCCCAGAACCCGAACAACCCGAAGTCATCAAAGACCTCCCGACGACCAGCCCAAACTCAACCTGCGCCTTCTACCTCCGCTCCATCGAACGCGCCGGCCGTGTGGGTGACATAAAAAATTTCCTCCTCGACACCGCCGACCGCGACTTTCACGATTTCCAGGACCCGCTCGACCTCGACGCCTTCAGTGACGCCTATTCCGAGTTCATCGACCCCGCCCTGACCTACGAAGACAAAGCCGCCCTCAAAAACTACACCGGCTATAATTATCGCCTCATCAACTCCGTCGCCCGCGGCCAATGGAACTATGACCTCCTCGGTCCGCAAACCCCCGAAGCCCTCCAGACCGCTCGTCAAAACATCGAAGCAATCAATCAGGCCATCGCCGCCACCCCACCTCCCGAAGTCGACCTCCTCGCTCATCGCGGCACTAATCTCGACAGTTTCCTCGGCTATGACATTCATTCCCTCTCCGATCTCAAATCTCTCGAAGGTCAATTCTTCCTCGAAGAAGGTTTTACTAGCTCTTCCCTCTCCCCCGACCAAAGTTTCGCCCAAAAAGACCTCGACGACCCGCTTCGCCGCCCCTGTGATATCGAAATCACCTGCCGCATTCCCAAGGAATCCCGCGAAGTCATCGGCCTCCTCTCCGACGAACTTTCCTACAACCCCGAACAATACGAAGTCGTCATCAGCACTGGCAGCCTTTTCTACGTCTCCTCCGCCGAAGTCTCCGACGACGCAAAATCCGCCCAGCTCGAAATGACCCTCATTCCCCGCCATCTATACGACCCCGCCTACGCTTCCGAAGCTCCCAACGCCACCGAATAATGTTATAATATCTCCATGAATAACTTCCCCTCCAATCACCCTAACTTTACTCCGCCTCAGCCCATCTCCTCCGCTCCAGCCAACGCTAAGCCTGAAACCTCTTGCGGCGCCGTCATCGTTTATGACGGCAAAGTCCTCATCGTCCACCAACAAAACGGCCTCTCTGGCTTCCCGAAAGGCCACATCGAACCCGGCGAGACTGAACTCGAAGCCGCCCTCCGCGAAGTCAAAGAAGAAACCGACCTCGACATCATCCTCGACGAACGCACCCGCTTCGCCTTCTCCTACTACATCCCCCGCCTAAACGTCCTCAAAACCGTCGTCCTCTTCCTCGCCTCCCTGAAAGACCCTTCCGAAACCCCGACCGAGCAACCCGACGAAATCGCCAAACTCGAATGGCTCCCCTTCGATCAAGTCGAATCCACCCTCAACTTCCCCGAATGGCAAAAATCCTGGCGCACCCTCCGCGCAAAATACCTTTCCTAACAAAAATCCACCTAAAACCCAGGCGTAGCAACTTTAACTCACATCAAAATCGCCGAGTTCCGCGAAAAACTACTAGACATAACCGCGATAGTAAGGTACAATCTAACTAGAAACTATGGTTATTTGTTGTTGATGATCGTGATATTCACATCACCAACAACAATAATTTTTTGCTCACTTTTCGTCTGACCCACCTTGCGGCCCAGCAAACGATCGACGAGCTTCAAAATCAGAGTTCGCATCATAACTTCCTTTCCCCAATCAAACTCCACACCCTACCTTGCTTATGTCCTAGTCGCCTGGGCTCTGCGCTCTAGTATATAGCAAATCTTTCCAAAATAACAAGCACAGCCACGATAAAACCGCAAAAATCCTAGTCCAGAATTAGGCTAGTTTGGATTTTCTCCAAGCGCCGCGCGTCTCAAGACGAGCAAGCGCGGAAAAATTCAAAATAGTCAATTCTGGTTAGGATTTAACCACCTTCCGCGTCACGTCAAACTTCTCCATATATTTCCCTAGCATCAGCCGCGTCTGCGCATAAAACGCCGCCGCACTCTGATACACAATCGCCACCACCGGTGACAAAATCCATTGGATCACCATCGCAAACTTCTTCCGTTTCTTCGCCCACTCCGGCCGTTCCGGCAGCATCTTCAGCGACACAAACACCGTCACGAATAATCCAATCGCCGCAATCGTCTGGATAATCCCCACCACATTCGGCAAATTAAATGCCACCGCTCCGCGCGACCCCAAGTTTAGTAGCATCGGCACCCAACCTCCGAACGCCACAATCGGCGCCATAATCGCCAGCGTCACATGCCCATCCAGCAACCGCCAAAACTTCGGGAACAACTGCCAGAACGGAATCTTCCGCTCCTTCGAGAACAGATATGACCCAACATACGCCACATCGCTCGCCCCATAATCCCACCGCCTCAGTTGCACAAACTGCGCCTTCAATGTTCCCCAAAAAGTCTCCGACATTACCGCATCCTGATAAATCGGCACCCGAATCGGCACCACCCCATAATCCCCCTCAAAGTAAAACAGCGACCGCCAATATTGATGCCCGTCCTCCACAATCGTCCGCTTACTCCAAAAATCCATCCCCTCAAGCGCCGCGAGCGGTTGCGAATGTGAAGCAAAGTTCCTGAGCAAATGCGGCCGCATCGTCGAAATCACGTTAAAAAACGAATTCGACATCGCAATCACCCGCATCGGCGCCGACGCTTCCCAAATATTATTCGTGAAAATCGACACCGGCTGATAACTATAATGCTGCCGATCCGGCCGCACCAAAAACTCATACGCCACATAATCCAAATATCCCTTGCTCATCCGGTTATCGCTATCTAGCGACGTCACAATCACATTTTCCTTCCGAATCCTCTGCCGCTCCACGTATTTCGCCAAATGCTCCCCCGCATAAGTCAAATTCGGCCCCTTCCCGACCACTTCATTCCTCAACCCGTCCGGATGTTTCACCAGAATAAAGTCCCGGAACACCCCCTTAAACCTCTCCTTCAATTCACGAGCATTCGCCTCCATCGCTTCACCGCCTCGCTCCTCATAACCCAAAACAAAAATAATCCGCTCATTCGGAAAACTCGTATCCCTCACCGCCTCCACCGACGGTACCAGCGTCTCCAGCCCCTCGTTATACGCCACCATAATCACCGCATGATAAACATCTTTCGGCTTCGGCTCCGACTTCCCCTCCACGACCGACAACATCCTCAGATTCTGCACATGCTCACTAAAGCCATAGCTATTCTCACTCCGCCCATGAAGCCGTTCAAACGCCTCGTGTGGATTTTTCAAATCCATCAGTCGCTTCCGCCAATCCACCCTCTCTGCCCGCTTCACTACCTTATACCCCTGAATCGTCCGAAACGCCGTCGCTACCGCCTTCACAAAAGTAATCGACACGATCACAAGCAAATAAATCGCTCCCAGAATCGGATTAATCCACGACAACAAAAACAGCAAAATCACCGCCGCATAACTCATCGCCCCCGGCAAAATCTCCAAAAACCGATACAACTTTTTCCGCTTCCCCAGCGGAATCTCCAACCCTCTCATCTACCACTCCCCTAAAAGTCGGAATATGATGACAAACGTCCCGATAACCAGCAAAATCGACGCCACCGCAACCATCATCGCCGTATCCCGCCCATACTTTCGATAAACTTTCATAATCATCACATTATGCAGCAACCCATAAATCAACGCCAACGCCGGAAACGCCAACATATTCATCCAGCTATCTCGCCGATATCCCCCAGAAATCCCCGCAATCTCCCCATAAACATCTCCATACCCCACAATCACCACCGTATTCTGCGGCCGTAGCGTCGTCAGCGAAAACACCAAAAGAATCGCGCTCACGACCAGCAGCACAATCATCGCTATCATCAGAGGTTTTTGCTTCCTCGCAATCTCTTTCCACGTCGACGCCAAACTCGGCTTCGCCGCCTTCAAATCTTTAGTTTTCGCAGTTGCCATTAAAATCATTATACTAATTATTCAATAACAGGTCAAGCAAACAACAAATCAAACTAGATAATCGCGCTAATCCTCTTTTAGTTTCTTCGCGATATGCTTCGCCGAGAAGCAACGCACAGTCAAAAGTAGCGAAATCGGCGCCACTAGCATAATCGACCCGACAATACTGAAGAACATACCATTAAATCCAAACAAATTCACCTTCGGCAATTCTTTAAGCATATAGAACCCTTTAAGTCTTTCTGCTAATGCTCCAGCATTACCCAGCCACATAATCCCGACAATGATAAACGCTATCAACATACAAGACAAAACCGCCAATAAACAAAGTTCAACCAAATACAAGAAATAAATCAGATAAATATCCCCGGTACTAGCTCCAAGTGAACGATAAAGTGCCACCGTCGCCGCATCGCTATCAATCAAATGCGCAAAAGTGAAAGCCGCAATCAAAACAGCAATTATAACAAACAATTTTTCCACCATATTCAGCCTGAATTGGAGATTATCGAAATCCAGCCCCAGATACATTACGCGGCCAAATGTATCCATATTCACCAATTCGTATTTCTTCCCTCCGATTTCAACATTTTTCGGTATATTTCCTCCAGCATGATTATCATAATAGTAGCTAACTGCATCTGTATAACTTGGAAACTCCACAATATAGTGAGTCTGCGGCACTTGAGCCTCAAGATATTCTTCCGCCGATGTACACTGACTTCCACTATCAATCTTCTGCTGAGCAATCTTAATAAAATACCTATGTAATGCTTCCGACCCATTATCAATTATCAGCGGCCTTGCATCAAATCCCGATCCATATACCATTCCAAGCAATAAGTTTGCTGGATTTAACCCTGGCAAAGTCGGACTGCCTTGCTCTGTCGCGGGGTAAAACCCGACGACATAGTAGTCGCCTTTATCGACCGTCGCATATTGGCTAGTCTCTGAAACCGGCATTAACACCGCTACTTTATCTTTTGGCACATTCGATAAATCAATTTCACCCGATATGCTTTCTGCCACTTCTGGAGTAATTGTTTCTAAAATATCCATAAATTGATAGACCAACTTCTCCCCAATAATCCTTCCATGACATCGTTCAATCCCTTCTTTAATAAAAACCTCCAAATCCTCTACGCTATCAGCCTTTTCTACCTCCCCAGAGCCGAACTCCACAATGCTCTGATACCAAGTTTCTAAATAAACCTTTCCATCATTCGCTTGTAGAGCGGCATCCAGAATCGTGCCCCTAAGACCCTGCAACATAAAAATAAACCCCATCACCACGCCAAACAACACAGAAATCGTCAAAATAATAATCGCACTTCGCTTTTTATGCTGCGCAATATTGCTCCAACTCAGCCGCAAAGCATCAGAAAACTTCAGTCCCATCCTACTCCTCCCCGCTTTCTCGAGCCCCACCAGCATTCGCCATTCCGCGCAGCATCGTAAAACTCCCCGCCGGAATCTCTAAATTACTACCAAAAAGCACCGGTTTCTTGCCATACTTTTTATTAAAATTTTGAAGTTTAATCGTCATAACCCCATTGTATCATATATTTAATACAATATATGAAAAACACCCCTGCCAAAGCCAGGGTCATGTTCAACGGCAAACATAAACTAACGATTTTTCATTACGCTAACACTTATAATGGGTCTAGTCAAATCCGAAATCTTCCTTTATAATGGGAAACCAAAGGAGAGTTACCGAAAAACTATATGAAAAAGCTCGTTATTTCCGGCAGTTCCAAACTTCATGAGCGCGCGCTCTATTGGCGAGGATACTTTGAAGGTCGCGGCTACGACGTCATTGATTGGCCCTGCCCAATTTCCACCGAAGAAGAAACCCTTGACGAGCCCCAGACCGAACCTGGTCTTTCCCTCGGCCGTTGGCTCTCTCCGTCCGATTCCGATTATGCGACCCGCATGACGAAGATTTACAAACGCTTCTACAAAAACCTCGACCAAGCCGACACCTTCTTCCTCATGAACGAAGACAAAGACGGCATCGAAGGCTACATCGGCGCCTCCGCCATCGCCGAGCTGACTTACGTCGTCACCGGCAACCTCAACCGCGGCAAAAAAGTCGAGATCAACATCTTAAAACTCCCCGCCAAGTCCCAAAACTGCTACGACGAAGTTAAATTCTGGCTCGACCAAGACTGGATCAAAATCTACCAGCGCCCAACCGGCAGAAAAGCCACCATCCCCGTCCCCGACGACGCTCCGAAGCCTGAACCAGCCGAACCCACCGAAGAACCTGAACTTGTTCCAGCGGAACAAGTTGCCGCCGCTCCCGCCCCTGTCATCGCACCAATTTCCGCTCCCGAATCAACTGGAAAACGCGGTCTCTTCGGTCGCCACGCCGCCAAATCCCTCGACATCACCACTTGCAAAGATAAATCCCTCAAATCCCTCACACCCGAAGCACGCGAATACCTCAAAGTCCTCTGTCCCGAGTTCCCCGCCTGGCTTCTCAAATACATCGCCGCCCCCGAATTCCAGCGCCTCTCTGGCGTCAGCATGGTGAGCATGGATTACAGCGCCCTCTACAATTTCTCCCATTTCAGTTCAGTCTTCCAGCACAGCATCGGCGTCGCTCTCATCATCTGGAATTTCACCCGCGATAAAAAGCAAACCCTCGCCGGCCTTTTCCACGACATCGCTTCCCCCGCCTTCAAGCATAGCATCGATTACATGAACGGCGACTCCGAAACTCAAGAATCAATCGAGAAAGATACCGGCAAAATCATTCGCGAATCGAAAGTCGTTACGCGCCAGCTCAAAAAAGACAACATTCTCCCTAGCGAAGTTTCCGATTATCATATCTATCCAATCGCCGACAACGACGTTCCTAATCTTGCCGCCGATCGCCTCGAATATACTTTTAGCAACGGATATTTCCTCTACGACACCTGGACACTTGATCAGATCAAAACCTTCTACGCCGACCTCACCATCCTAAAAAACGAAAATGATCTCGACGAAATCGGATTCCAAACCCCCTCTATCGCCGCTGACTTCGTCACTAATAACCTCACTCTTTCCGCCAACTATCATGGCGACAAAGCTCGTGCTACCCTCCAATTCCTCGGCGACATGATGCAATCCATGATCAATAGCGGCTACCTCAACATGGATGACCTTTACGTCATGAGTGAGCGCGAAATTATCGACTGGATTTTGAGCTGCGGCGACAAACCCATGAGCGACGCCTTCCGCAACTTCCAGCGCGCCACCACCGTCTACTCCGGCGCCACCGCCAAGAAAAACTGCTACTGCATCAGCGTCAAATCGAAAGTCCGCTACATCACTCCGCTCGTTCTCACCCCAGCCGACGAAGCCGTCAAATCCGCCAAAGACCAAAAATCCGAAGACTCAGCCGAGCCCAAAGCCGTCCGCATCACTTCACTCGACAAAAAAGTCAAATCCGCCGTCGACAAATATCTCGACGACAAACAATCCAAGTACGTCGGTTTCGACTTCGACTTCAAACCCTACACCGCCGAAGCCTAAAATCATACTCTACGCCCGACAGATTATACTCCTCGCTAACCACCATACTCCACCCCTGTTTTTTCGCCAAAAATCGCTCCCGCAAAAATCATACTCTCATCCCAGCAAATTATGCTCTGATGAGGAGCAGCGAATGAAAAACATACTAGTATGTTTTTCTGAGCGCGAGAAAATCACAGCATAAGTCAAAGACTTATGCTACAATAAAACCAGCATAAACTAAAACATAAACAGGAAAACCAAACCCATGTGCACCGCCGCTATCTATCAATCTAAAAATCATTATTTCGGCCGCAACCTCGACTATGAGTTTTCCTACGGCGAAAACGCCGTCATCATCCCCCGCAACTTCCCCTTTAGCTTCCGCGAAGTCGGCACCATGAACACCCACTACGCCATCATCGGTATCACCTACCTAGCCCCCGACCCAACAAAAGCCGCCACAACGAAAGCCTCTGACCCAACAAAAACCTCCACAGCAGGAACTCCCGAAAACTACCCTCTCCTCTATGATGCCATCAACGAAAAAGGTCTTGGCGTCGCCGGTCTCAATTTCGTCGGCAACGCCGTCTATCACGACCACGTCGACGGCAAAGACAACATCGCCCAGTTCGAACTTCTCCCATGGATCCTCAGCCAATGCGCCAGCGTCGCCGAAGCCAAGACCCTTCTCGCAAAACTCAACCTCCGTAATTTCAGTTTCAGCCCCGACCTTCCCGCTTCCGAACTTCATTGGATGATTTCCGACCTCACCGGCGCCTGCATTGTCGTCGAATCCGTCGCCGATGGTCTCAAGATTTACGACAACCCTGCCGGCGTCCTCACCAACAACCCGCCTCTCGACGAACAGTTCTTCGCTCTCAATAACTACATGCACCTTTCCGCCGCCTCCCCCGAAAACAAATTCGCCCCGAACCTCCCGCTCACCGAATATAGCCGCGGCATGGGCGCTATCGGCCTCCCGGGCGACCTCTCCTCTCAGTCTCGTTTCGTCAAAGCCGCCTTCACCCGCGCCAATTCCCTCACCCTCCCCGAGAAAACCCTCCCCGAAAAAACCGCGAACGAGAAAACCGCCAACGAACAAGCCGCAACCACACAATCAACAACCACAGCCCCCGAAGACGACCTAAACGGCGTCAGCCAATTCTTCCACATCCTCCACTCCGTCGACCAACAATACGGCTGTTGCAACCTCGGCGACGGCAAATACGAATATACCATCTACTCCTCCGGCTATGACCTCGAACACGGCATTTTCTACTACACGACCTACGCCAACCACCAAATCTCTGCCCTCAATCTCCACTCCGAAAATCTCGATTCCGACCAGCTCATCGTCTACCCCATCCTCGAAACCGAACAAATCCACCATCAAAACTAGCCTTCGCCAAGTCCCCAAACCCACCAAAATATGCTATAATATATAGTATGTCAACCCCAGCGCCACAAAAGTCCAACAAACAACCTGCGCCACAAAAACATCACCCTCTCCGCTTTCTCAAAAGCCTCCTCACCAATCGCTTTGCTTGGACTGTCATCTGTATTCTCGCCGAAATCATCATCCTCGTCATCCTCTATCTCCTGCTCTACAGCAACTTCTTCCCAGTCACCATCCTTGCCGTCGTTTTCTCGCTCGGCATCACCCTCTACATCATCAACTACTACCAGAACCTCGAAATGCGTCTCCTCTGGGCCTTCATCGTCGTCAGCCTCCCCATCATCGGCCCGCTCCTCTTCATCCTCTTCGCCAGCAACCACAAAAACCAACCCCTCCGCGCCAAAGCCGACGCGCTCCGTGCCGAGCTAAAATCCTTCTACCCTGATAATCCCGCCCTCAAAAACTTAGAACAAGAAAATCCCGCCGTCGCTCTCCAAGCCCGCTACATCTGCGAAACCAACCACATCTCCCTCTCCGAACACACCAAAACCACCTATTTCCCCATCGGCGAGGACTACTTCAAACAACTCCTCATTGACCTCGAAGCCGCCGAAAGCTTCATCTTCCTCGAATTTTTCATCATCTGCCCCGGCTGCATGTGGAACCAAATTCTCACCATCCTCCAGAGAAAAGTCCAAGCCGGCGTCGAAGTCTACGTCATGTATGACGACATCGGCAGTATCTTCACTCTCCCCTCCCGCTACTATCGCGACCTCGAAGCCATCGGCATCCATTGCACCCCGAGCAACAAATTCAATTCCCGCCTCAACGGTTTTCACAACAACCGCGACCACCGCAAGATCGTCGTCATCGACGGCAAAATCGGCTACACCGGCGGGCTCAACCTCGCCGACGAATACATCAACATCAAAAAACTCCACGGCCATTGGAAAGACACCGGCATTCGCCTCGAAGGTCCCGGTGTCACCAACCTCCTCACCCTCTTCCTCACCTCCTGGAACCTCCACAGCAAAACTCCCCTCCCTCCCGAAAACTTCCTCCCCAAGAACTTACGAAAACCCAACAACTCTAAAACCCTCAAAACTTCCGACAAACAGCCTAAACTCCTCGACAACGGCTACGTCGCTGTCTATGGTTCCGGCCCTGCCCCAATCTATGACCAACCCGTCGCCAAAAACGTCTATCTCAATCTTATCAACAGCGCGACCAAGTCCCTCCGCATCGCCACCCCTTACCTCATCTGCGACAGCGAAATCATGGACGCCCTCGCCCTCGCCGCCGAAAAAGGCGTCGACGTCGAAATCATCACGCCGCACATCCCCGACAAGAAAATCGTCAACCTCATGACCCGCTCAAATTATCTCCCCCTCATCGAACGCGGCGTCAAAATCTACGAATACAAACCTGGCTTCATCCACGCGAAAAGCATGCTCCGCGACGACGACCTCGGCATCTGCGGCACCATCAACCTCGACTTCCGCTCCCTGATTTACCATTTCGAATGCGCCGCTTGGATGTATAAAACCTCCAGCCTCGCCGACATGTCCGCCGACTTCGAGAAAACGAAAAAGTCCTGTCTCAAAATCACCCCCGAAACCGCCCGCCTAAAACAGCCCCTCCGCCTCATCGCCGAAACCCTCAAAGTCTTCGCCCCGCTCTTCTAATACCATGTCCCGCAAAACCACCAACCTCCCCACCCTCTCCGACATCCGCGACACCTGTCTTTTTGTCGCCCAGCATTCCCGGCACGTCCACCTCAATTACGACAACCTGACTACTTT
>CANDYV010000008.1 GCA_947425085.1 uncultured Candidatus Saccharibacteria bacterium | reverse complement strand
GACAAGCCCGGCACGACTGATCCTGTGACTCCGCCCGAAGGCGGTGGCGACGGTGAGGGTGAAGACCCCGACAAGCCCGGCACGACTGATCCTGTGACTCCGCCCGAAGGCGGTGGCGACGGTGGCGATTTGCCTGGGTTTGGCGAGGGCAGTGAGGAGCTGTAATCCGTCCGCGTTATAACCTTAATTGCGAGTAAGTCAAACTTATTTCGCAATGTGGGGTTAGGCATAATTCCTAGCAACTTAGATTGGGCGCTCCCTGGCGGGGCGCCCTTTCTCATGCTATGGAATATCCATTTCTTGAGGGATAAACGTTTATGCTTGAAAGATAATACGACCGGCTGGAACAGGGGAGAATATGGTAAAAATGGCTGTTTTTGTGATAAAAGTATTGACATTTTTAATCATATGTGCTATACTGGAAGTAGATAGGGATTCCTATTAGGAAATCACTATCGGTGAACAATCATCAAACAAATTGTAGCTCTTTAGGAGGTAAAAGTTATGGCACGAACTGAAATGTATCCCCGCGTGACTGAAGAAGGCGCAAAGAAGACGGAGAGGGAACTGAGAGAGATGTACCCCAATGCCAAGAGGATTTGGACCGTAAAAGGAGATATCCCCCAGTAGGGCTCTGCGACTCCGACGTCTTCGACGTTCGGTAAGACTGAGCCTGGCTATCGGGTGTATATCGAGTATTGATCCGAGGTAACTTGCCGTTTCGCGGCTTCTTGCGCACGCGCGTTACCTGACAGACCCGCAATAACACTAACCTCGCACACAAAGCTCCCCGGCGAATGTTCGCTGGGGACTTTTCTTTTGCCTGAAAATGGTGTTCCCAAGGGTGGGGAAATATGGTAGAATAAGGGGAAGTGTAAGATATAAATAACTTTTGAAAGTTTTGAGAAGTTTGGGGCTTCTGAAAACCTTTGAAGGAAAGGAGCTTGGATGGCGGAAAATAGCGACGCGGAGAAGGTAATTCGGATTGCAGGCTCCATTACGGTAGATGAGTTGGCGCAGGCGCTGGGGTTGTCGGTGACGGCGTTGATTGGGGAGTTGTTTAAGAATGGGATTGTCGCGACGATTAATCAGCGGCTGGATTTCGAGACGGCGCAGATTATGATTGATGAGTTGGGGATTGCGAATGTGCGACTGGAACGGAAGAATACGGCGTCGAAGCTGGCCGAAGAGGGACGGCGAGAGTTGAGCAAGGACGCGGTGGCGCGGCCGCCGGTGGTAGCGGTGATGGGGCATGTTGACCACGGGAAAACGACGCTGCTCGATAATTTACTGAATAAAAAGACTGTGGAGACCGAGGCGGGCGGGATTACGCAGCATATTTCGGCGTATCAGCTGGAGCATGACGGGCGGAAGATTACTTTTCTCGATACGCCGGGGCACGAGGCTTTCGCGGCGATTCGGCAGCATGGGGCGATGTTGACGGATATTGTGGTGATTGTGGTGGCGGCGGACGATGGGGTGAAGCCGCAGACGGTCGAGGCGATTAAGTTTGCGCAGGGGGCGAACGCGAAGATTATCGTGGCGATTAATAAGATCGACCGGGAGGGGGCGGATGTGCCGCGGACGATGGCGGATTTGTCGACGCATGGGCTACAGCCGGAAGAGTGGGGCGGGGAAATTATGATGATTCCAGTGTCGGCGAAGACGGGGGAGAACTTGGAGAAATTGTTGGATGCGATTTTGCTGGTTGCGGATGTTGAGGAATTGAAGGCGGATGTCGAGATTCCGGCGGAGGGGCTGGTCATTGAGTCGCATATGGAGACCGGGAAGGGGTCGGTCGTGAATTTGTTGGTGACGGGCGGGGAATTGAAAGTTGGCGAGTTTGTGGCGGCGGGGAGTAGCTACGGGAAGATTCGGACGATGTTGGATTTCCGGGGTCGGCCGAAGGGGAAGGCGACGCCTTCGACGCCGGTGACGGTGACTGGGTTTAAGGAATTGCCGAACTTTGGCGATCGGTTTATGGAATATCCGGACGAGAAGAGCGCGCGGCGGGCGGCGTTGATGTATGCGCAGAACGCACAGAACGAGGCAATGTCGGCGAATGTGACTTCGACGGATTTGCTGCGAATGATGAACACGGAAGATAATGCGAAGGTGTTTAATGTGATTGTGAAGGGTGATGTCTTGGGGTCGGTGACGAGCGTAGTGGATTCGCTGAAGATGATTGATACGAAGGGAGAGATTACGCTGAATGTGGTCGCGACGGGGGTGGGCGATATTACGGAGAATGATGTTTATATGGCAGCGGGGGACACGGCGGATAACACGGTGATTTATGGGTTTAATGTTGGGGTGCCGACGAATATTGCGAAGCTGGCGGCGCGGGACGGCGTGGCAATTCGGAATTATAAGGTGATTTATGAGTTGCTCGACGATGCGCGGGCGGCGATGGAAGATTTGCTCGGCGAAGAAGTTGTCGAGACGGAACTCGGGGAGATGAAGGTGATGGGGGTGTTCCGGGTGGCGAAGACGGAGATTATTGCGGGCGGGCAGATGCTTCGCGGCAAGTTGATTCCGGGGATTTTGGCGCGGCTGAAACATGGTTCGACGGTTTTGGGTGAGGCGGAAGTCGAGAGCGTGCAGAAGGAGCGAATCGACGCGAAGAAATTGATTGAGAATGAGGTCGGGGGCTTGGCGCTGAAGACCGAGAAAAAGATGAATCTTGAGGTCGGCGATCGATTGGAGTTTTTCTCAAGGGAAAAGAAGAAGCGAACGCTGTAAGTTGTCGCTTGTGCGGGTTGTTAGAGAAGTTTTTGACTTGTTTTCGCTTTGTTTTTTGCTTGTAGAAAAGTTGTTTTCGGAGTATAATGAATAAAAGTAATGTTTAAAAATAGCTCTGAAGCGCTGCGGAATGTTTCTGAAGAGAGATGTTCCGAACAAGAATAAAAAGGGAGGCAAAATGAACCCGGACGGAACAAACTCATCAACAAATACAGGGACAACTGGCGGTAATTCGGCTACTGGAATGGGGGTTACTGGGGCTGGGAGCGTGGTACCGCCGGCGCTTGATTTTACGTCTTCTGCGCCAACGGAGACAACGAGCTTGTCGATGGCGGATAGTTTGGCTTCGGCGGCGGACAATTTGACGTCGGCGGGAATGGCGGCGAAGGAGCCGGATACGGGGTCGATCGAAATGGATCAGATTGGTGCCTCGGACCCGTCGGCGACGATGGAGCGGCCGGATGAACCGTTAGTGCCGGCGGCGCCGGTGCCGGGTTCGATTGGCAGCGTGACTTCTGGGCCAGCGGTGGCGAACGGCGATGGCGCTGCGGCTGCTAATTCTGGTTTTGGCGGAGCTGCGACAGGGGTGTCTGGATTTGGTGCGTCAGCTGGTGTATCGACAGCGGCTGGGGCTTCTAGCTTTGGGGCTGCTGGGGCAACGAGCGGGTTTGGAACTACTGGGTCGGGGGCTTCGACGGCAGGCTTTGGTGCGATGCCGACGACGAATAACATGGGTACTGGAACTGGTTTCGGTGCTTCGGCTACAAGTAGCGCTTCGAACATGGGTGGTGCTTCGAGCATGAACGGCGCTTCAGGCGCGGCGACGAGTGAACCGTATAACCCGTTCGCAGCGCGGATGGGGAACTCCGGGGCTGGCTCTGCTGGAGCGAGCGCTTCTGGAACGGGTTCGCAGCCAACTTCAAGCATGAATGTTCCGACTGGCTTACAACCGGCGACGGAAAAGTTCTCTAAGAAGTCGGTGGTTGCCGACGGGAAGAAACCGAGTCTTTTGACGGTGATTTTAGGGATCTTGGCGGCGGTTTCGTTGGTGATGGCGATTGTGTTTGCGATTTTGTGGCAACAAGCGGAGGCGAATCGGGATGTGGTTTACGTTCCGTCGAACCCAGATAATAACGGAATTGTGAACCAGACGATTTCGATTATTAGTTGTGCGCGGGATTTTGGGGCGGATGTGGCAGATTTAGTGAATTTGACGAATCATTCCGTGTCGGTGACGGCGAATTTTACGGACGATCAATTGTCAGCGGTGGCACTAACGAATCGCTATACTTTTGCCGATAATGAGTCGGCGCAGGCTTCGCAAGGGTATTTTGGCTGGATGATTGATTGGTATAACGGGGTTGCGGAGAGCGCGGGCGTGGAGGCGATTGGCGCTGAGTATGGGATTATTGATGCGACGGCGACGTTTAGCCTGACGGCGAATCGGGACCAGTTGGTCGGCGATTATATCGCTACGTTTGGGTTGCCGACGAATGCGGAAGGCAGGTTGGACGGTTCGCGCGAAAGCGTCCAGGCGAGCTACGAAGCGAACGGCTACGTTTGCACCGAAGACTAATTTCCTGGTTTTGGAGTTCTCGCAGTTCTCGTAGGGGTGGGCTGCGAGAATTTTTTAGTGTGTTTTGACTAGGGGTGGAGCTCTGCGGTTTTCGTGTTATAATATATATGTATGGTCAGGCTTAAGATGCTTGGTTTGGTTGTTTGTGGCGCCATCGTTCAACGGATAGGACATAGACCCTCTAAGTCTACAATGCTGGTTCGATTCCAGCTGGCGCTACCAAATAAAAAGCCCCGACGGGGCTTGTTTATTTGTCTGAAAAGTTATTTGACGAGTTTGTAATAGATTGAAGGGGCGAAGCGGATGGGGGCGAGGAGTTTTTGGGCGGATTTTTCCATGCGCACAAGATTTTTGGTGCCGAACAACTTTTTTAACTTAGCACTGCGGAAGTTGGAGACGGAGAGGACTTCGTCGATTTTGAAACCGGACTTTTTGAAAATAGATTCGATGTATTTCGGGTGGTAGTTGTAAAAACCTTGTTCGTTGAGGTCGCGGAGATGGGCGGGTTCGAGGCTGAAAGGATTGACATCGGATTTCTTGAACCAGTAGCGGAACATTTTTGGGAGAGTTTTCTTATTAGCGACTTCAATGACGGCGACGCCGCCGGGTTTCAGGATGCGGTAAAGTTCATCAGAGACTTTTTGCATGTCGTCAAAGTGGTGGGTGGCGCGAATCATCATGAGAGCATCGAAGGAATCGTCGGCGAAGGGAAGGGAATAAATATCGCCAGGTTGGGTGTGGATTTTGTCGCCGTAGAGGTCGTGGGCTTGGGCGAGCTCGGTCTCGGAGTAGTCAAAGAGGGTGGCAACCTTCGCGCGGTCGAGATACTCGTCGGCGAGGCGACCGTAGCCGCCGGCGATATCGACAAAAGTATCCATCTGCTTCGGAAGAAGGCGGCGAATCGCGAGGCGGTCGGCCATGTCTTCATATTTGCGGTCGGCGTCTTCCCAGAAAATCTTTTTGTAATCGTAGCCGTTGTAATCAGCGATAACTTCTTTCGAAGGTTGGGTGTCCTTCGCGACGGATTTCAAGTTGTTTTTGGGTGGGTTCGCAGTTTTGTTCGTCATAACTTATATTATTATAGCATATGAGCATGGTATAATGAGGATAAGAATGAGTGAGAAGGTAAAAAATCCAAAAGTTTCGGTTGTGATTCCGGTTTATAATGTTGAGAAATATTTGGGGGAGTGTTTGGATTCGATTTTGGGGCAGGATTATCGGGATTTTGAGGTGATTTTGGTCGACAATAACTCGACGGATAAGTCTTATGAGATTTGCGAGAAGTATGCTAGGGAAAATCCAGGGGTGGTTCGGGTTTATCGGTGCGAGAAGTGGGGCGCGGCGGCGGTAAGAAACTTCGGGGTCGAGCAGGCGAGCGGGGAATACCTGTGGTTTATTGATTCGGATGATTATATTGTGCCGGGGGCGATGCGGAAATTGGTTACGGTGGCGGAGGAGAGCGGTGCGGATGCGGCCGTGATGGCAGTGCGGCGGGTTTATGAGGACGGGCATGAGGATATTTTGACGGCGGTTGATACGTCGAAAGAGGGGTGGCAGAGCCGGTATGTGCGGTATGGCTTGGCACCGTTTCAGAATTTGTATCGGCGAGAGTTTTGGACGTGGCATCTTGAGTTTCCGGAGGGGATGATTCATGAGGATATGGCGATTTTGTCGGCGGTGGTGTTGTATACGGAGAAGATTGCGTTTGTCGAGGAGCCGTTGTATGTCTATCGACAGCGTGAGGGCTCGGTGTTACACCAGGGAGGGTGGAATCCGCGGTCGCTGGATATTTTTAAAGCGCTGGGGATTTTGTATGGAAAGTTCGATGAGGCGGGGGAGCTGGAGAAATATCGCAATGAATTGGAATATTTCTTCGTCTGGAATTTGTTGATTGATTCGGCGAAGGATTTTCATGGTCATCCAGAGGGGAAGGCAGGGCAGGAACAGACGCGAGCAATGCTGAAGAAGTTTTTCCCGAAGTGGTATCGAAATCGGTTCTTGAGGCAGAAACCGTTGAAATTTCGGGTGAATTGCTGGAGGGGGTATTGGGGGTTGCTGAAGTAGTTTTCGTCGGTTTTGGGGATTTGAAGGGTTATTTTTGAGTTATAGCGATTTTGAGGTTGACGAATGAGGTGGTTTTTGGTAGAATGTAGGTATACGGTCTCTTAGTATAACGGTTAGTACAACGGGTTTTCATCCCGTCAACGCGGGTTCGACTCCCGCAGAGATCACCAAGATTTACAGTTAGCAACCGATATGGGCCGGTAGCTCAGTTGGTTAGAGCACGGGCCTTTTAAGCCCGGTGTCGAGAGTTCGAGCCTCTCCCGGCTCACCATTTAGGTTGTTGAAGTTAAAGCAAAAGCACCCCAGGCGGGGTGTTTTTGTGTAGAATATCTCTGTTTGGCGGAGATATTTTTTGCGTAGAAAAGCTTTTAGCTATTTTTTCTTTTGTTCGGCAATTGCCCAGATTATGCCCACGATGCTCATGATGATTATAAAACCTATTCCGCCCCAGAACGCGATTCGCCAAATCCACGGGAACCACCAGCTACCACTCTGGCCGCCGATCCAGAAAAAGAATAAAATGAGCCCGACGAAACACCAGCCTATAACTACTAGACTGATTGGTCCGCCGACCATGGCGGCTAAGGTTGAGGGTTTGTATGCTAATGGGTCGTAGGGTTGGTCAGAGGATGGTTTGTTAGGCTCGTCGCGCAAAATAGAGTACGACCTTGTCCTGTCCCAATAATCATATTCCCACTTGCCCTGGCAATAGCCTCTCATGTAATCAGAGTTGCCGGAACCGCGGTAGAAACCGCTTCTTCCATTCTGATAACCTTTCTTGTAATCGTCATTTTTTGACATGGAATGCGAATTTATAATTAGTCATGCTTTGTGATTGACGATAATTGATAATAAGAGATATACCGGTGGCGATTGTTGGGGGTTAGTTGCGGAAATGGGCGGAAACTTTGTCGGTGAGGTCGGTGGGGAGGAGGATGACGGTTTTCTGGGAGGGGTCGGCGCTGATTTTTTCAAGAGTTTGGAGAGTGCGGATGTTGATGCCGCCTGGGGTTTGGGCGAGGAGATGAGCGGCTTCAGCGACGGCGGCAGCGGCGGATTTTTCACCTTCAGCGGAGATAATAGCGGCACGGCGTTCACGCTCGGCTTCGGCTTGTTTCGCCATGGCGCGTTTCATGTCGGCGGGAAGTTCGATATTTTGAAGACGGACACTTTCAATGTCGATACCCCATTTGTCGGTTTGTGCATCAACGATTTCGCGGATTTGGGCGGAGATTTCGTCGCGTTTGCTCAAGATTTCATCGAGGTCGAAGTTGCCGGTGATGTCGCGGAGGGCAGTTTGGGCGAAGGTGCTGGTTGCGTAACTGTAGTTCGTGGTTTCGAGGACAGCTTTTTGGGCATCGATGACGCGAGCGTAGACGACGGCGTCGACATTAACGGTGACGTTGTCGCGGGTGATGACTTCTTGTTTCGGAATGTCCATCGGGGTAGTGCGGATGTCGACTTTGAGCATTTTGTCGATGTAGGGGATAATAATGCGGAAACCGGGGGTTAAAGTGCGGGAGTATTTGCCGAGACGGAGAACAACACCGCGTTCGTATTGATTGATGATGCGGATCCCGGGGATGATGATAAGTAAAATAATTAGTAAGATGATTAGCAAAATAACCATGATTGCTCCCTATATATTATATAGTGTTATTATAACACTTCTTCGCAATCGGGGGAATATTCGACGGTATAGTCGCGGGGGCCGTATGGGGCGACGGGGTAGAAGCTGAAGTAGGAGTGGCCGGTGTCGCATTTGTAGTATTTGTTGTTGAAGTAGTTGGCGTAGGAAGCGTGGGAACCGTCGTTGTAAACGAGAAGATGACTGAGGCGGACGGAGGGGAGGCCAGCTTCGGTGTATTTTGAGAGAATGGGGGCAGGGTCGTTGATTTGGGTGCCGAGGGTGCGAGGGTAGAGGAACTCAATATAATAATCGTCGGCGAGGCTGGCCATGGCGGTCATGGCGTCGCGGGCGGGGTCGAAGTTGGCGGCGGTAATAAATGTGGCGATGATACAAGCACAACTGGTGGCGAGGATGCCGAGGAGGGAATATTCGGGGGTGGAGAGTTTTTTCGGCTCGAGACGGAGGCGGTTGGACTTTTTGCGAGTTTTGGCGGTTTTTTTGGAAGCTGCGGAAGTTTTGCGGGCTTTGGGGTTTTTGAGAAGCTCGGGGCGGTCGGTGAGGCGGACTTTTGCGGCGGGGCGTTGACGGCGAGTGGCGACGGTATGCGAAATTGAGGAGGAAAGACGGTCGGAGCGGGAAGAGCCCCGGCGGGATGATTTGTTGCCGAGCATAACCATATTGTAGATATTATAGCACGGCAGATGATTTAGGAAAAGTGCGAGGAAACGATGCGGGTTGGCGCGAGAGGGCGGTTGGCAGGGGCGGGGAAAAGTGATAAAATGAAAGAATGAGTAAAGTATTTAAACGAACAAAAATCCTGGCTACGATCGGCCCGGCCGTATCGAGCGAAGAACAAATTAACGAACTTATTGATGCGGGAGTGAACGGTTGCCGTTTGAACTTCTCGCACGGCGATAGCGAGACGCGCGACAAGCATATTGCGTGGATTCGCAAGGCTGCAGAAGCGAAGGGGAAGTCGATTGCGATTCTCCAGGATTTGCAGGGGCCGAAGATTCGGGTTGGGGTGATTAAAGATAATTACTATGAAGTGAAAAAAGGTGACGAGCTGATTCTTGATCATGCCGTCAAAGAACACGCAGGGGATAACATTTTGCCAGTGCAATACAACTTGGCAGAGAAAGTGAAAATTGATGAGCCGATTTATATCTTTGATGGTAAAATTCGGACGCACGTAGCAGAGATCGTGTCGGACACGGCGATTAAGGTCGTGGTCGAGAACGACGGCGTCGTGATGAGTAATAAAGGGCTGAACTTGCCGGATACAGACTTTGGCGGTGATATTTTGACGCCAAAGGACTTGGCGGATATTGATTGGGGCGCGACGCGTGATTTTGACTATGTTTCGTTGTCGTTTATCCAATGTGCGGATGATGTGCGGATGCTTCGCAAACTGCTTCAGGAACGGGGCTCGACGGCGAAGATTGTCGGCAAAATCGAGACGAAGAAAGCGGTTGAGAGCGACGAGACTTTGGAAGAGATTGTGAAAGAGTCGGACGCGATTATGGTCGCGCGTGGCGATATGGCGGTCGAAGCGGGCGCAGAGATTGTGCCGATTGTCCAGAGGAAATTGGTTGCGCTTTGCCGTAAATACGGTAAGGTTTCGATCGTGGCGACACAAACGATGGGGTCGATGGTGGACAATCCGGAGCCGACTCGCGCCGAAGTGAGCGATGTGGCGAATGCCGTGATTCAGGGTGCGGATGTCGTGATGCTTTCGGACGAAACTGCGATGGGTAAGTATCCAATCGAAACTGTGAAAGCGATGCGGAAGGTGATTCTTTATACACAGAATCATTCGATGATGTTGCCTTTGCCGCGTGATCCGGAAACTGATAACCATACCTACGATGCTTTGTCGGCGGCGGCGGCACGCTTGGCGGAGAATATTGATGCAGATTTGATTCTTTGCCAGACAGCGAGCGGTGCGACTGCGCGGGCGATGGCGGCGCAACGGCCGAATTTGCCGATTATTTCGGTGACTCCGAACCAGCGTGTGGCGAACCAACTCGGTTTGATGTATGCGAACTCGGCGTTTGTGCGACCGTATTCGGAGACTTATGGTCTCGACTTGGCGAAAGAATTGAAGGATTCTGGCTATTTGCAGCTAAAAGACGGCAAGGAAGAACTGAAAGTTGTGTTGGTCTCTGGCGATAAAGATAAGCGTGGAACTGATACGATTAAGGTGCGATACGTCTAATGAAAATAGCGAAGCGGTTTGTTTGTTTTCTCCTAACGCTAGTATTAGCGTTGATTCCGGTTGGTTCGGCATCGGCGGCTCTTTCTGATTCGGTACTGAACATGTTCAACCAGAACGGAATCTATTATTACAACCCCCAGGGGGGCGGGGCGTTGTGCTATTCTGGTAATCTGGACGGTGATACGATTATGGCGAAAGTGGTAAGTTACTTGAAAGGTAATAATCCAACTGGTTTCGTATTGTCGGATAACGGTATTGCGGGGATTCTAGCGAACTTCCAGGGCGAGTCAGCATTCAACCCGTTTCGCTTTCAAAGTGATTCGGAGTCCGGTCCGGGCTATGGAATTGCGCAGTTTACGCCGAAGAGTAAGATTACGGATCCGTTGCGAAGCGATCCGCGGACGGCGAATTATTTCAATGATTATTACAATATAAAATATACTTATTACGATAGCGCAACAGGTTTTCCGAAAGAATCGGTACCGATGGAGGTGATCGATGCTTGGTTGGGCGTGCAGTTAGATTTCTTCTTTGGAGCAAGTAGCGAGTTTGAGACGACAAAAGTAGGCGGCTATCGCAATCTTGGGGGGACGATGGGGCTGAGCTATATCAGTAGCGATATGACAGCTCATGAGGCAATGGACGCGGCGCAATCGGCGGAAGATGCGACGCGGATTTTTGTCTGGATTATGGAGCGGCCAGGGGACAAAGAAGGGGCAGCGAATAATAGGAGCAGGAATGCGGCCGGCTGGTTGGATTATGTGCAGCGGATGTCAAGTTCTAGCGGACCGGTGACAGGGAGTACGAAGGTCGACGGGTCGAAAGTGACGATTATTGGGGACTCGATTACGGTAGGTTCAACTTCGCAACTTGAACAGAAGTTGCCGGGAGTAGATATTCATGCCCAGGTGTCAAAACAGTTTTATACGGGCACGTCGGATAACCCAGGTGGTATCACGATTTTGCGTGAGCTCGTAGAGAATGGAACTTTGCGGGATACGCTCGTTTATGCGTTGGGGACGAACGGGAACTTTACGCTAGACCAGGCGCAGGAAGTTGTGGATTTGGCTGGTTCTTCACGAAAGGTGATTTTCGTAACGAACTGGACAACGTCGAATGATTATACTGCGAACAACAATGTGCTCGCAAAAGTAAAGAACGATAATAAGAATGTTTCGATTGCGGACTGGAGTGCGGCGGTTGAGTCACAAGCGACGACTTATCTTGGAAGTGATGGTATTCATCCGAACGCAGAAGGGCAGGAACTGTTTGCGCAGATTATCGCGAATTCGGTAGGCGCAAGCGGAGAATTGCTGGGAGCTTGTGATTCGTTGGGCCTGGTCGAAGGAGGCATGAATGCATCGCAGGCACAGAAGTTGGCGGATTATTATAACAGTGATGCGGTTGATGCGAGTTATTGGAGCTTGCCGTTTGGAAAGACGAACTGCGTGTCGTTCTCGGCGTTCTTCGTACAAAAATTTACGAGCGTAGGAAGAGTTTCTCGCGCTTGGGGTAATGGGAAAGATGTGGCGAATAATTTGGCACAGACTGAAGGTTTGCCGACGGGGACGGAGCCGCGGCCGTATGCCGTATTCTCAATTACGAATGGCGTGACGGTGTGTGATGACGGTTATCTTTGCGGGCACACGGGCGTAGTTGTTGGTGTTGAGGGTGACAAGGTGATTACGGTTGAGGCGGCTTATCCGAGTACGCCGGCGTATGTCGCAACTCACGATTTGAGCTATTTTGTGAATGCTAAGCACGGAGATACTTTTGTCTATCTTGAGTCGATCTTGAATCAGTCGGATTTGTCGAGTTTTTAGTATGGCGCGTGACTGCGCATAATTTGGTGTAATTCTAAAAAGGAGGAAAATGCCACCAAAAGAAGGAAAAATACAATTAAATCCGCTGACGGTTGGAGGGGTGATTGTGGGGGCGGTAGTAGTAATACTGTTGGTCGTGAGTTTGATGCAGATCTTCCGGAAGAATCCGTATGGGCCAGAGACGCGGATTGATAATATAGATATTGTCGACAAGAAGTTGCCGCAAGATCAGAAAGACCAGTTGTTCTCGCAGCTGTATGGGGTTTTGGCGGACAATATAAGTGACGGCGAGCCGCCGGAATCAGGGGCGTTGGTGCGTGAAGGCACGGTAGACTATGGATATGACGAGAATCTGAAGATTTATGCGGGTAACTTTATTGTGGATGTTCCGGCGGTGGAGCAATCGTATAAAGTGCAGTTGAGTTGGTCGCCGGAGAAGAATAATCCGAATTTGGGTGGATATCCAATTTTGATTACTTGTGCGCCGAAGGATTTGCGGATTTATGCGAGTCAGACGGGATGTGTGAATGTTTTGACGATGGAGCTGTCGTGGAATAATGCGTATCAGTTGGATTATACCTTCGGAGCGACGACTTCGCAGAAGATTCGGGGCGTGCTCGGGAAAGTGATTGTCGATGAAGATGAAGGTCCGGAAGAGTTTGCGGCGACGGTTGATGAAACAAGTTTGAAAAAACTTCGAGACCAACCAGATGTGACTTATCAGTATAATGTGGTTTTTGGCGGAGAGACGTTTAAGATTACGACGCGAGTTGATGAAACTTACGGGAGTGAGTATATAATTATATATGTCGATAGTGCGACGAAGAAGCAGGGAATTATCATGACGGACAAGGAGGATCGGCTGGAGGAATTTTCGGTGTGGCTTCGAAGTTTGTCGGGTAAGGCGGATCTCTCGATTATGACGGAGAAGCTAAACTAGAAGTTATTGATGTCGCGATAATGCGGTAATTTAAGATTATTGTAAGGAGGAAAGATGTTCGAGAAAAAGACGGTGCGGGATGTGGATGTGAAGGACCAAGTGGTTTTGGTGCGGACGGATTATAATGCGCCGCTCGCGGTGACGGATGAGGGGAAAATGGCGGTTGCGAGCGACTTTCGGATTCGGGAGGGGCTGCCGACGCTGCGGTATTTGCTGGAGAATGGGGCGAAGAAGTTGATCTTGATGTCGCATATGGGGCGGCCGGAGGGGAAGGATGAGAAGTTGTCGCTTAGGGTGGTGGCGGAGACTTTGGCGGGGTTGCTGCCTGGGTCAGTAGTAAATTTTGTTGATGAGGCGACCGGGCCTCTCGTTAAGGAGGCGGTAGATGAGTTGCCGGAGTGGGGGATTTTGTTGCTGGAGAATTTGAGGTTTGATAAGCGCGAGAAAGAAGGTTCGGAGGAACTGGCGAAGGAGATTGTTGAGGCGACGGGAGCGACACTGTTCGTCCAGGACGGGTTCGCGGTGACGCACCGGGCGCATGCTTCGACGGTGGCGGTGGCGAAGTTGTTGCCGGCAGTGGCGGGGTTGTTGCTAGAGAAGGAAGTGACGATGCTCAGGGGGGCTTTAGCTGAGCCGGAGCGGCCGCTAGTGGCGGTGATTGGAGGAGCGAAGGTGGCGGACAAGCAGCCTCTGATTGACCGGTTCTTGCCGGTCGCGGATAGGATTATTATTGGAGGGAAGATTGCGGCGGACGGGTATGAATCGGATCATGCGCAGATTTACGTTGCGGAGGATTTTGACACGGACGGCGAGGGGACGCGGCTAGACATTGGGCCGATTGCTACGGCGAAGATGGCGGGGATGGTGAGCGGGGCGAAGACGGTGATTTGGAATGGACTGCTCGGGAAGGCGGAGGATCCGGCTTATGCGACATCGTCGACTATCTTAGCGAAGATTCTAGGCGAACGGGATGACGAGACTTCGATTATTCTCGGCGGGGATACGTCGGGGTTTGTCGAAGGTTTATATATGGAAGACCCGTCGCTAACCTATTCGCTGATTTCTACGGGTGGCGGTGCGGCGCTGGAACTTCTCGCGGGCGGGGAAATGCCAGGGGTGGAGGTGTTGGAGGGGAAGTAAGGAATTTCCTAGTTTGAGAGTTTCGGAAAAGCCGCCCGAGGTGGGCGGCTTTTTTTGGCGAGTTGGATGATGTTTTTGTAAAAAATCTTGAAAAAAGTTGTTGACATGCGGAAAGTGGTTGTGTATAATAAGAATCACAAAGGTCATAAAATAAATATTGAAAAGGAAAAATTATGTCAAAAATGACTAAAACCATTGCTGCTTTGGGCGTTGTTGCTGGTCTTGGCGTTGCTGCTTTGCCACTCAGCTCCTATGCTACGATTGTCTCTGATAGCACAACTGTCACGGCGCAGGCTATCATTGGCGAGGCTATTTCGGTTACGGCCGATGCTACTGATGACACCGTGAAGATTGAGAATGTCACGGCTAACCAGGAAGCTGCTACTGGCTCGACGGTTCTCACTATCCAAACCAACAACACCAATGGTTACAATGTGACGATTAAGGACGCTGATGCTGTTACCGCTTTGACGACCGACGGCGCTGATGCTGACAATGGCATCCCAGCTTCTAACACTTTGACCAAGGGTACTAAGGGTTGGGGCTTCAAGACTGCGACTTCGACTGAAGGCGTGACCGTTTCTGCTGCGGCTCAGGCTTATCGCGCAATTGAGACCGGTACTCAGACGATCGCTTCTCGTGCTTCTGGCGCTAGCGTGACCGATGGCGATAAAATTGATCTCACCTTCGGTGTCGTGGTTGATTCTAGCATTGCCGCTGGCACTTACTCTGATGATGTCGTCATCACTGCTACCACCAACAGCTAATAAAAGTTTTCGGATTTTTACCGCCCCTTCGGGGGCGGTTTTTGGTGCATTGTTAGCGTTGATAAAAACACGGAGTTTTGGACTTGTTATATTCGGATTTTTGCGCTAAAATAAGTTAAGAACTAAGGAGGTTAATGAAAAGCAATCATTTTGTTAGGAAGGCATTGGTAGCGCTTCTAGCGATGGTAGCGTCAGTAGTGGCGTCAGGAAGTTTTGTGTCGATGGCATCAGCGGTGGAGATTCCGGATTATCGTTTACAAGTGACACCGAGTTTTAATGAAATTGAAAAAAGTTTGAAGCCGGGCGAGACTTATACTGGAAAGTTCAAGGCTCAGAATACTGGCTCGAAAGAGTTTCGTTATGAGGTAGATTTTGCACCATATTCGATTGTGGATGAGAACTATAGTATAGACTCTCAGACAGAGAGTGATTATACGCAACTTTCGAAGTGGATTACGGTCGATAAGCCTTCGGGGACTATTGAACCTGATAGTGAAGTCGAGATTGAGTATACAATTCGGGTGCCACGCGATGTGGCAGCTGGCGGTCAGTATGCTTTGATTAACGTGAAGATGTTGACTGATGATGGCGAACAGACGGAGGGGTCGGCCTTCAAGGTGATTCAGCAGATTGGCTTCCGGGTGCTTGCTAGCATCGACGGTACGACGCGTAAGACTGCGTCCATTACGGACAACAAGGTTCCTGGTTTCATCTTTAATCCTCCGATTACTGTAAGTTCAGTCGTGAATAACAGTGGTAATATTCATGCGAAGGCGACTTATGTTTTGCAAGTTTTCCCGTTGTTTGGCGATGAGGAAGTTTATACGAATGAGGAAAATCCGGTTGAGCTGACGATTTTGCCAGAGACGAAGCGCTATAACGAGTTGTCTTGGGACGGTGCTCCGCATTTGGGGATTTTCCGGGTGAAGCAGACGGTGAAGATTTTTGATGAGGTGAGCGTGACGGAGAAACTTGTCTTCTTGTGTCCGATTTGGTTCTTGTTTATTGTATTATTGTTAATTTTCTGCGTGATTTTCTGGATTGTGAGTCGCGTGCGGAGTAGGAGAAAGGAAGCTTAAAAATGAAGAAGTTTATTGCAAGCATTTTGGTCCTGCTGGGGGTAGTGGCGGGAGCAGTGATGCCGGTTGCGCCGGTTTGGGCGGAAGGGGGACAGAATGATTCTCCTAATTCCTTGCAAATGTCGCCGAGTGGCGTGCGTTTGACGTTGGTCGCGGGAGAGACTTTGGAAGGCCATGCAACAAATTGTCCGAAGACCGATGAAGGTTGTGCGATCAAGGTGACGAATACTGGAACAGAAGGGTTTCGGTTCCGGGTTTATATTACGCCATATGTGGTTTCTGGCGAGAATAATGAGTTGACGTTCGATGAAGAGAAATCAACGGCTTACACACAGATTTCGCGCTGGATTACGGTTCAGAACGCGAACGGCGAGTATGTGGCGGAGGCGGAGTTTGCTCTTCAGCCGGGCGAGTCGCGGGTGATCCCGTACCGCGTGGCGATTCCGACGGATATTCCGGGTGGCTCGCAGTATGCGGTGATTTGGGCGCAGATTATGAATGATTCTGAGTTTAAGGGCGGGATTGAGACTGTTGGTCGTGCTGGCGCAGTGATTACCGGACGCTCTTCGGGCGACAGTAATGAAGCGGCGGAGATTACGGATATTGATTTTACACGGTTTGCGTTTAGCGGTCCGATGCATTCGGGCGCAACCGTAAGGAATGTTGGTAATACTGATTTCGTGGTGAAGTATTCTTATACGGCACGAACTCTGTTCGGCAAGGAAATGTACACGAGTGGCGATAAGACGACTGCGGCTTATCCGGGCACCGAGTATCATATTGCGACAGACTGGGAAGAAACGCCGTTCATGGGGATCTTCCAGGCAGAGTTTAAGATTAGCGCGGCAGGGGAAGAAAAAGTTGAGAAGCATATTGTTGTAATTATGCCGGTTTTCGTGCTGATTTTACTGATTTTGTTGTTGACTATTATTATCGTCTGGATTATAATCATAATCAGAAAGCGCAAAGAGCGCAAAGCTCGGACACTTGTCTAGTCTAAGGACAAGATAACGAGCCGTCGTAATACCATTGCGAGTGGTATTCTGCGAGACGACAGCTCTGGCGAATTCAAACAAAAATATAAAAGAAAGAGTGTGTATGAAAGGAAAGAAAAAACAACTTTTGGGCTTTGTTGGTCTGGCGCTTGTGTTTGCGATGACTGCGATAGCCTATAGTTTGCCTGCTCCAGGGGCTGCGGCTCAGGACTTGAATATTAGCGTGACGGTGACTGCCGAAGAGGGAAGCGCTAAGATTATCGCTCCGACGGATGGTGCGGTTTTGACTGGCCGAACTACGACGGTTTCGGTGAGCTATAATAAAATCCGTTCGATGACTACGACCATGACTTGTAAAAATGCAAGTGGCGAACAGGTTTTCGAAGAGACAAGGAATGCTAACTTGACAGAGCCGACTGGTGTTGCGAATGAGCAGTTCACGATCGCTGAAGGTTTGGGCGATGTGACTTGTAGCGCAAAGACGGAAGCTCGAGGTTTGGATGGCGAGTTGTATCCGGACGGTGTGAGTTTTACCTTCCGCGCAATGAACATTCCGGGCGGTGGTACGGAAGATAATCCAGTTAAGCCACCGGTGAATCCGGATGAACCTTGCGAAGGTCCGACTTGTGGTAAAGTTGACGAAAATAACGACCCGATTGTTGACGTGATTGTGAGCGATGACGTCGAGCAGGTGAGTGTTCAGGTCTATGATGCCGATAAGAATCCGGTTTTCGTTGATAAAGACGGTAAGGAAACTCCGCTTTTGACGACGAAAGATGCGTTTAAGGATGGTAAACTGACGATTACTTTGCCGATGTCGGATTACAGTGCGAAGCCCGGTAAATATGTTGCGTATTTCACGGCGACAAATAGCAAGGGCGAAGTTGTTTCGGTGAACGAATATTGGTTCGAATATATGCCGAAGGTTGAGACTCCGGGTACCGGTTCGATTTTCAAAGATTTGAATCTTTCTCGGGCAGACTACTTAGTGACTGGCTTGGTTGCGTTCGGCGCAGTTGCTGGGTTTGCGGTTTATCTAGTCTTCCGCAAGAGCCGTCGCTAGGATTATCAGAACGATTTTATAAAAAAGTTGCCATCGTGTTCGTGGCAACTTTTCTGTGTGCTTTTGGGACTGAGTACTGGCAACGGGAGTTTTATCGGAAAGCGGAGACTTTTAGCTCATGATTTGCTGGCGCTCGCCTTGGAGTTCGCGCTTGAAGGCTTGGAACACGCGGGCGACGGTTTCGCGGAAGTTGGGAGCGTTTTGTTCAAGCCAAGCTGTAGCGGTATCGTCATCGGTGATTTGTTCGAACTCGTCCATCTGGGCGTCGGAGAGTTCGGCGCCGATGCTCTGGCCGACGCGAACTTCAAGTTCTTCCTCGGCATGAGCCATAAAGGCGCGTTTCTCGTTTTCAGGCATGTTGGCGAGACCAACTTCGTTCATAAAATTATCATCAATCCACATATTTCCTCCTGTTTGACGCTGGCGGCAGCTACTCTGGCTATTGCCGGGCGTTTCTTGTATATAATTATAGCACAAGAGGAATGGATTGGGGAGGGTTTGGGCGATTTTGCGACGAGAAGAAATATCCAGAGGGTTTTCTGTGAGCAAAAAATAATCACCCCTCTGGGGTGTTTATTTCTATCTGGTGGGCGATAGAGGAGTCGAACCTCTGACCTCGTCTACGTCAAAGACGCGCTCTAGCCAACTGAGCTAACCGCCCAGATATGTATATTGTAGCATAGATTTTTGGAAAAGGGAAGAGGGTTTGGGGATTTTTGTAAGCGGGGTGAGGGGTGGGGCGGGTTAGTGTTTTTTGCTGTTATTTTTGCCGCCGTAGCCGTTCATGAAAGAGATGGCGTCCATGGGCTTTTTGCCTTCGGGCTGGAGCTGTTCGACGACGATGAAGTTGCGGTCGGCGCATTTGATCATGAGTGGGGAAGATGATTTGCCGTCGAGGCCGGCAGCTTCGCATAGGATGTCGGTGACGCGGAGGACGCGGGCTTTCAGGATGATACAGGTTTTGCCGAAGAACTCGTATTTTGGTTTCGGGAAGCCTTGATAGGCGACGATTTGGCGGAGGAGTTCAGGGGCGGTGTATTTGTCAGGCTGGAGGAAGGACATAGATTTGTCGAGTTTGCCGCAGAAGGTGGCTTTCGTGTTGTCTTGGGGGGTTGGTTCGAGACTGAGGACTGGGGTGCCGTCGGGCTGGCTGGTGCGGATGTTAGAAAGGTTGTCGACAAGCCAAGTTGTGCCGGTTTCGGCGAGGGCTTGATAAATGGCGGTCTTGTCGAGCGGGGGATTTTCGAGAGTGGCTTGGTGATAGATGGGGCCAGCGTCCATGGCCTTTACGAGCTTCATGATAGAGAAGCTAAAATCTTTGTCGCCGGCAAGGATGGCGGATTCGATAGGGGAGGCGCCGCGGTATTTCGGTAGAAGGGAGGGGTGGAGGTTCAGGATGCCTTCGGGCTCGAAAAGTTCAAGGAGGTCGGGTTTAATTATGATGCCGAAAGAGGCGAGAATGCCATAGGCGTCGGGGTTTTCGCGTTTCAGCCGAGCGACTTCGGCGAGATCTTCGCGCGTGCGGGCATGGAAAATAATGTTGGTTTTCTCGGCGAGGACGGTTTTTGCAAAGTCGGCGAGAGGGCCGTTACCAAAAAAGATGACTTTTGGAAGGTTTGTGGCGGTGGTCGGAGCTTTTTCGGGCATTTTAGGCTTCTTCAGGGAAGAGGTTAGTGTTGCTCTCAATTTCGGAGTCGTAATCTTGGACGGGGTCGAGGTCGCCTTTGTCGTTCATGCGGTAGAAAGCGTCTTTCTGGCCGCGGATGTGGTCAATGAAGAGGATGCCGTCGAGGTGGTCGATTTCGTGAAGAAGGGTGCGGGCGAGAAAACCTTCGGCCTTCAGGCGAACTTCGTTGCCGTCCTCGAGAAGGGCTTTAACTTTTACCTTGCGGGGGCGACCGACTTTGCCGTAGATTTCTGGCACAGAGAGACAGCCTTCGAAATCGGTTTCGATTTTGCCTTCGGTGCGGATGACTTCGGGGTTGATGAGAGCGGTAAAATGGTTATTGGTTTTGTCATCGAGGTCGTCGCGGATAATGATAATGCGCTGGTTGATGCCGAGTTGCGGGGCGGCCATGGCGGCAGAAAGTTCGTAGGGGTGCTGTTTTTCCCATTCGAGGGATTTTGCGACCATGTTGCTAATGATTTCTTGGGTTTCGGGGGTGATTTCGCGAACTTTGGCGGATTTAGCGCGGAGACGCGGGTCAGGAGTGATGATAATGTCTTTCATTGGTATATATTATACTATAGCAGGGATGAGGGGTCAAGGACGATGGAGAATTGCGACTGCTTGGTGAAAGGGAGGAGGGCGTCGACGAGGGATTTTCGCGAAGAGGATTTGAGGGTGAGTTGCCAGGTGAAGCCGCGAGCGCCGCGCTCATGAAAGGCGGGTGCGGGAGGGGAAACTTCGAGATTTTTGAGAGATTGAAGTTGAACATAGGCGGTTTGGATTTTGGCGAGGGTGGTTTTTTCGGTTTTGTAAGTGACGGAGAGGCGGGCGAGGTGGGCGAAAGGCGGAAGGTGGGATTTTTGGCGGTTTTTGGTTAGATATTCGGCGAATTTTGGGAAATCGGCTTTTAAGGCGGTCTGAAGGACGGGGTGATTCGGCTGATAGGTCTGGACGATAACAGAGGCGGTGTCGAGGTGACCGCGGCCGACGCGACCGATGACTTGGGTGAGGAGCTCGAACGTGCGCTCTTCGGCGGAGAAATCGGGGAGGGCGAGGCCGGCGTCGGCTTGGACGATGCCGACGGTGGCGAGATGAGGTAGATCGAGCCCGCGGGCGAGGGTTTGGGTGCCGATGAGGACGTCAATATTGCCGGTTTTGACATCGTCGTAGAGTGTGGCGAGGTCTTCGGATTTCTTGTTGTCACCGTCAAAACGGGCGATTTTGGCTTCTGGGAAGAGTCTAGAGAGCTCGGATTCAAGGAGCTTGGTACCAAAGCCCTTGTGAATTATGCCGGCGTGGTGGCATTCTGGGCAGCTCGTAGGCACCTTTTCCGAGTGGCCGCAGAGGTGGCAACTCAAAGTATAGTCGTCGGCATGGAGGGTGAGGGGGAGGTAACAATTTGGACAGAGGGCTTGCCAACCGCAATCTTCGCAAATGGTTATAGGGGCAGAACCACGACGATTATGAAAAATAAGGGTTTGATGTTCATCTTGAATATTATTCTGTATTTTCGTCAAGAGAAGGTCGGAAAAATAGCGATTTTTGGTGAAATTGGCGCGGTCTTTGAGATCGACAAGGGAGATTTCGGGGTCGATAGCAGTTGATTTGGCTTTTTCGGAGAGTTCGGTGAGGGAATTGTGGATTTTGGCGAGGTGATAGTCGACGAGATTAGGGGTGGCGGAGCCGAGGATGCAGGCGGGTTGTGGGGCTGCGGGGTTTGGGGCGGATTTTTGGGTGTTTTTTCTCGGGATGGTATTTTGGGCGGTGGATGAGGCTTGTGCTTGTAAGGGCTGTTTTTCTGACGAAGTAGCTTGTGCTTGTAATTGGCTGGCGATGAAGCTGGCGAGGCGGAGGGCGGAGTAACGGGGGGTGTTTTCCTGGTAGTAGGCGGATTCGTGGGCTTCGTCGATAATGATGAGGCCGAGGTTATGAACAGGGGTGAGGAGGGCGGAGCGGGGGCCGATGATGATAAGGGGCTCTTGGGTGCCAAAGGTAGTATTTAGGATGCTGAGCCAGGTTTGGCGGCGCTCGACGAGGGTTTGGTTGGAGTGGATGAGGACGACGCGGCCGCGGAAGGTTTGCTCGAAGATTTTGACGAGTTGGCTGGTGAGGGCGATTTCGGGGACGAGGAGGACGGTGGATTTTTGTGCTTTGAGGGCGTTTTCGGCCATTTTGAGGTAGATATTGGTTTTACCGCTACCGGTAACGCCTCGAAGCAACCGAGTGGCTCCTGGGGCTTCCTGGAGGCTCTGGAGGGCATTTCGCTGGGCTTTATTGAGCGGAATTGGAGGGATTTCGGGAT
>CANDYV010000007.1 GCA_947425085.1 uncultured Candidatus Saccharibacteria bacterium | reverse complement strand
TTATTTTCTACAGGGGGCGTGATATAATGGAAGCATGAGCAAGATTTTGATTATTGGGAATGTACTGAAAGACGTTTATCTGAAGCTGGACGACCGGCAGAATGACTTTGAGACGGACGCGAATGGAATTGATTGGATGAATCTTGGTTTTAACGGGGAGGCGCATAGCTTTTTCCGACGGACGAGTGTATACGGAGGGGCAGCGGTGTCGCTGTCGGTTTTGGATCGGCTGGGGGTCGAAGCGACGATTTTGAATTCAAAAACAGAGGTGCGCGAGGGGGAGATTGTTTGGGCGGACGAGGCGGCGGACTATCGGTATATCTTTTCGCATAACGGGGAGATTACATATTTCGTGCCGAGCTCCCGGAAGGCAACAGACTGGGCGATGCCGGCCGCGTCGCAGGGGGCGGCGGAGTGGATTTTGGTCGATCGGTCGACGAATGTGTCGGCAAAATTAGTCGATGAGATTAAGAACTTTTTGAAATTTTCGCCGGCGACGAAGTTGGCGGTGCACGCCGAGAAGCACACGACGCCGGCCGGGAAGGTTTTGGCGGAAATGGCGGATATTTTGTTCTTGGAGAGTGAACCGCCAGTGCATACGAACGAGAAAATTGTCGACAAGATTGAGGTAGACAAGCCGAATACGCAGCTGGTTTGCCATATTAGCCCGCGAAAAATCGCGCTGGGCGAGGCGGAGGAGAGCTGGAGTCTTAGCCGAACAGATATGATGACGCATTTGACGATTTACTCGACGATTGTGGCGACCGTGCTCGGGGTGATTTCGGCGGGAGGTTCGGCGGCGGATGCGGTGCTTTGGGCGCGGCTCAACGCAGAACATGCGACCTTGGAAGGTTCCCTGTCGATGCGCAAATTACAGGAATTGGCGAAGGATGAGGCAGAAAAACGGGCGAATTTAAAGCTGATTGCGCAGTCGCTCATGGCGCCGCGCAAAGGGATTTTGGCGGCGGATGAATCGGCGAATACTCTGACCGAGCGATTGGTGAGTTTTGGGATTGCGGCGAACGACACGCGGCGACGCTCATATCGCGAACTACTTTTGACAACGCCAGAGTTGCGTGATTACGCTAGCGGAGTGATTTTGTCGGATGAGACGGCGCGACAAGAGACTGAACGCGGGCAAAACTTTGTTGATTATTTGACAAATCGAGGGATTATTCCGGGGATTAAGGTCGACCAGGGGCTGGCGAAGCTGGCTTTGACTGGCGAGGATTATACGTTGGGGCTGGAAGGATTGACAGAACGGCTACGAACATATTATGATATGGGTTTCCGATTTGCGAAGTGGCGGGCGAAGTTCGTGATTGAGCGGGATAAGCCGACTTTTATCGCGGTTGAGAAGAATGCGGAACTTCTGGCGAGTTTTGCGCGGGAATGTCAATCGGTCGGGCTAGTTCCGATCGTTGAGAGTGATATTGTGCGCGATGGTGATTATACAGCCGAGAAGGATATTGAGGTGACTGACCGGGTGCTTACGGCGATTTTCGCGAAGCTTGAAGAACGGCATGTGGATCTTGCGGGTTGTCTTCTGAAGACGAACATGATTCTGGCTGGCAAGAAAGCCGTGATTCAGCCGACGGCGAACGAAGTCGGTATGGCGACAGCGGCGGTCTTGAAGCATGCGGTGCCGAAATATTTGGCGGGCGTGTTATTGCTTAGCGGTGGACAAGAGGCGACGGAAGCGACGAAGAACTTGGCTGCGATCAAGCAAAATGGGCCGTTCCCGTGGCCGGTGAGTTTCGCGTTCGGGCGGGCGCTGCAAGATTCGGTAATGGCGACCTGGAAAGGCAAACCAGAAAACGTAAAAGCGGCGCAGGCGGCACTCCGTCGGCGGCTGCAAGAGAATGCGGAAGCAGTGAGGTAAAGAGCTTATAGCAATAAAAATCTCCCGTTACGATGAGTAGCGGGAGATTTTTTGCTAGGCTGTATTTATTCGGCTTTAGCTTCGGCGTCGGCGGCTGGAGCAGCTTCGGCGCTAGCATCAGCAGCCTTAGCGGCAGCGTCTTCGGCTTCGCGAGCAGCGGCTTCAGCGGCCGGGTCGTAGACGTTCGCGATAACGGTCGTGTCAGCGAGTTCTTTGTCGGCGAGAGCAACGCCAGCTGGGAGCTGGAGATCAGCCAAGGTCAACTTGTCGTCAAGCTCGGCGAGTTTTGCGCCGTCGACGATAATTTCCTGAGGAAGGTTGGTCGGCTGAGCCTTAACTTCAACATCTTCCATGACCTGAAGGAGGACGTAGTGCTTCTTCGAAGCTTCAGAGGATTCGAAGTTGACAATCTTGATCGGGGTGATTGCTTCAACAACTTCATCGGCAGAAACGGCCTGGAACTCGACGTTGATAATGCGGCGACTAACCGGGTCGACGTCAATATTCTTGACGATAGCGAGCTGAGCCTTGCCATCCAAATCGAGCTGGATCGGGGAGTGGTAGCCAGCTTCGTTCAGGACTTTCTCGGTAATGTTGTAGCTAGAAGTGGTCAAAACTGGAGCTTCGCCGCCATAAACGACGGAAGGAATTTGACCTTCGGCGCGAAGGGCTTTGAGCTGCTTGCCGGTCGCAACACGCTTCTCCAGAGATAATTGGTTAGACATATAATAACTCCTTTTAGTAAACAATTCTGTCTTTATAACATTTTACTACTTTTTGAGGCGTTTGACAAGAGGTGGGAGGGGATTTAAGCGGGTACCAGGTTAGGTTTTTGTCAGCAAAAAGCGCAGGTTTAATTCCCTACGCTTTTCTGCTAAAGTTTTTATTCTTTATTGCGTCCGCGAATGCGGCTGACGATCCAGAAAATGGCAACGAAGATAATTAAGACGATAATAAAGAGGAACCAAATCGGGCAGAGAAAGACGAGTTTCTCGACGGTCGAGACTTCGTCGAAGATTTTGACGGTTTGGCGGACGCGGAAGATGCCGAGAGACGGCGCACCTTCCCAGGAGGCGGTATAGAAGCGCTTGGTCTCAGGGAAGATAATGTTTTTGTCGGGTTCTTCTTCGTTAGTGTAGACTTCTTCATCGCTGAAGAGCGGGAAAACCTGAAGCGTGTAAGTAGCGGCAGTATAGACGTTGCCGGTGTTCTCGACGAGTGAGGTGGCGGAAATTGGGGGGGTAAAGATGAAGCTAGGGATTTTGTTCTCGAGGATTTTTGCGGTGGTGGTGATTTCACCATCGACGTTACCGAAGACAAGGTAGCCAAGTCGACGCACGGTTTCGACGCCACCGTCCGTTTTATCATTACTGTCATTCATGGTAATCATAATCGTGCCAAGTTGGGCGCCACCATGAGTCCCTTCAGGAACAGTAAACGAGTATGTTATTTCGGTTTCGTCGCCGGCAGCAACCGTACCATGCTCAATGTCGACAGATAGCCAATCCGCAATGTCGTTGTACTTGGTTGCCTTGTCGTAGTTGGCGGTGTATTCCTGGCCTTCAACATTGTAGGGGGCGAAGGAAATTGAGAAATCGAAGGGTTCTCGACCGGTGTTCTTAACTTTGAATTTGTCAGAATAAGTTTCGCCGGGTTTGATTGTTCCGAAACTCTTTTGAGTCGGCGTAATACTTAGACGATAATCTACAGAGCTTTCATCAGCGAAAGCTGACGATGATGGTAAAAGGACTGCGCCCAAAACCGCCAAAACGGAGACGACGATAGCGGACAGCAGAGTTTTAGTTTTGTTCATTAACCTCCTTATTTCTGTCTATTATAACACAGGCGTAATAAAAATATCGCCCTTTTGGACGATATTTTTGTAGGCTACCTAAAGATTAAGCGTTAGGGTTGTTGGAAGCAGTGAAGGTAACTTCACCCTCGTAGGTACCAGCAGCCTGACCGTCGACGAGGTTAGCAGCAAAGGTAATAGTAGTTGTATCACCAGCACTGACGGTTGGTTTGTTGGCGTTAACGATAATTTGGTCCGTTGCGGGAACACCAGCATAAACGCCACCAGCAAACTTCGTCAAATCAGTCGTGTTGTTGGCGTTAGTATTGGCTACAGAGTAACCCCATTCAGACTCGTCGGTACCGAAGGCGGCAGGAGCAGCAAAGGTACCTTTAGTGGCAACGATTTGATCTTCGCCGCTAGTCAAAGAGGTCGGGTTAGTGGCAGCGCTGCCCTTAAGGGCAAGGTTGTAGCCTTTGGTATTGTTGCTAACAACGGTGACTTTCACGGCACCGGTATGCCCATCAGCAGAAAGGTCGACTTTATTGTCGGCATTATCCTTGTCGGCCTCGATAGTCAGCTCGTCATCAATCGTGAGCGTAACACCGACAGCTTTCGGGGTGTCATCAGCAGCATAAGAGCTGAGTGGCAAGGCTGCGGCGCCTAAGCCAGCAACGACGCCAAGCGCGATGAGCGCGTTGGTAGTTTTAGACATAAAATAAACTCCTTTATTTTGTCTTTAGTGTTTATATAATGACTTGTGTCTTTTTAATTATACATGAGCGGAAAGCGCGGGTCAATGGCGGATTTTGACGATTTTGGTCGAGGTTTTATAGTATTTCGTCGAAGTTATTTTAGCGCGAAAAGTGTTGTAAAAATTACAACGGTTTTACAGCCCGAGGATTTGCTTGAGGTATTTGCCGGTGGGGGTGTTGGGGTTCTGAGCGAGGTTTTCTGGGGTGCCGGTGGCGACGACCTGGCCGCCGTTTTGACCGCCTTCGGGGCCCATGTCGATAATCCAATCAGCGGATTTGATGACGTGGAGGTTATGCTCGATGATAATCATGGAGTTGCCGCCGTCGACGAGTTTGCCGAGGATTTTGAGCAGACGGCTGACGTCGTCGGTATGGAGGCCGGTGGTCGGCTCGTCGAGGATATAGAGGGTCTTGCCGGTGCTGCGGCGAGCGAGTTCGGTGGCGAGCTTAATGCGCTGGGCTTCGCCGCCGGAGAAGGTGGTGGCAGATTGGCCGAGCTTAATATAGCCGAGGCCGACTTCTTGGATGGTTTTGAGCTTCGGTAGGATGGCGGGGATGTTGGCGAAGAACTCGACGGCTTCGTCGATAGTCATGTCGAGAACTTGGGAGATGTCTTTCCCTTTGTACTTGATTTCGAGGGCTTCGTGGTTGTAGCGGCGACCGTGGCAAGCGGGGCAGGTGACGTAGACGTCGGGGAGGAAGTGCATTTCGATTTTGTTGACGCCGTCGCCCTGGCAGGTTTCGCAGCGTCCGCCCTTAATATTGAAACTGAAGCGGCCGGCTTTATAACCGCGAAGTTCAGCTTCGGGCTGATGGGCGAAAAGCTCGCGGATTTGGTTGAAGACGCCGGTGTAAGTCGCGACATTGGAGCGAGGAGTGCGGCCGATCGGGGATTGGTCGATGACGATACACTTGTCGAGATGCTCGATGCCGTCGATGCGCTCGTGGAGGCCGGAAACGGTCTGGGCGCGGTGGAGGCGAGCAAGGAGCTCGTTCGCGAGGATTTCGTTGACGAGGGTGGATTTCCCGGAGCCGGAGACGCCGGAGACGACGGTCATGACGCCAAGTGGGAACTTGACGGTGATATTTTTCAGGTTGTTCTCACGGGCGCCGACAACGACTAGCTCTTTGTCTTTTTTCGGCTGGCGACGTTTCTTCGGGGTGGGGATTTCTTTGCGACCAGAGAGATATTGGCCGGTGATTGAGTCGGGGTCGTTTGCGACTTCGTCGGGAGTGCCGGCGGCAATGAGACGACCGCCGTTCTTCCCTGCGCCGGGGCCGATGTCGACGATAAAATCTGCTTCGCGCATAGTGTCTTCATCATGTTCGACGACGAGAACGGTGTTTTTGAGATCGCGGAGGTGTTTCAGGGTAGCGATGAGCTTGTCATTGTCGCGCTGGTGAAGGCCGATCGACGGCTCGTCGAGAACGTAGAGGACGCCTTGGAGACCGGAGCCGATTTGGGTCGCGAGGCGAATGCGCTGAGCTTCGCCACCGGAAAGGGTGTTGGCGGCGCGACCAAGCTCGAGATAGCCAAGGCCGACGTCTTTCATAAACTGGACGCGTTCGCGGATTTCTTTGATAATCGGCTCGGCAATCATGGCTTCGCTCTCGGTAAACTTGAGGTCGTTTTTCAGAACTTCAAGAGTAGCGTCGACGTCGAGATTACACATGTCGACGATGTTAAGACCATGGACGGTAACAGCGAGGACGGAGGGCTGGAGACGGGCGCCATGGCAAGTTTGGCACTCTTTGACGCGCATGAAACGCTCAATATCTTTCCGAATGAACTCGGAATCGGTCTCCTTATGGCGGCGTTCGAGGGTCGGGATGACGCCTTCGTAGGTCGATTGATAGGTTGCGCCATCACCCCATTTGCCGTGACCGCCGACTTTGACTGCGTATTTTTCTTTACCAGTGCCGTAAAGGAGAATTTGGATAGCTTCCTCGGAAAGCTGACCAATCGGGACGTGGACGGAGAAATTATGGCGTTCGCCAACAGCGGTCAAGCGTTTCAGCCACCAAGATTCCTGGGTGACGCGATTGAACGGGCGAATGCCACCTTCGGCGATAGTGAGGTTCGGGTTCAAGATGAGATCGGGGTCGATTTCCATGCGAGTCCCGAGACCGGTACAAGTCGGGCAGGCGCCTTGCGGGGCATTGAAGGAGAAGAGGCGCGGCTCGAGCTCGGGGATGAGCTCGTCGGGGTGGAGCTCGCAGGCATAGCGCTGAGAGAAGGTAAAGACTTCAGCTTCGCTTGGGCTACCTTCGATAGTCGTCGCGTTGTCATTGATTTTGAGGAGTTTGATAATTCCCTGACCAAGCTCGAGGGCTTGCTCAATCGAGCCGGAGATGCGGGAGAGAAGGTCGGGGCTTAAAATGAAACGGTCGACGACGATTTCGATGTCATGGCGGTCGTTCTTGTTTAGCTCTGGGAACTCGTCGAGTGCGTAGACAATGCCGTCGACACGGACGCGAGAGAAACCTTTGATTTGGTATTGCTCAGAGACGTGTTGGAAGCTACCCTTTTTCTGGGCGACGATCGGCGCGAGAAGCATGAGTTTCGAGCCGAGAGGGAGCTTCATAACTTCATTCACGATGTCCTCGACGCTGCGGCGCTGGACTTCGCGGTGGCAAATCGGACAATGCGGAACGCCGATACGAGCGAAAAGGAGGCGAAGATAATCGTAAACTTCGGTGACGGTCGCGACGGTCGAGCGAGGGTTGCGGCTGGTTGACTTCTGGTCAATAGAAATGGCCGGGGAGAGGCCGGTAATCATGTCGACGTCGGGCTTATCCATGACGCCGAGGAACATGCGGGCGTAGCTCGAAAGACTTTCGACGTAACGACGCTGACCTTCGGCGTAAATCGTGTCAAAGGCGAGACTGGACTTTCCAGAGCCGGAAAGGCCAGTAATCACGACAAGTTTATCGCGCGGAATATCCACGTCGAGGTCTTTGAGGTTGTTCTGGCGGGCGCCACGGATTTTGATAAAATTGTCGTTCATTCTAACTTGGTATTATACCGTAATAATTAAGAAATAGCAAGATGGTAGCCTGTTTCACTTGACTTTTTTGACGATGTGTGCTATAATGAAGAGATAGGGGTGAGTTTTGCCCCAAAACTAAAACTTCGGACTTTGAAAGGACTGGTGTTAAGATGGCAAGACAATTCCACGAGAAGAGCGTTCATGGCCTGATGGCCCAATGCGTCAAGGAAATCCGGCGAAATGCGCCTAATTGTCCGACGCTCATGTCACGCCGTGGCGGTGTCATCCGCTTCGACTTTGTTCCTGGCGAGGGCAGCTATGGCGACGACTTTCGCAGGTGGCTGGGGATGCCGTTGGGCGAGTTTAGAGACATGGACTCCGAGTCCCTCCAAATGGTTTATCGCATTTTCCCAGACTGGCATTTCAGAATCCGGTGCGAGGACGGCGACGAACACGGCTGGGTGGACTGCGCGGCATACGCCGAGATGAAGGCGGCGAGTTGCGCTATGCGGGCGATGGCTCGCGCCGGGTTCGATTCCGGACCGTTACCGGACATTGGTGACAGTGTGTTCAAGTGCGCGGATGAGTGGGGATATGCCGAGCACAAAGGAGCGATCGTCTTCATCATCACGGAAAAAGATTCTCCCTGCGAGAAGGTTCTGGGGGAGGTTTATGTCGTGGTGTCTGGCGGGACGCAGGAGGAGGACGAGATACTGGCAAAGTCTACGGCGCCGATTATCAACGACTTCTTCGCTGAAGACCCCCAGGTCGAGATCCTGCCGGCTTCTCGCCACTTATCTTGACATCGCCCTATGCCCCGACCGAATCCGGTCGGGGCACTTTCGTCAGTAGTCGGCAGGCTGGATGGATTCGTACCAGAGGTGAAGTTCCTCGAGGAGGTAGGCGCAGTCTTCGGGGGAGCGGCTACCCCAGGAGCCGCCGCGACCGAGGGTTTGCTGGATTTTTTGGAGTTCTTCGAGAAAGCGGGGAGATTGGTCGGCGAGGCGCTTCGCGCGGTAGGCTTCCCATTTCTCGATTTCGTCGCCAGCGAGGGCGGAGGGGCAATTCTTGGCCTTGTAATGGAGGAGAAGCTCCGGGAGGCGGTCATCGAGGAAATGCGGGTGGTAATCAGCGAGGTCGTCGGCGCCATTGTTGCGGACGGTCGAACAAAGAAGGCGATCGTGGTCGTCGAGGAAGCCGTCATAGAGAGCGCTCTCGGGATCTACGGAGGGCGGATAGTCGGGGCGCTTCACCTTCGCCATGCGCTCGATGAACTCGGGATGAGCGAGGAGGGATTTGAGGTTTTTCTGAACTTGGTCGAGGGTGAGGTCGATTTTTTGCCAACCGTCATGTTTTTCGAGGACGCCGAGCGGAGCGACGGCAGGGCAATGATTATATTGGAGCTTTTTCACGATGGGCTGGAAGCTACGCTCCCAGGGGTCGCGCTCGTGAAATGGCTTTTTGAAGTCGAGGGTGCCGGCGGCTTTGGCGTCGGCTTCGCCTTTTAGGAGCTCGTCGAGGTTATAGCGGAGGTCAAAGACGAGGACGTTGCCATTGTCGGCGGGGGCGAAGGGATAGGCGACGCTGGTATGGCAGGTCGCGGAAGGATAGCGGCCGGTGGCATAGACGAAGGGCTGGGGATTGTCGAGATTGACAAGGTCGGCGACGTCGCGTTTGTTGCGGTGTTTATAGAGAAAATCGAAGAGCTGCGGCTGTTTGTCGTGAATGAGTTTCGTGACGGCGATCAGAGCGCAGACATCAGAGAGGGCGTCGTGGGCATGTTCGTGGGAAATATTATTCTCTTTTGTGATGAGTTCGAGGCGGTTAGTCGGACGGCCTTCAGGCGTGACCGGCCAGTTGATTCCCTCGGGGCGGAGGGCGCGAGTGAGACGAACGACGTCGAGGAGATCCCAGCGGCTGCGGCCGTCTTTCCATTGCCATTCGTAGGGGTCGTGGAAGTTGCGCCAGAGGGTGTGACGAACGAACTCGTCATCGAAGCGGACGGAATTGTAGCCCATAATAGTTGTGTTTGGCGTGGCGACTTTCTCGAGGAGAAACTCACAAAACTCGCGCTCGGTCAGGCCATCTTGTCTGGTTGATTGCGGGGTGATGCCGGTGACCATGATGGCGCCGGGGCTGGGGAGAGTGTCGTCGGCGAGGGCGACGAGGATGTTGTCCGGCTCGCCGATAGGGTTGAAATCGAGGTCGGTGCGCTGGCCGGCGAATTGCATGATGCGGTCGAGACGCGGGTTCAGGCCGGAGGTTTCGAGGTCGTAAAAGTAGTAGGTGGGTTTGGGGTTCATGAGGCTATTATAGCATGGAAAAGCCCGTCGTTCGAGGAACGGCGGGCTTATGGGTCTAATCGTGATATTGGCTCCAGTCGGAGCGGCGCCCGAAGGCGTCTGTTTGGACGGGGATTGGCGGCGCTAGGGATGCGGGATGTTTCGGGAAAATGCTTAGACATTCGTTTGAACAGGGGACGCGATGCGGGGTTAACCGAGTTTAGTAAGCTGCTGCTCGCTCAGATTCGCCGTCGGCGTATTGATGAAACGGTGAAGCAGCTTTCCCTGCTCGCTGAGCAGGAACTCGTCGAGAACATGGATGTTCTCGGTGCCGGGGAAAGTGACCTGTTGGTCGAAAATGCGGTCGCCGGGAAGTTCGCGAGTCAAGCGACAGGCAATGCCCTCTTCGGTCATACGGAGCTCGAAGGCGCCATACTGGCCTCGGATGAGACGGACCTGGAGCAAGTCGCGCTTCGTAGTCGACTTCCGAGTCGGCAAGGTTTCAGGTTCAGGCATACGGACAACAGCAGCAGCGGGGAAGTCAATAATCTTGGCGGATTGCGGACGTTCCTCGTTGATGATTAGGTTGTCATAGCCGAAGCCCAGGTCGATGTCGAACTCCCAACGATGATCGTTGAAAAGCTCATCGAAAGGATTATGCTTGACGACGACGCGATGCTGGGGTACACGGATAGACACCATGGAAGGCATCTCTAAACCGCGACGCTGATACCTGTCACGGGTCCGACGAAGGGCGGTAACCACCTCGGAGAGGTAATTAACATCCCGAATGTCGTGGCCGGCTTCAAGACAAGGGCAGGAGGTGAAGCCTACGAGAGGACATTCAAGCTCTGTGACTCGTCCATTAGCGCGGAAACAGCAGTTTACGCAGTGCTCGCTGTAGGCGTAAGCGTCGCCCTCGGCTCGGCCATAGCTGATATCTTCAAAATATTCAACCAGCAGGCAGAAGACGCGATGCAGCCCATAAGCGGCCAGACCCAGATAAATGAAGGTAAAGAAACCAGATTCCTCCTCCATTTTCCAGAGAACCCAGAGCTGATTGAGCGGGCGCCAGTACATGACCTCGACCGCAACCATCATGGCGATAGCGACGATACGGGACCAGCGGTGACTGCGCTCCTCGGGGTAGCGCTCGGTTACCTGGCAGCCGGTAGTGTTGTAGCGTTCAAGCCCGAACACGGCGGCCAAAGCGAACCAGACAGAGTAGACGATTAGATTGATGTAAAAGTACTTCATTTGTTCATACCCTCCTATGAAAATGATGTGTGGTTTTGTAAGCTATTGATAGCGGATTTAGTCAGATTTACGCTTCGAATATACTTACTCTTCTATTGTAGCACACCTTATGCTTTTTGTCAATAGTTTTACCATAAGGATTATAGTGAAGGCGGTGTTTTACAGGGGTGGGATTATTATTCTGGAGTTTATTCTGGCGTGGAGAGATTGAGGGATTCGAGGATTTCGATGGCGGCAGAGGCACCGTCAGCGGCGGCGGTGACGACTTGTTTCAGGCTGCCGGAACGAACATCGCCAGCGGCATAGAGGCCGGGGACGACGGTGGAGTGGGCGGTGATATCGCGGGCGACGGTATTATGGGTGGCTTCGAAGGGGCCAGGGGCTGAGCTTGCGGCGGTCGCCGGGCTAGTCAAGATGTAGCCGGCGGAGTCGATAAGAGGGTTACGACCAGCTGAATCTGGGAGGAGGCTATCGGCTAGGGGGCGAAGGAAGGCGGTCGCCGGGCGCTTGCCGATGAAGACAAAAACGTAATCGAAAGTATTAAGAAGGTCAGGAGTCGCCTCGGTATTTTCGAGGATTTTGATGTCATGGGATTTTTGGACGGATTCGAGACGGCGCTGGAGGTAGAGGTCGGCCTTGAGGCGGGAGTGGGTGATGATGGTGAGATCTTTGACGAGATTGGCGAGATAGAGGGATTCCTGGACGGCGGAATTGGCGCCGCCGATGACGGCGACGTGTTTATCCTTAGCTAAGGCGCCGTCGCAGAGAGCGCAGTAGGAGACGGGAGGTTTCGGGGCAAAACTGAGCTTCTTTGGGTCGGAGCCGGTTGCGATGAGGACTTTCTTGGCACGGACTTTGGCCCCAGAAGAGGGTCCGGAAGCTGAGCCGGCGGCGGTGAAGTCATCGTCGAGAGTGAGCTCGAAAAAATCGGCGTAATGCCAGAGTTTTTGACACTCGGCGTAGATAATTTCAGCACCAGCCTGGACGGCCTGGGCGCGCATTTGCTCAGCGAGGGCAGGGCCGGGGCCGGTATAGCCGGGGTAGTTTGAGAGGTCGGAGATTTCGGCGAGGGCGCCGCCGATGACGGCGCGCTCAAAAACTTTGACTTTCAGACCGGCCCGGGCGGCGTAGAGAGCGGCGGTGAGGGCGGCGGGACCGCCGCCGATGACGGCGAGATCGAGAATGTCAGGATTATTGGTTGGCATACATTGCCATATAGAGCTGGAGGTAGATGTCGTTCAGCTCGCTGTTTAGCTTGGTGATGTTTTCGTCGGGTTCGACAGCCATGATGATGAACTTAAGCGGAGAGTTATAGCCGCCGCAGATTTCGCGAGTGTCGCCATAGGCAAGGTCGCCGGACATAGTGACTTGGCGGACGCCGCCGAGTTTCATGCCGACGACGCCCTGGTTCCAGCCTTCGATGAGGCCACCGGACGGGTCGAGCGGGGAGTTGAGGCCGGTCGCCGTCGAGATGTCGGTGTCTTTTTCGTTATTGAAGGAGGAGTCGAAGACGGTGCCGTCGGCGCACCAACCGAGATAGTAAGCGGCGTAATCGGTGTCGCCCTCAGCGAGAGTCTTGCCGGTACCGGTTTTCAAATCTTCGGTCTCGAGGACTTTGGAGCTGGCGGTAGCGGAGTTATAGGCCTTGACATTGGCCTGGTATTTTTTGAATTCGCTGAAATATTTGTCAGAAAGCGGCTTGGCGGCTTCGTCAATCTCAGCCTGTTTAGCATCATATTGAGCGATAAGCTCATTGATTTTTTCTTCGTTGGCGGCGGTAGAGCTGGAATTATTGCTATTGCCCATGACAATAAACATGTAAGTCAGAACGGTCGAGCCGAGCAAGAGAATTGCGATGATAATGATGATGACGCGCTGCCAGGCGCTGGTTTTTAGAGATTTTTCTTCCATTTTCCTCCTTGATGAAAATTAAATTAAACGATTTCGGCACCGAGGGCGGCAACTTCGACGGTGATTTTATCCATGATTTTCGTAATATCGGACTGGTCGAGGGTTTTGTCGGGACTGGAGAACTTGAGGTGGAAGGAGAAGTTTTTGGTCGGGCTGTCAGGGGAGGACTGATAAATCGAGACCGGAAGGGTTTCGAAAATAAGGTTTTCTGAGGCGAGAACTTGGTCAAGCAAAGTATGGACGCGGCCGAACTGAGCGTCGGCAGAAACTTTCAAAGTCAAATCACGCTCGACGGACGGGAACCTGGAGAGTTTGAGGTCGGTGTCGATGCGACGCGGGAGATCGACGATCTTATCGAGGTCGAGCTCGCAAGCAGAGACGATTGTTTCGAGCTTAAAGCGGCGTGCTACGGCGGCTTTGATTTCACCAAAAGCACCGATGGTCTCGCCGTTCAAAAGCAGAACAGCGGAATGGGCCGGTTCGAGGTATGGGTAGGTCTCGGCGGCTTTCGAGCCGGCAACGAGCTGAGAATATTCGAGCTCAACTTTCAGACCGCGGCGGAGCATGGTAAGAATGTAAGTTTTTAACTTGTAGAAATCGCCGAGACAGACGATGCCGAGATGATTATTCAAAACCGGAGTTTCTTCGGCGGAGAGACCGTTTGCCTTCGAAGAGACCTGGTTCAATTCATACAGCGAGAAGTCGCGATGACCAGATTTAATGTTTTCGCGGATTTTGTCGAGGAGGCTGGGGACAATTTGGGAACGGAAGTTTTGAAGTTCTGGGGAAATCGAATTCACGATTTCGTAGTGGTCGGCAGGATCCTGGCCCGACTTTTCGAGAAGAGCTTTGCTGACGAAAGAGTAGGTTAAAACTTCGTGCATAGCGAGGCGATCAGAAAGAATGCTGCGAAGCTCGGATTTCAGGCGGAGCATCGGTGCGACTTCTGTGCCGGCGAAAGGTTTCTCCGGGAGGGCGAGCGGAATATTGTCATAGCCGAGCAAGCGGCCGACTTCCTCGATAATATCTTCTTTGATGTGAATATCGGTGCGCCAGGCCGGAGCGGTAACTTCGAGAGTGTCGCCGGTCGCAGAAACTGTGAAGTTGACGTTTTCAAGAGTTTTGATGATGGTTCCCTGGTCGTAGGTCGTGCCGAGGAGCTGGTTGATTTCGAGTGTTGTAATTTTTACAACAGTTTTGCGAGGTTTGTCGGGATAAGCATCGACGACCGCAAGCGGCGAGACACCGAGGCGAGCGACAGTTTCGGAGAGAACTGGGAAAGTCATCGCGGCGGGCTGGCCTTTTGTGAAACGGGTAATTGCCTCGGAGAAAATACCATGAGCCATTTGAGTTTTGCGTAGATTATACAGCGAGAAAGTTGCACTTTCGAGGACGACGCGCTTTGTGCTGGCGTCGATTTCGGTGTTTTTACCGCCCATAGCGCCGGCAAGCGCAACCGGAATACTATTTGAGGTGATGAGAATATCTTCAGGAATACATTCAATGGTTTTACCGTCGAGGAGCTGGATGGTTTCGCCAGGCTGGGCGAGGCGGACGATGATTTCGGGAGTATCTTTCGCCCCATTTTGCTGGCTGTTTTGACCGCTTTGACCGACGGCGACGAGTTTGTCGTAATCGAAAGCGTGGAGCGGCTGGCCAGTTTCGAGCATCATGACGTTCGTGAGATCAACCATCGGATCAATTGAGCGCATGCCGGCTTTCGAAAGAAAAACTGCGGTCGGGGTAAGATATTTTTCGGGCTGGTTGTCCGGCAAATCGAAGATAGCACAAGAATAGCGCGGGCAAATCGCCGAGTCGGTAATAGTGACTTTCATAGCAAGGTCGTCGGCTAATTTCAAGGCAGGCCATTCGATTTCTGGAAATGGTTGACCAAGAATACCAGCGACTTCGCGGGCGAACCCGATTAAGCCGAAGCAATCTGGACGATGAGTGAGCGACTTATTTTCAACGTCGATAATAGTATCATTCAAGTCAAAAACATCCGCGAGGCTGTCGCCGGGCTGGGCGATTTTCGGATCGATTTCGGCGATAGTTTTATGTTCGTTGTCAAATCCGAGCTCGTCAGCGCCGGCAAGCATGCCGTTCGATTCGTAGCCTTGTAGTTTGCGCTTGCCGAGGCGGAAGTTTTCGTTGCCATAAGTCGAAGGCACGATTGAGCCAGGAGTAATCCAGACTGCGAGCATGCCAGCGTGAACGTTTGGCGCACCACAGACAACCTGGACGGTTTCGGCGCCAGCTTCGGCGAACTCCGCCGTATGAGTCCCGGCATCGATTTGGCAAAGGCTCAGGTGGGTATCAGGGATTTTCTCGGCACTAACAACTTTAACGATATAAACACCTTTATATTTCGGCGCAAGCTCGATAACTTCTTCGATTTCAACGAGACGAGAACCAATAAGTTCAATAAGCTTTTCGGTCGAAAGTTCAGCAGGAATCTGAACGTATTTTTTGATACTATTGAGCGAAATTAACATCTAAAACTCCTCCAAGAAATCAAGTTTGCCAGATTCAAAATAGCGAATGTCGCCGAGCTGGTATTTCAGCATGACAAGGCGATCAATACCACCGCCCCAGGCAAAGCCATGGTATTTATCTGGGTCGATACCAGCCATCTTAAGCACGTTCGGATGAATCATGCCGCAACCAAGCATTTCGAGCCAGCCTTCCCCGCCAAGCGAGGACGGACGTTCAATCAGGAGCTCTGCCGAAGGCTCGGTGAACGGAAAATAGCCGGGCTGGGTTTTGATATTGAGTTTTTGACCGTAATAGTTTTCGAAAAACTGTTTCAGGACGCCGAACATCTGGCCCATAGTGGCATCCTTTGAGACGAAAACGCCTTCACATTGATAGAAAGTATGCTCGTGAGTGGCGTCAGCATCTTCGTTACGAAAAACACGACCAGGGATAACAACGGCAATTTGACCACCGTTTTCGAGGTCTTTCTTGCATTTCTTGAGCGCGCGATGTTGCATGGTCGAGGTATGCGCAGGAGGAATGAAGTTTTCAGAGGTGCGAAAAGTATCATAACCGTCACGAGCTGGATGTTCTTTCGGAAAGTTCAGGCTGTCGAACATGTGGAACTCGTCGTCAAGTTGATTCGATTCCATAACGTTAAAGCCCATGTCGGAATAAATACTAATCACGCGGTCAAGCTCAGTCATCAAAGGATGACGGCTACCTAGCGCGGGGCGAAAAATCGGTTCGTTCGGAGCGCAAGGGGCGGAAATGTCAATTGGCGAAATATTTTCACTCTCGGCATTCTCCTCGGCCTTTGCAATAGCATTCAGGATTTTTTGCTTCTTTGCGTTCATCTCGCGACCAAAAGTACCACGCTCTTCAGGAGGCAAAGTTTTGATTTTGACGTATTCGGCGTTTAGGTTTTTTAGTTCAAGTTTCAACTTCTCTATTTCTGACATATATATTATTATAGCACACCTTAGAGTTAGATGAAGATAATACAGATGAGCGACAGAACGGCAAGGGCAATGAGGACAAACCAAACCCAAGTGAAGCGCCCGGTCTTTTTCGTATCTTTGACATAGGCCGAATCATCGACGTAATCCGGGTCATGACGGTGATCACTTTGCGCTCGAGCGCGAAGATCCGCAGAGATGCGGCGGTCGAGCTCCGAGTTTTCGTCGTCTTTTGAAACCATGATTCCCATTTTTATTCCCTTTGCTGTTGTTGAAACTTAATTTTACCTTCCCAGTATACCACAATGTGTGCTATAATGAAGGGAATATTAGTGTAAGGAGGTTATTTAAAATGGCGAATCAAAAGCCAAAGAAATCTGGCAAGAAACCTGTTTCGCAGCCAGCGACCAAGAAGGAGACGACGGAAGTCAAAGAAACCGTTACGACAACGACCGCGACGACAATCGCCTCGGCCTGCGAGCACCCAATGAAGGGATTTTTTGCGCGCAAGTATGATAAAGATGAAAATATCTTGACGATTTTCAAAACACCGCGAATTTGGGGCGCTTTGATTGGTGAAGTTATAGGCACGATGCTATTCGTAATGCTGATGTTGACGCTTGGTGCGCAGCCGCTTTATTTGCTCTTTGCGGCGACCTGTATTTATGTTGCCGTGGTCGGCTTGTCCGGGGCAAACCTAAACCCGATTGTCACGGTCGGTATGATGGCTTCGCGCCGGATGTCGGCGATTCGCGGCGTGCTCTATATGCTTGCGCAATTGCTCGGCGGTTGGGTTGCCTTGATTATCATTAATGCGTTCCGTCTCGGTAGCGGCACTTCCCTGCCCTTGCCAGAGATGACGGAAATTTCCGGCGAGTCCTTCTGGGCAGTGGCTCTGGTCGAGCTGATGGGCGCAATTATCATCGCTTTCTGCTACGCTCGCGCAACTCGCTATACGCGCAAGAATCCGTTGACTTTCGCATTGACCGTGACGAGCGGCATCACTTTGGCGGTGATTCTGGCTTTGGTGATTACTCAGAGCTTCTACGGTTATTCTGACAGTTTCATCTTCAACCCGATTGCGGCTTTGATGTATCAGATTTTGCCGACTACAGCCGAGAACTTTGGCGAATTGGCGCAGATGGCCGGGCTTGCGGTTGCAGCTTACATCATCTTCCCGGTGATTGGTGGCGTGATTGGCTTCTACATTTCCGACGTCGCGACTCGTTTGTCGTGCGGCGGTTACTTCTGCGAATGTGATAGCGAATGCGATCGTAAAGAAGTTTGCAAGAAATAAGTAGACTTTTAGACTTTAAGTAGGCTTGCCCTATTGTAAAACCTCAGTCTTTTGGCTGAGGTTTTGCTTGTGGTACGAACTGAGGCAGGGCGACGCTGAGTAACGAGGCGACATTGAGTGACGATGGAGTGGCGTAAAATAACTTCCTCATCGGTAGGTTATGTTATAATGGACTTATGGCTAAAAACCGACGAAAACAGAAGAAAATTGAAGAAGTCAAAGAACAGATTAAGAAAGTGGATCCTGTGCAAGAGCTGGAGCGCGAAGAGGCGGAGATTATCGCCGAGCAAGAGGCGGAGGATTTGGCGGCCGAGTTTGATGATGAGCAGGATTCGCACGATGAACATGGTGAATACGACGGATCTGATGAGATTCGTGAGTTAGAAGAAGTTGACGAGCAACTTGAGCCGGAGAATGATGCAGAAGAAGATGATGATGTCGCCGGCGCAGAGAAGATAAGTTTGCGCGAAAAAGTTCGCAAAAAAAGGCTAGCGAAGAAAGAGGCGCTAAAAAAGCAGCATAAGTGGACGATGCCGATTTGGCTCAGGGTGAGTGCTTCGATTTTGTTGTTGGCAGGACTTTCGATTGTGTTTACGTGGTTTATTCTGTGGCGCTCTAATTTATGCGATGCGGAAGCGACAAATACTTTCATTGGCGAGAAACCCAGGCTTTTTGCGTATAGTTGTATGATTATTTTTGCGATTATGGCGTCGCTCGCGGCGATTACTTGGCGGCCATTTCTTAGTATTGGTATTTCTTTTGCAGCGTTTAGCATTTTGAGTTATATCCAGATGGAAAAGTATCGGCTGCGGGGTATTCCTCTTTTGCCGGAAGACTTTTTACTTGCTGGGAACGCTGGCGAGGTGGCGCAATTTGCGGATCAAGATAGTATTATGCGATTAGCTTTTGGTGCGGCGTTTATTATAGTGGGATCGGCTTTGTTGGAACATTGCGCTCGCAGGGTGATTGGGCGCAATACACATCGGGGGTCATGTTGGAAGCGCTATTCAATAATTCCGCGCGTAACTTTTTCCCTGGTGGCGCTGGCGATGTTGTCGATGGTCGTGACGCCGATTTTGCAACGAAAGAATTATGGCTGGATTAAGGATGAAGTGTCGCTTGTCGAGTGGAACCAGAATGAAAATTATAACAGTAATGGGTTTATTATCGGTTTCTTGTTCAACTTAGGCCAGATGGAGGTTGAGCAGCCTAGCGACTATAGCGAGGCGCGAATGCGCGAGATTGCTGAAAAATACCAAGCGATTCGCGCTGCAGATACAGATCGGATTCCATTGACGGAAGTAGCGGACAACGTGGTAGTGATTCTGGACGAAACATTTTATGATCCGGCACTTTTGACGAAGTATTATAGTCATACGGGCGGAGATGTGACGCCGAACTTGCATAGAATCTTCCGTAATTATCCAAGCGGGTATATGTATTCGCCAGAATATGGCGGCGGTACGGCCAATGTGGAGTTTGCGGTATTGACCGGGCTGTCAACCTACTGGGCGACTGGGGTTGTGCCTTATGTGAATGTAGTGCCGAAGCTCGGCAGTCGGATGAGCGCGGCGAGCTGGGCGAAAGATTATGGATTCGATACGACGGCAATTCATGCCTTTGATGGTTCAATGTATAAGCGAAATCTGGCGTATGCTCGGTTCGGCATTGATACGTTTATCGACCAGGAAACAATGAAATACACGGAGCATGATAGCAAGAGCGCTTACATTAATGATGAGTCGGTTTTCAAAGAGGTGTTGGATCTTCTGGAAGATGGCGAGGAGTCGCAGATGGTGCTGGCGGTGACGATGATGAACCACGCCAGCTACGACACGGCGCAATATCCTGAGATAGATTTCCGGTTGCGGGGCGGCGAGTCAAACTATTTACTGGAGGCAAGTTTCCAAAGTATTCATAATGCTGATGAGTATCTGGGCGAGTTTCTTGATGAGCTGGATGACTTGGATGAGCGAACGGTGGTTCTATGGTTTGGAGACCATGCGGCCGGGGTTTTGGATAAATACTATAAGTCGGACGATAAAAACGATCGCGATATTGCACATTTGACACCGTATTTTATCTATGCGAATTTTGATATTGAGAGTTTGTGGACGGTGAAGGAGACGGCGAAGATTAATGAGGAGCTTGGGTTCGAGTATCCAACGCGAGGGGTTAACTTGCCGACGACAACACCAAACTGTTTGCTCAATACGATGTATAATATTCTTGGCGTAGAGAAGCCGGCATTATTTTACCTTGTCGATACGATCTGCGAGGAAACGCCGATTTTGATGAAGGGCTATTTCGCGGGCAATCCGCCGGAAGAAACTGAGGCTTTGCGAGAATACCAGCTCGTGAACTATGACGTCTTAGCGGGCAAGCATTATTGGGACGGCGAGTAGCCGATTGTAAGTAAACGAGAAAAGTCTCGACCTTATGGTCGGGACTTTTTACAGAATAGATTTCGCTTGTTAGTTCTTCGGGAAAAGCGGGGTCACGGGAGGAGTAATTTCTGGGGCGGTGAAAATGGTGGCGATTTTTTCGGCGGTATCGGGGAGGAAGGGGGCAAGAAGAACGGCGACATCGAGGAGACCTTCGACAAGACCGGAGAGGACTTGTTGGAGTTTTTCGGTCTCACCGTTTTTAGCAAGCTCCCAAGGCTTTTGCTCGTCGATGGACTTATTCAGATCTTGAACTTTATGCCAGACAAAATCGAAGGCTTTGTTGAATTCAAACTTATCCATAAGCTCGCAATAAGTTGAATCGAGGGTTGTTGGTGCGGGCTGACCGGGGATTTGGTTTTTCTTACATAAAGTCGCGAGGCGCTGGACGAGATTGCCGAGATCATTAGCAAGCTCGTTATTGTATGCGTTCTCGAATTTCTCCCAGGTAAAGTCAGAATCGGCAAAAGTGTCAATGTGATGCAGGAAGAAATAGCGAAAAGCGTCGAGACCATGCTTGCCTAGGACTTCGATCGGGTCGATGACGTTGCCGATGCTTTTGCTCATCTTTTGACCGTTCGATAGAACATGGCCGTGAGAAACAACGTTCTTCGGAAGAGGTAAGCCGAGACCGAGCAGGATAGCTGGCCAGGTGATGGTATGGAAACGAAGGATATCTTTGCCGACGAATTGCGCAGCAGCGGGCCAAAAGTCAGAAATATCTTGATCTGGATAGCCTAAGACCGTAATGTAATTCGAGAGAGCATCAACCCAGACATACATAACCTGGTCATCATCGCCCGGGACAGGCACACCCCAACTGAGTTGTTTCTTCGGGCGCGAGATTGAAATATCAGGAGCGTCCTCGAGAAGTCGCAACATTTCCTGTTTACGGAACTCGGGGAGGATCTTCATTTCGTCGGTTTCAATGACTTCGCGGATGCGCTCCTTAAAGTCGCCGATGCGGAGATAATAGTTTTTCTCGGATAACTTTTCGTAAGGTTTTTGATGGTCTGGACAAGTGCCGCCATTTTCATCATATTCTTTTTGCGTAACAAAACGTTCGCAACCTTCGCAATACCATCCGTCGTATTCGGCGGAGTAAATATGGTCGGAAAGTTGCCGCCAAATTTCCTGGCAGCGGCGAACATGCTCCGGGCTGGTCGTGCGGATGAAGTCGGTATAAGAAATTTTTAGTTCTTCAATGAACGTGCGGAACTTATCAGAGTTTTGCTTGGCGTATTCTTCGACTGAAATACCATTTTTCTGCGCAGTACTGAACACTTTGTTGCCATGCTCATCGGTGCCAACTTGGAAACGGACTTCTTCGCCTTTGGCGCGTGAATAGCGAGCATAAGTATCCGACAACAAGTAGTCCATGGCGTGACCGATGTGAGGGTTACCGTTGACATAGGGGATTGCTGTGCAGATATATACTTTTGACATAGTATATATTATAACACAATATCGCCGGTTTTCGCGCTATTTCAGGCTACGGGACTATTCGACGACTTCGCAGACGAGCCCGTTGGCTTCATAGTTGGCGCGGACGGATGCGAGATCGGTAGCGACATTGAAAGACGTGCCATCCTCGCCATAGTCGGCGGGGAAACCAATGGTGCCGGCGAGCATTTGGCGAGAGAGCATGTCGGCGTCTGGGTTCGTCAGGAGGCTAACAGAAACATCGAAAGAGCCGGTCATAGTGGAACCTTCGAGAGTGAAGTTGTCGGTCGAAAGGTTAATGCCGAACGCGCCAAAGATGCCAGAGAGAGCGGCAATAGTTTCAGAAGTGGCTTCACTGAAAGCGGTAGCAGCAGTTTCGGGAGAATTATATTCAGCGATTGAAGTAATGCGGACTTCGGTCGGAACTTCGTCGCCGTCCGGATAATAGACGTCGGAAATTGAGCTACCGCTAATAATGCCTGCGGCGGCATCTATTTCGTCGATTTCTTCATTGCCACGACAGGAGAGGTGGCGGACTTGGCCGGAGGGCTGGTTTGGGTCGGTAGGCTGGCCAATTTCTTCGCCAGGCTGGTTAAGGTTGGGGTCGGTAGGGGTCGTGACGACTTTTGGCTCGACGCCCTGCCAGAGGATGAAGAAAATCACTGCGGCGGCGGCGAAAAGCACCGTCAAAAGACCGAGGAGAATGTCGAGAGTGTGACCGGAAGATTTTTTGGGCGGCTTCGAGGAGGCGCTAGGCATAGTGGAGAACGGGTTGAACTGTTCGGCGGGAGTATCGGGAACTTTATTGATGTCGAGAGGCTTGTCGACGACCGGGATCATGTTAGTATTCGCCGTGTTCATATACTGCGGCATGGTAGAGGCTGGAGCTGGGGCGGGCGCAGGGCTCGGGGCAGGAGTAAGCGGTTGGGTCGTGCCGGGACTAACTGGCGGCAAAGTTGGTACACCGTCGGTATTAGTTAGACCAGGCGCAGAGCCAAACTGCGGCATATTGGTTGTGATCGGGTTCGGCGCCGGCCTTGGAGCGACTGGCACAGCTCCAAGCGCAACCGATGACCTCGAAGATTGCGGATTCATTGTTTCCCCTTTTCTCCCATTCGGTTTTGGTTTTACATGACTTATTTGGTTCTATTGTAGCGCAATTTTTTGATTTGTGCAATAGTTCTTATGATTATTTTGAAGTTTTGTTGATGGGTTTTTGCGCGAGTTTTCGATTTGCGTAAGTTTATCGCGAAAGTTTATCAAGAGACTGGAAGTTAGCAAGATTCTCCCAGTCCCAGAGACTAAGATCCTCGGCACGGGCGTCGGGATTAATGCTATTCTGTTCAAGAATTTGATGCCAATCGGTTTTGGAAAGATTGGCAAGGGCAGGATTGATGACGTCGAGATTGACCGAGGAAAGGTTGGCGGCAAGTTTTTTGCGCGGACTAGAAAAACCGATTTTCGCGAGATCGAGACAGGCGGGGTCGATTTGCGGCTCGGAGAGCGGAGTAAGGACGAGAACTTGACTGTCGACTTTTGGCGGAGGGGTGAACTCGGCGGCCGGGACGACTGGGCCAAGCTCAACTTCGGCGAGATTCTGAACAGTTAGAGATAATAAAGTCTGGTCGCCAGCGTCAGCAGCAATGCGCTCGGCGACTTCTTTTTGAATAAGTAGAGAAATCTTTTGTGGCTTCGGAGAGGTTTCAAGAAGTTTTTTGATGATGGGAGAAGTAATATAATATGGGATGTTTCCAGCGACAGAATAAGGCTCGTTCCCTACGAGTTTTGATAAGTCGGTTGCAAGGATGTCTTGGTTTATAACTTCAAGGTTTTTGCCTGGGAAAGAACCGGGGAGTTTGCGAGCGAGCTCGGGATCGAACTCAATAGCGATAACCTTCTGAAAGCGTTTCAGCAAGCTAGAGGTTAGCGTGCCGAGGCCAGGGCCGATTTCGAGACAGAGCTTGGGAGCTTCAGAGCTTGGCGAGCCGGACGGTTTTTGCGGCTCGTCAGGCAATGCAAGGTCGGCGATCTCGTCAAGAATGATGCGATTCTTAAGCCAATGCTGGCCGAGGGATTTATTATTTTTCATCAATACCAATACCCGTTCTTCGTGACGGGGCCGAAGTTATTATAGCAGACTCCGGTACACCACCAGAAATTGAGAGCCTGTTGCCAACCGCCATAGCGAGTGACGACGTAATTCTCCATCCAGCGGATTTGGGTGACCGGGTTTGTTTCCCAGTCAGAGCCGAAGGCGGCCATCTTGTTGCCGGGAAGGGATTGCGGGATGCCATAAGCGCTGGAAGACGGGTTCGTAGCGTCGACGCGGCAACCGGATTCGCGATAAATCAAATCGATAGCGGCTTCAAGATTCTCCTCGGCGACGCCGGCTTCGCGCGCCCAGCTGGCGCATTGACTATATTCCGGCGGAATAGAAACTTTCGCGCCGACGGTGATAATTTCCGGAACCGGTTCGAGGATAACAGTTTCCGACAAGAGCGTGCGCGAGACTTCGACGTTGTTCTCGAATTGGATCTCGTAGACACTTGAGCGGCGACCGTCGGAGCCGGCTTGTTCAAGCACGGTTTGACCTTTAGCAAGATTATAATCGTAACGAGTTTCGGTCGTATAGGCGATAGTTTCTTCGATGGTTAGCGTCCGCCCGCCGCTGCGCTCGATTTTATAAGTCGAAGCGGCGCCCATTTCGAGGAAATTGTTGTTGAATTCGGTCGTCACGGTATCGCCGTCGTAAACCGTAAGACCGGCCTCGATAGCGATCTGCTTCGGGTCGTAACTCGCGGTCATGACAAAACGTCGGTCGACTCCGTCAACCACGAAAGCTGGGCGAGCGCGATAGATATTAATGTTGTAATCGCCATTGATGGTTTCGTCCAGAGCTGGCTCGACGATATCAGTCTCGGCAATTTCGACCGCGGCGCCCTCGAGAACTTCGGCGACGGTCGCAGTGGCGGATTTGACGGTGCGAACTGAGCCTTGATCATAGATGGTGATGAAATGTTCACTACTCGAGACGGCTGCGTTTTCTTCGTCAGCAAAAGCCGAGCCTTGTTTCATGAAAAAGCTGAATACCAAAAAGATGCCGAAGAGCGCAATCAGCGCCGCACAACAAAAATCACGGGTTTGGAACTGTAATTTCATCATATTCCATAATAATTATAGCATAATTTTAGAGTTTTTAGCGTGAGCGGGCGAAAAGTATAGACATTTTACTAAAAACTTGCTAGGATAGGATTAGATTAGCTTTTGCCCCTAGTCCTTACGGATTGGGGCTATTTTGATTCGGATGCGCTCAATGAGGCAAACAAACCAAAGACAAAGTCTCAGCATAGCCGTTCTCCTTCCCACTCCACACCGGCAAACGTTAATTAGTCTGGGGACTTTTCGCCCACATTTTCAGCCTAGCATACTTCGAGGAGTTTTACCAAGCACAAGCACGATGTTTTTGGAAGGATTTTTGAGTCTGGGAATCTGGCGTGAAAATTGGGCATTATACCATACTTTAGTTTCGAGATACAAGCACAGCCTTTTACAAAGTTAGCAGGAGCGAAATAAGTACGCGTTGATTTTGTTTGCTTAAAATAAAAATGTGCGGTATAATGAAGATGTCTAAGTTTACTAATATAAAGTAGCCAATTTATTTTATAGTTTTGGAATAGTTCTTTTGAGCTAATTTATTTAACCGAATGTTAAGTGTATGCCGGAAACGGCACCGCAGATAATGCGTACAGTTTAGTTCGGTTACCGGATAAGATTGGCTCATTAGTAGGCTTAGACACCCGCTGCGGTGTCGTTTTTGTATATAGGGTCGGCTCCGCCTGGGGTGTATAAACCATAAAGGAGGGCTGTGATGCGAAAGAGCCAAAATGTAAAAGTTAAAGATGTGGGGAGAGTAGTCGGGA
>CANDYV010000006.1 GCA_947425085.1 uncultured Candidatus Saccharibacteria bacterium | reverse complement strand
GCCGGCGCGGCCGGAATCAGAGAGTTCCTTTTTGTATTTTTCGGATTGCTCGATGGTGGCGCGGATTTCGGCTTCGACTTCGGCGCGGGTGCGGGCATAACCGCGGCGGGAGGCCTCGACGATTTTGTCGAAGTTGTCCTGCGGGGTGGTCGGGAGAGAGAGGGTAGTGGCGGAGAAAGCGGGGACTTTTTCGCCGTTAATGATCATGGAGATAACGAAGTGGCGGTTGTTCATCTGGATTAGATCAGATTGGTCGAAGACGGGTTCGAATTGCTTGGAGAGGATTGGGGCGTCGTCGGCGGAGACGCGGAAAGAGATGGTCGTACCGACGTTGCCGAAGACGGCGTCGCGGACGGAGTCGGTCATCTGGGAGATGTATTGGTTGGCGACGGTGAGATTGAGGCCGTATTTGCGAGCTTCGGAGAGAATGACAGCGAAGGAGTCGGTGGCGAAGTTCTGGAACTCGTCGACGTAGAGGTAGAAGGGGCGGCGGTCGGCGACGTCGGGGATGTCGGATCGGGACATGGCGGCGAGCTGGACTTTCGTGACGAGGAAGGCGCCAAGGATGCCGGCGTTGTCTTCGCCGATCAGACCTTTCGAGAGATTAACGACGAGAATCTTGCCTTCGTCCATGATTTTGCGGACGTCAAAGCTGGATTTTGGTTGGCCAATGATGTTCCTGATGATAGGGTTGGCGGTGAAGGCACCCACCTTGTTCAGAACTGGAGCGATGGATTCGTTGACTTGTTTTTCGTTCCATTGACCGAATTCGTGCTTCCAGAACTGGAGGACGGTGACGTCGGTACAATAATCGAGAGTTTCTTTGCGGAAATCTTTGTCGGTGAGGAGGCGGGAGATATCGAGGAGGGTGGTTTCGGGGCGATCGAGGAGGGCGAGAATAGTGTGGCGGAGGATGTGTTCGAGGCGCGGACCCCAAGAGTCGCCGAACATACGTTTCAAAACGCCGATAACTTCGGAACAGACATTGGGTTTTCTCGAAGGATCGGAGATCTCGAGCGGGTTGAAGGCAACTGGGTAGGCGGTGTCGGCAGGGTTGAAGTAGATGACATCTTTGATGCGGCTTTCGGGGACGAAACGGAGGTTGTTGATGGCGAAGTCGCCATGCGGGTCGATGATACAATAGCCTTGGTTGTAGAAAATATCAGAGAGTGCGAAAAGTTCGAGCATACCGGACTTACCAGCACCGGTCTGACCGATGATATAGACGTGGCGGGAGCGGTCGCGGCGGAACATGCCGAATTGGTGGTTGATGCCGCGGAAGTTAGTTAGGCCGAAGGCAGAGATGTTCTCGTCGTGAGCGGGGTTGCCGGTGATGAGAGGGAGTTTCGCGGGAGGTTCAGCGGTTTTTGAGGAAGCCCAGACGATGTTCGGGGTTTCGACGGAGGTGTGGGGCAGGTGATAGACAGAGGCGAGCTCGGAGATATTTAGAATGAAGCCGTGGTCGGCGAACTGGCGCATTTTGTAGGCGTCGAGGTCTTCGGATTTAAAACTGCCGCCGGTGAGCTTGAAGCCGTTGAGGTTGGTGGAGTTATATTGTTTGAAAGTACCGACGAGGGCTTGCATATTGAGCTTCGCGCTAGTCTGGTCCTGGCCGAGGTAGGCGAGGCGGATTTTGACTTCATAGCCGAGTTTAGTAGCTTTTTCTTCGGCTTTGGAGATGCGAGTCTTGTCGCGCTCGGAGAGCTCGACCTTAGTCGTGTCGCCGGTGCCGCCAGCGGGCGGACGGAAGAGGGCGCCGAGAGCTTCAATCCACCAAGTCCAGTCTGGACCAACGCCAAAGAGTGGTTTGCGACCGGATTTGACTTTTTTGACCCATTTGTCGGTGGTTTGTTTGTGCCAATCGTCAGGAATCGGGCGGGTGAGAATTTGAATCCAAAGTTCCTCGGAAGCGTCAGGACTGAGCTTCGCAAGCGTGCCGGTGATGCCAGCGAGCGGGTCGACTTCGAAGTTGTCGAAAGTTTTGATGGGGAGAGCTTCATTTTCGATGAGGTCGAGCTCGGCGGAATAGATAACCGGATATTTCTCACGGTCGTCGACGTAATCGTCGTTCATTTTGTAAATCTGGACGGTCGGGTATTGGGCATAAATCTGACCTTCGACGAAACTTTGGAGGATTTTTGGCACCCAGACGTAGAAACGGATTTGACCGCTAGTCGAGACAATTTCGAAGCTCAAGTGTTCTTGGACGCCGCCAGAGTTTTTCAATTCTTCGGCATCGCGCAAAATACCGTGAAGACTAGCGAAAAGTTGTTCGGCGGCCAATTCCTTCTTGTCGTTGGCACGCGGGATCTCGAGCATGAGTAGCACGGAATCAACGTTCAGAACCTTCAGGCGATTGAGTTTTTTGTAGTTTCGGAAGGTGAGAAAAGCCAGAATCCCGACAATCGGAACCCAAACGAATGGTTGAAGTATGAAATGAATGATTTGTGCTAGCATTATAACTTATCGATTATTGTTTGTTTTTTTAATTTTGTAAGTTGCTGGGTTAGTCGGCGTTAGTTTTCGCAAGAGTGTAGCGGTCGCGGCCAACTTTGTCGAAAAGTTCTTTATTCTGGAGGTTAAGGAGGACGGTGGTTTCTTTGACTTTGCGAGCGTGGAGGACGCGTTTGACGATTTCTTCACGAGTGAGCGGTTCGCCGGCTTCTTTCAGGATAGTTTTGATAATTTCGGCGACGGTGCCGCGGGCGTAGCCCCAGCTGTTCAGGGCATAGATGCCACGGCCGATTAGGATGAAACGAGGATCTTTGATAAGTTCATTGTGGATGGCTTGGACGGTGACATTTTTGCGGCGGAAGTCGGATTTCGCGATGTCTTTCGCGATGTCGGAGAAGTGCATCGGTTCTTTCTTGGCTTCGAGAACGACGAAGATTTTGTCGCGGATGTTGCGCGGGTTGACAGTTGGCCATTTGGCGAGACCCCAGAGGCCATTCAAGGAAGCAAGTTGTTTGGAGATAGACGCAATCGCTTTGATGTTGTCTGGGTGTTCATAAGAAAGCACATTGTCAAGTTGTTCGATCGTCATCGGCTCTTTTTGTTTCTTGATGATGCTAACAACTTCGTCAACGCACTTCTCGATTGCTTCAGCGTCGCCGTAGCTGGCGATACCGACAGCGGAATAATAAGAATCATTTTCGTCGATACAGGTGAGGTGGCTAGAGATGGAACTCAAGAAAACTAGCTGGGCGCGTTCTTCGTAAGTGACGTCTTCGCGGCCGTGGATGCGTTTAGCAAGATCAACGGTGCGTGCGACGCGACCGAGCTCGGTCAAGTTGCGGATGATAAGTTTCTCGGCGGCGGCAAGCTCGGCGATATGTCCTTCCTCGGCGCCAATGCGGAGGCGTACGAGAATGGCTTTTTCGAGCTGGCGGACGCGCTCACGGGTGATATTTAGGAGTTCGCCGATTTGCTCGAGGGTTTCTTTTTGGCCGGTGAGCCCGAAGCGGCGAGAGATAATTTCGCGTTCGCGCTCTTGCTCAATGATATTTAAGCTACCCGAAATGGCGTTTTCGATAATGCTGGCGTTCTGGTCCATCAGGTCCCTTTCGTTCCCCACCCGAACATAAAATTAATATTACATTTACTTTATGATAGCATATTTTGATGTTACTGTCAACGGCTTTTTCAAGGTTTTTACGAAGTTTTTCGGAAAGTCTTATATATTGTGTAGCGTAATATGTAAAACTCGCTGAATATTTTGCAAAAACTCGATTTCGTTGGCTTTCTATGATTTATTATAGCACTTTTTTGGTGGTTTTGGGAGATTATTTCGTGGATTTTTTGGCAGTTTTAGATTTCGCCGTGGTTTTTGCGGCGGTCTTGCGAGTAGTTGACTTTTTGGCGGTCGTAGTGGATTTGCGGGTGGTGGTTTTCTTGGCGGCGGTCTTAGTGGTTTTTGTGGTCTTTGAGGCAGATTTTGATGTGGCTGTGGCTTTGCGGGCGAAACGGCCACGACCTTTTGGCTTTTCATCGAGGCGCTTTTTGGCTTCTTCAAGAGTGATTGACTTAGGATCTTCGTCTTTTGGAATTTTGACATTATTGAAACGGCCGGGACCTTTGATATAAGGGCCGTAAGCGCCGATGATAATCATGATATCGCCCCAGTCGGCAACGATAGAGTCGACTTTGGCTTGGTAGAGTTCAGCGGCGGTTTTGAAATCGATGGTATAAGGGTCGTAGTTTTTGATCGGGATGTTATACTTGCCGGCTTTGAGGTAGGGGCCGAAGGGACCACTTGCGGCGATGAGTTCGGCACCGTCTTTGGTGGTGCCGAGAGTGCGCGGGAGGGCGGGCATAGCGAGCTGCTTGAGGGCTTCTTCAAGGGTGACGGTCTTTTCAGTTTTGCCTTTCGGGAGGGGTGCGAAGCGAGGTTTCTCACCGGTAGATTTTTCATTGTCGCCGAGCTGGATGAAACCGCCATTGCGACCGATTTTGGCGTAGATTGGGCGGCCGGTCTCGGGGTCTTTGCCGAGCTCGCGGGCGTTGTTGTAGCGGGCGGCATCGTCGGACTTAATAACTTCTTTTTCGAAGGGGCCGTAAAAATCACGAAGCATCTTGACGCGCTCGAGTTTGTGCTCGGCGATCTTATCGAGGTCTTCTTCGATGTTGGCGGTGAACTTATAGTCGACAATATTGTTGAAGTTATCGGTCAGGAAGCCGGCGAGAAGCTCACCGATTGGGGTCGGGAGCAGTTTGCCTTTGGTCGAGCCGGTTTTTTCGGTGACGATTTCGCGTTGAACATTCCCTTTTGTGAGTTTGAGCTGAATGACATCGCGCGGTTCACCTTCGGATTCACCCTTGATAACGTAACCGCGAGCCTGAATAGCGGACATAATGGAAGCGTAAGTCGATGGGCGACCAATACCGAGCTCTTCGAGTTTTTTGACGAGCGAACCTTCGGTGTAGCGAGCGGGGGGTTTTGCGAAGTTCTGGCGGGCGATGATTTCTTCGGTATTGAGTTTGTCGCCGGCGGTAAGGGCTGGGAGTTCATCTTCTTTTGCGCGACCAGTAGCTTTGAGGAAGCCGTCGAAAGTGATTACTTCGCCTTTAGCTTCGAAAGTATGCTTTAGCTCGGAGGGTGTTGTGATTTTTACAACAGTTTTCTCGGTCTGAGCATCGGCCATTTGGGTTGCGAGGGTGCGATTTCTAATTAGGCGATAGAGCTTCTTTTCATATTCGTTCTTGCCGGCCACTTCTTGTTCGATATGCGTCGGGCGAATGGCTTCGTGAGCTTCTTGGGCGCCGGCGGATTTAGTCTTGAAATTGCGGACTTTGAGGTATTCTTTGCCGAAGTTGTTTTCGATGTAGCTGGCGGTCATCGCGATAGCCTGTTTCGAAAGATTGAGACTGTCGGTGCGGTGATAGGTAATCATACCGGCTTGGTAGAGAGCCTGGGCGGCAGTCATGGTCGTGCGGGTGGAAAAACCGAGGCGAGAGTTAGCCTCGATTTGCATTGAGGCGGTCGTGAAGGGCGGGCCGGGTTTGCGGGTGCCGGGGCTGGTCGTAATGTCGGCGACTTCAAAATCGGCCTGGCTAATTTTTTCGAGGTATTCAGTAGCGGCTTTTTCGGTGTCGAAGGTTTTGTCGAGGACGGCAGGGAGCTCATCTTTGTCTTTGGTTTGGAATTTGCCGGTGACTTTGAATTTGGCTTTGCCGGCGAAATCGTCGATTTCTTTTTCGCGTTCGACGACGAGACGGAGGGCAGGCGACTGGACGCGGCCGGCGGAGATAGCGCCCGGAACTTTGCGACGCACGACGCCAGAGAGGTCGTAGCCGACGAGCATATCGAGGGTTTGGCGAGCCTGTTGCGAGGCGACCATATCCATATCGACGGTGCGGGGATTTTTGATAGCTTCTTCGAGGGCCGGCTTCGTGATTTCGTGGAAAGTGATACGCTTCGTTCCCTTCGGGAGTTTCAGAACTTCCATCAGATGCCAAGAAATTGCCTCGCCTTCGCGGTCTTCATCGGTCGCTAGCCAGACGGTATCGGCGGCTTTGGCGGCTTTCTTGAGATCGGAGATGATTTTAGTGTGCCCAGGGTCGATTTCGTAAGTGACATCGAAAGTGGATTTGTCGACTTTGGTGTCTTTTCTGATGTGGCCGACGGAGGCGAGAACATGAAAATCCTTACCGAGGTATTTCTCGATAGTGTTGGCTTTGGCCGGAGACTCGACGATCACTAAGTTTTTAGGCATATATTTATAATAACACACATGTCAAGCGCTCGGCGGAAGATTTTGCAGGGTATTTTGGTGGCTTGTTGGTTTTGTGTATTTTGCGGGAATCCGCTATTGCTTTCTTGGAAAATGCTTGCGCTAAAGTCGTAAAAGGCTGTGCTTGTAAGTTTTGAACGATTTGTGGTATAATGGCGGATTTTTGAAGATTTTTGGCGTGTGCGAAGAAAATGTGATTTCTTTCGTGCTTGTGCTTGTTATTTTGAGAAGATTTGCTATATACTGGGGCGCATGGCGGGCGGATTGGACATTAAAAGGTAGAGGGTGGAGTTAGATGGCGGAAAGGAGAGGATATGCTGATAAGTTTATTGCTCGAGTTGCTGCGATTTCTGCGTGACTATTTGCAAACGCAGCCAACAAAAAAATGATACTACTATCACGATCGTTGTGGTCGTAAAGAAGTAGTATCACCCTTTTGCAGTTATTTGTACCTTAACATAATAGTTATGTCTAATCTTATTGTAGCCGAACTGCGAAGCTTTGGCAAGCCTTTTTGGTGAGTTTTTCGGTGAGTTTTTTGGTGAGTCCCGCCAGCAATTTTACATAGTTTTGATGGATCTGAATATTTCGCGCGTTTTGTCTGGGGCTGTGGCGTGTTAAGCGTAAGCAGTTTTGGGTACCAAAAAGCCCCAGGTAAGGGTGGGCATCACCTGGGGCTATTTGGCCCTATAACGCATCGTCGTTCGACTCCGGGTTGCCCCAGAAGCGCGACCCACCTCACACAATCGCGGGGTCCGCCGGTTACAGGGATTGCTATGCCTTCGAAAGTGACCCTAAAAGTGGAGGTAATACTTACAGTCTGCGACCAAAAAAGAGAAATCGCAAACCCTAGGGGTTTCAAAAGCACGCAATTTTGTATTACAGGTTAAAATCCGAAGATTATAACTTGTAGCAAAATTATGATTTATTTAGGTACAGTTGGAGCTATGTGATGCAATTAACTCTAACTAATAAGCATTATAGCACACGGAGAATTAAATGTCAATACTTTTTTCACATTTTCTTTCACAAAACAACGAAATTCGACCTCAAGAGTCTGATTTTACAGAGGTGTTAGCGTCTATTGCGCTTGCGCCTAAAATGTTATATTTTTATGGAAAAATGCCGAGAAATCAGGTTTTTGGGGTGGACAAAAAGGTGCCTTCCGGGGCGGCCGTGGTGGACAAGAAGGCGTCTTTCGGAATGGTTGAAGTGGACGAAGAGACAAAAATGGCGGCTCGGCAATTGCCTTTGGCGATGGATTCTCGGATGGAGACTGGCGATAGTCTCGAAAAAGTTGAGGGAGGCTTGAAAGGTCCGGGAGAGCGACCGAAGACGGTGGCGATTGTGGGGACGAGAAAACCGACGAAATATGGCGAGATGGTGGCGCATGAGCTGGCTTATGCTGTGGCGAAGCGGGGCGGAGTGGTGGTTTCGGGGCTGGCGTATGGGATTGATTCGATTGCGCACAGGGGTGCGCTGGAGGCGGGAGGGGTGACGGTGGCGGTGCTCGGGACGCCGATTGATGAGATTTATCCGCGGGTGCATCGGGGTTTGGCGGAGGAAATTGTGAAAACTGGCGGGTGCGTGATGAGTGAATTGCCGCCTGGGGCGGTTCAGGGGCGGGATTATCATGCGAAAACATGCTTTTTGAGGCGAAATCGCTTGATTTCTGGGCTCGCGGACGTCGTGGTGATACCGGAGGCGGCGGAGAGGAGCGGGTCGCTAAATACAGCCGCACACGCGCTAGAGCAGGGGCGGGAGATTTTCGCGGTGCCAGGAGATATAACGCGTCCGATGTCAAGGGGGTGTAATCGGCTGATTTGTCAAGGCGCGACGCCGTATACGGGGGTGGAGGATGTTCTGGAGCTATTGTTCCCTACTCCGCGGCGTTCGTCTAAAAGGCGGGTGGCGGAAATTTCGGGCGATACTGAGGAAGAAACGGCGATTTTGCGGGTTTTGGCGGCGGGCGTGCGGGATGGGGAGGAGATTCTAGTCAGGGCGGCGCTTCAGGCGGCGGAATTTAGCCAGGCGATGACGATGTTGGAGATCAAGGGGCGAGTGCGGGCGCTCGGGGCGAATAAGTGGGTGATGAGGTGAAGGGTGCGGATCGAGTTGATCGTGGTTTGCGGGGGATTTTAGATGCGGGGAGATTTGGAGATGTAAAAAGGCCCCGCCTCGCGCATAGTGCGCTCGGCAGGGCCTAAAGAGAGGGTATCCCTCGCTGGGGGTACTGATTATGAGTGCCAGTCTGGTGGCGGAGTGGGATTTTCGCCGAAGATTTCCGGCATGCGCTCTGCCATAAGCCTTTTTATGGACTTAGACGGAGCTGGGCGGCGCTGTTTCCTCTTAGATTCTGGCGAATCAGCTGAGGTCGGCGTCGTCGACGGTTCCGACCATGGCGATGGGCACGGGAGGAAGCATCCGCAGCAGAAAACTCCACAGCGACACGGTGTCGTTGGAAACGTTCTGGAACGGACGGTTCTCCTCCACAGGGGCAAACATGACGCCCCACTCGTCGGTGATGGTCAGGACGATGTAGCCATCCTGATTTCCCTCGTCGAAACAGACCAGGACCACGCTTCTCTCCTTGATGCCGGTGAAGGCATCTTTCTTTTCCTGGCCGGCGCCGTTGGTTTCCGGCTGGCCGAAGGTGTCAGTCACGGTGGCGATGGCGTCGTTGCCGGGCAGGACCGCATCCTCGGTGGCGTAGCCATAGAGGACGACCTTGGTACCCTTCTGATCCCGGTAGAGATAGCCCTCGGGGAAGAAGGACATGTGGCCGGTGCCGGCGCCGTTGACGGTCTGGATGTCGCCGCTCGCGCTCTTGTGGAACTTGGTGATGTCGAACTCGACCGGGGCCTGGCCGTCCAGAATAGAGTTCCTGGAGAGGCCGATCAGATCGTCGATCGTGTAGCGGGTGGGGTTGTTGGGGTCAGCGGAATGGGTGTTGATGCCATAGGCGATGTTCGTGGTTCCGAATTTCATGATAGTACCTCCTGTTAACTCGGGCGGTGAGCCCGGACTAGGTTGTGGCGTTTGGGATTTGCCAAACCTCGGTTTCCCTGGCGGTGTATTGGATTTGCCAGATTACTTCCATTGTAGCACAGATAAGCATAAATGTCAATAGTTTTATCACATTTTGGGTGATTTTTTGAGATTGACAGAGAGAAAATGGAGTGTTATAATGGGAGTTGCCTGGGCGAAACGATGCGAATTTTGCTGAATTTTTTGACATTGGCGTTTTAAGATGCGAATGGCTGGAATTTGGCGGAAAATCGGATGAGCCTGGAGTACTATGCCTCAAGGAGGTAGTTAATAAATGGGAAAGAAGAATGGTATGCCGAAGTTCGATGTGTGGGCTTACGGCGTGGCCGGCGAGTATGATCTGCGGGCGGCCAAGGAAAGCGGCGAGATCCAGAAGATGGAGCTGATGCGCAAGGTGCGCGGTCAGGACAACAGCACGCTGATTGGCCGCGTGACGGCGAAGTTGCGTGTGACGGATGTCCGTGAGCGCCGGCGCAAGGATGCCAAGAAGATGATGGATTCCACGCACCGTGAGCTGGAGGTTCGCGTCGAGGTCGTTGAGGATGTCCCGATGGGCGTCACGAACGGTCTGGACGACGGTCAGGGGCTGTCGGCTTTCAAGGCGGGCACGCAGTTCGTGCTGGTGTATTGTCCGGCGGATAAGCTGCATATGGCGCGTGTGAGCCGGAGTTCGGCTGTGCTGTATGCGGAGCCGGCGGCTGAGGAAGCCGAGGAGGCGCCGGAGGACGGCGAGGCCTAAACGTGGCGCCAGCCTTGTGGTTGGTTGCGTGAGGCTAATGACCGACCGAAGCTGATAACTGATTCATGATGATTCTGTCCGCGAACGAGGCGGGCGAAGATAGCAGGGAGGGTATTCCATGAGCAAGCAGAGCAGAGCGGCGCAGGCGAGAATCGCCAAGCGCATCGACGTCAAAAAAGCGCGTCAGCAGGGCGACAAGACCGTGCGGCAGGCGCTCGACGCCATGCATAAGGAAGCGGCCGAGGAGGCCGCCGCCGTCAAGGCTAACAAGGTGGAAGATTCCGCTGAGGACTGATTGGCGCCTGCGGGCCGCTTCGCTGAACCGTTAAGACGGAGATTGCGGGGTTGGCTCGCTGTCGGAGCCGATGTTTTCTTTTTCCAAGTAGCTTAAAATTTGCCACATCAGATGTGGGTAGCCCCCTAGCATTGCTAGGGGGCTAACTTTTTGTTAAGTGGTTTTATGTCTAGAGGCGGTCGATTTCGGCGGCGATTTTTGAGAGGAGGTCGGGGAGGGAGGATTTTTCTTCGGGGGTGAAGCGGCTGAGGACGAAGTTGACGTCGCCGAGTTTTTGGCGGAGTTCGTCGTTCCCTGTGCCGAGGCGGAGGCGCGGGAAATCGGTCGTATGGAGATATTCGGAGATGGATTTGAGGCCGTTGTTGCCGCCGCTACTGCCTTTGGCGCGGTAGCGGAAGCTGTCGAACGGGAGATTGAAATCGTCGCAGACGATGAGGATGTTTTCGAGGGGGATTTTGTAAAAATTGGCGAATTCAGCGACGGCGCGACCAGAGTCGTTGTAGAAAGTTTGGGGTTTGATGAAGATTTTGTCGCCGGATTTCAGCCAGAGGGCGTGGAGCTTGGGCTTTTGCCAGGGTTCGAGGTTGTGGATTTTGGTATAAAAATCGAGGGCGAGGAAGCCGAAGTTGTGGCGGGTGAAGTTGTATTCTGGGCCGGGATTGCCGAGGCCGACGATGAGTTGCATGAGAATATTATAGCATAAGTTGTTGATAGGTGTGATTGAGGCTTTTTTGGCGAGGCGACTCTCGGGCTCTAGAGGGCGGTGAAGATGAAAAGGAGGGCAAAAAGGCCGATGATGGAGATGATGGCGAAGATGACGGTGCTGAAGTTTTCGCGGCGTTGGACTTTGCCGTGGACGCGGAGGATGCTGGCTTCGTGTTTGTCGCGGTTAGCGAGGCGGTAGATGCCAACGGCGAGGGTGATGATAGTGAGAATGCCGATGACGATGAGAATTGCTTCCATAGCTAAATGATTTTAGTGAAAATTAAATAAATCAAAGTTGTGGTGGGCTTAACAGAGCCTGACCCAAACCAATACGACGCTATTATTCGCCAGAAAGTCAAGGTCATCCAGGCCGCGAAAAACTTCGGTCAAGCCGTTACGTTTATTATAGCAGATGATGCGGAGAGGCACAACCGAGAAATTGATGTGTTTGGGGAAATAGCAGTAAAACGTTTGAAACAACCATATCGCAGAGAGTTTTCCGAGGCTGACATCAAACAGATGGTTTCTGCCTATCAATCCGGCGAAACCACCACCATCAAACTCGCAGAGCGGTTTGGCTGTAGTAAAACGACCATCAATAAACTGTTGAGACAACACGGAGTTGAGGTTACTAGGGCTAAAGCCCAAGCAAGGCTGAATGCTGACGCAGTGGTCGCTATGTATGACGAGATGCGCACGACTGAGGAAATTGCTGAATGTTTCCACGTCCATCCGCAAGTAGTGATCCGCTGCCTGAGAGCGAACGGAGTCAAGATTAGAAGTCGATGGGACTATGCCAAGAAATAACACAAAAGCCAGCGGTCAGCCGAGGAAATTGGCTGACCGCTGGTCTGGTATGAGGGGATTATTTTTTCAGATAGTTCATGAGCATCTGTGCGACTTGGGCGCGGGTGGCAAGTCCCTTGGGCGCGAGGACACCGTTGCCGTAGCCGTTGATAACGCCGTTTTCTACAGCCCAGCGCAGAGCGTCCAGAGCATAATCGCTGGCGCTGTCCGCATCGCTGAACCGCAGTTCTTTGTTGGTGGCGGCTGGCTCTCCGCTATAGCGCCAGAGTATCACAGCTAACTGCTCACGGGTGATGTTATCGCTGGGGCCGAACAGTCCGTTGCCGTAGCCGGCAACGATGCCCCGCTCTGCCGCCCAAGCGACAGCATCGGAATACCATGCGCCGCCAGCCACATCGGAAAATGCTGCGCTAAAAGCCTGTCTTGGATTATTCTCCAGATTGTGAAGCACGACCGCCAGCATCCCCCTGGTCATGGGGAGGTTGGGGCTGAAGATGTTGTTGCTGGTGCCGTTGAACAATTCGTGTGCGCTGGTAAAGGCTACCGCATCTGCCGCCCAATTCTCGGCAGGGATATCAGAAAAGGGCTTGGTGTTGTCGATAATCTCCAGCTTGGCGGGGCCGTCCAGGGGAATCGCGATTGAACCATCGCTGGCGACAGATTTGCGGATGATTTGGCGAGTGCCGTCATCGTGAACCAAAACGGCAACCGTTCCGGGGGCGCTTTGTTCGATGGGGACGGTCAGTGTGATGCCACCTCTAACGGATTCTACGCCCCGCCCTCCCGCTGAGATTGTGAGAGCGATGGAGTTTTCGCTGGTGTCTGCCGTGACTGTAACCGCGCCGTGCTCGGACAGGTTGGACAGTCCGTTGTTGGTGAACGCTATATCGGCTACAGGGGTGGAAAGGAGAAGAGCGGCATCGGTTTTTTGACCAACCTCATCCAGAACATTGGCGGGAATCGTCACTTCGACGTTTGTCACATCGCCTTTGACTACTGGCGAGATTATAACTTGATCGCTGTCGTTGGACACGGCTTGCTTGATAATCTCATCAGCAACCGCAGATGAAATGGTGATTGTTGCCGTATCTCCTTTGATTGCGGCAGAGGGTGAGGCCGTGGTTGCTGTGGTGTTGCTGGTGGTTTCGGCAGTGCTAACTGGAAGAGACGGTGTGGGGCTGGACGTAGTTGCGGAACCGCCACCGTGAGTGCCGCCCGGATTGGTGGTGGGAGTGCTTGGAACGCTGGGGGTGCTAGGGCTGGAACTGCCGCCGGTATAGGTGAACACGGCAACAAGGGTTCTGTCCGAGTCAGCGATAAATGTATAGTTGAGGTTGGTGCTGATTTGCTGTCCGTTTTCTGACCAGCCCGTAAACCGATAATTGTTGGACGGGACTGCCGTAACAGTTACGGATGTGCCGCTTTCGTAGGCGTCACCGCCGCTAACCGTGCCGCCAGCTGCGGGATTGGCGCTGACGCTGATGATATATTTGACCGGGGTTGGCGGTGTCGGAGGTGTGGGCGGTTCTTCTATCTTTTTCTCAAAAGTTGCGGTAAGCGCCCAATCTGTGTTGACGATGAAGGTGTAGCTGGCGGAGGTGCTGACCTGAGTTCCATTTTCCACCCAGCCCTTAAATTCATATCCAGCGTTCGGGGCTGCGGTGACGGTAACGGAGGTGCCTTTGGTGAAGCTACCTCCACCGCTGACAGTGCCTCCTACTGTGGGGCTGGCGTTGACGCTGATTGTGTAGGTGGTTGGGGTTGGTTCTGGCGGAGTCGGGGTGTCGACCTTCTCGAAAATGGCGGTGAAGGTCTGGGAGGCGCTGGCGGTGAAGGTATAGCTGGGATTAATACTAACCTGAGAGCCGTTCAGCTGCCACTCCACGAACTTATAGCCATTGTTTGGGGTAGCTGTGATAGTAACAGGTTCGCCCTCATTATAACTGTCGCCGCCACTGACCGAGCCACCCTCTACGGGGCTGGCATTGACGCTGATAGTATAGGTTGTCGGAGTTGGCGGTGTGGGTGGGTTCTCTTCCTTTTCCTCGAAGATGGCAGTGAGGATGCGGTTGGTGTTGATAGTGAATGTATAACTGGCGCTGGTGCTCACCTGACTGCCATTTTCTGTCCAGCCTTTGAACTCATAGCCGCTGGCAGCGGTTGCGGTAACTATAACGGATGCGCCAGCCTGATAAGTATCGCTGCCCGTCACGGTGCCGCCCTCTACGGGGCTGGCGGTGACGCTGACGCTATAAGTTGTCACAGGCTGCGGAGGGGTTTCTGCCTGTTCAAAGATTGCGGTAAGCGTCCGATTTGCGTTCACGGCAAAGGTATAGCTGGCATCGGTGCTGACCTGAGAGCCGCTCTCCGTCCATTCCTTGAACTCATAGCCGGTGCCAGGGGTAGCGATAACTGTGACGGAAGTATTCTCGTCATAGGTTCCGCTGCCAGAAACGCTTCCGCCCGCCGTAGCACTAACATTGATGTTATAGGTCGGAGTAGGTTTTTCGTCTTCCTCAAAAACAGCGGTGAGATTGCGGTCTGCGTTCACGGTGAAGGTGTAGCTGGCGGAGGTGCTGACTTCGCTGCCGTTCTCCGTCCATTTGACAAAATGATAACCATTGCTGGGGGTTGCGGTGATAGTGATAGAATCTCCGTCCCGACAAGTCCCGCCGCCGCTGGCGGTGCCGCCTGTTGTGGCGTTGACGCTGACTGTGTAGGTGGCAAGTTCGGGTGCGATGGTGAAGTTTACGGTTGAATCATCGGAGCGATAGCCACGATACATCGTGTTGACGGAACGGACGCCCACAGTATAGTTGCCAGTGGGAAGTGTGGAATCAGTGGCATTAAATATGCAGTTGGTTCCATTTGCGACCTGATAAGAGTTTTCTACTGGGTTGGTTTCATTATTTTCATATTCCAGCCACACTTCATACTGGCGATTGTCGTATATGCTGGAAGATGACACCTCATCCCAAGTGACTGTGACCATATCCGATGCGGTATTCACTTTAACATTGACCGGCTCAGAAGGCTTATCGGGGCGCGTGTAAGAAATGCTGGAAATCGCGAACTGCTGGTTCACATCGGACTGCTGCGAGAAGAGTTCGACATTTGCCCCTTCATCTATGCTGCTGTTTGGAATGTTGATAGAATATAATTCGCTGGGATAGTTGAGCGCAGAAACAATGCGATAGGTAGAATCGCCGGGAGAATGAACCAGATACCAGCGTGCGGAATTGCCGCCGTGGTCGTCACTCCAAGTCCAAATATTTTTGTTGTTTCCCGCAATTTTTGTTTGAATATCCAAGCACCAACTGTTATGCTCGTTCACAATTTTATAAGAACCGTCGGACTGTCGCATAAAATGCCAGATTTGGCGCGGATCGTTCGCCTGTGTTTTGGTCGTTGCGACATTTATTCCTCTGTGGTTTTCAATAAGGGTTCCACTGCCTGTGGTTTGCAGATAGGTGCCGTTAAACTCGATGCGGGAGTAGAAATCACTGCCAAGATCACTGGCCATGAGACGCGATACATCCTCTTGGCTGATTTTTATAATTTGGAATGTCTGCGCTTTATGGAAGGGGCCTCCATTCACAAAACTGTCGCCACTGCCGCCGAACCAGTTTTGCGAGAGTTGAACATCTCTCCCAGCGGGAACATAGTCGTCATTTCCATATGTCACATCAAGAACTAATGTATGATTAGCATTATTTTCACCATACTCAGGTGGAGCAATATAGTAGAGGGTATAAGTGGAATAATCGTCTGTCGCACATACTTGCCAGAGCTGCTTTGAGGCTCCTGTATACGACATCACCCGCACGCTCGCTCCATCAGTATCTAGGCAACGGCCATCATACATATTGATAACTTTATACTGATTATATCCAAGATGAGTGAAATACCAGATTTGCCGCGGATCATAATCGTCTACTGTGGCAAGCTGGACATTATTGCTGTGATTTTCCAGAGCAAGCCCGCTGTGAGTATTTCTGATATAGGCATAGAAGTCGTCACCGATGTTTTGTGCGGATGCGGTGGAACCGTTTACCCGGTCATAGACGTCCTGCGGGGCATGAATAAAAAAGGTAATATTACTTATGTAGGCAGCATAACCAGAGGGCCTGTTCCCCCATTTAACTTGACATCTGCCGCCGAAGTTACACTCGGCCAAAGTAAGCTGATCCCCATTTTTCCCTATGACGATTGCCGAGTGCGTATCTCCATCGAGTCGAATATAATCCCCAACTGATACATTTTCACGGTCATATCTCTTTTGACTCTCAAGCGTTGAACATTTTATACCAAAAACTTCATAAAAAAGCAGACGAGCAAATCCCATACATTCTGACGCTCCGTCATACCAATTACAGTTACTGTGGTCGGTGTGCTGATAATCGCTTGTAGGCGGAGGGCAAGGACCGCCATTCACCGTCCAATAGCTTCCATCAGGATAACTGTTTTTTAGATTATTGAGTTTGTCAATAATTCCTGTCCCTGCTGCCTGTGCCGTCAACGTGACGGTTGGCAGCATCCCCACCACCATACACAGACACAAAATCACCGACAGAATCCGTTTTTTCAGCATAAAAACGCGCCCCCATTTCAAGATGTAACAGAATTATAGAAGTGATACCTATTTTAGCACTCTGGACGGCGATATTCAAGCCTTTTCCGCAGGCTCCAACTAAAAAATCTGGAAACGGGCATCGTACGGGTAGGGCGTAGGGTGCTGAGGGGCGGCAGAATGTAACCGACCTATAAAAATGTTACAAAGCCCCCTCGCCCAGAGATGCGCTATACTGTAACGCATCAGAGACGAGGAGGCTTTTATCATGGCAGCAACAGAACCGATCCGGGACAAAAACCAGCTGAGAGAACTGGGAGAATACTTCTTGAAGCGGGGACAACTGCGCAATTACGCCCTGATTGTCGTGGGTGCGCACACGGCGCTTCGCATCAGCGACCTGCTCCGGCTAAAGTGGTCGGATGTGTATGACGAGGAACGCGGAGAGTTCCGCGCCCATGTGACGGTCACCGAGAAGAAAACCGGGAAAGCCAAGACCATCGCATTGAACAAGTGTGTTTTGAACGCCTTGCGGCTATATTTTCCGCACAGACGGGGCGAGTTTATCTTCGCCAGCAACCGGAAGGAGCCGAAAGCAATCAGCCGGGTTCAGGCATGGAGAATTATTCATGCGGCGGCGGTCGCTGTCGGAATTATAGGGAAAATCGCTTGCCATAGCCTCCGCAAGACCTGGGGCTATCACGCTTGGACGAGCAAGGCGGTGTCGCCGGTGGTGATTATGGACATCTATAATCACAGCAACTACGAGGTAACGAAACGATACCTCGGCGTGGCGCAGGACGATTTGGACAGGGCGTATTTGGGGGTGGAGTTGTTTTAGCCGTTTTAATGCGGTATATGCTATAATAAAAGTAGCTAAATATCCACATTCAAAGTTCACCGCAACGTATAAGTTTTTAGAACATAAATGCGACCATGTGTAGCAAATTGAGCTCTAAAGACTTGATTTGTGGATGTTTAGCGACTAACATGTGGTCGCTTTTTTGATTAAACTGATCCCATTACAAGTTAGGAAATAAATGGAGAAATAAGTGATTAGGCAAAAGCAACGATTAAAAGCACAAGCAAAAAGCTCACTGCGTCTATTAACGGGATTGGTGTTAGTTTTCGCTGGTGTCGTAGGGTTAAACACTGATGAGGCTGAAGCCGCATGCGCATGGACAGTGTATGCTGATGTTGGAGATACTTCCGCGCCCTGTGGACGAGGCCAAAGTGAGGATGGATCGTTCAAAACGGAGCCAATAACAAGTGATAGTGGGGAAGAAATCTTAAAGATTACACTCACAAATTATCATGGTGGAACAATATACGCAGAATGTTGCGGAACATGTGCGCCATCTGGCGGGATGAGTAAAACGATTATTGAACTTATCGGGGACAATATGATTACTGCGGAAAGTGGGGTAGGCATAAACTTACACTCGCCAGTGGAGTTCACGGGAGAAGGAAGTCTGGAAATAGTTGCTATGATTCCAATTGGCGGCGGGAATCTTTGTGGAACGTGTAGAGGGCACCAAGGTAGTGAATGTAACGCCACCGTATGGAATCCTTATAGCAATACGCAAGATAAGCTAGAATGGACGCTCGGCACAAGCACATTGGTAGTTCGCCCAACCACCATCGCAAAGGAAGTAGAAACACCGCTTCCAGGCCAGATCAACCAGGACGAAAACGGCACTCCAACAGAGGATAGGGAGACCTCGTTGAGTAGCGATGAAGATGAGAAGAAATGTCCTGATTCAGCCCTTACTGAACAGACACCCGATAGCGGCTGGACAGTTTGGGATATAACGGCGGCGGTTTATGTTGGCGTGAGTTTGATAGCGTTTGTTGGGCTTATGGTTCGATGGTTTATCAAACGCAAAAAAGCCGCGATTTCAGAGGATATTGTCCCGCAAAATAGTGAAAATGGTGTCGATGGTCGGGATAATACGCAGGGGATGTTATAATAATCGTGTAGGTATAAAACCCTACAGGAACAGCGGTCACGCCTTGGGTTATCTATGCTCCGGCTCGACAGCGTTCTTTTCTTGGAGATCGTGAAACCTCCTCAAGCGATAAAAAGCGACAGGTCAGATAATTTATGTAAGTTACGGCTTATATCGAACTCAAATGGTTTCTATCCGACATCGTATTTCAGTGTGGTTCGTTAGGGGCGGCTACGTCGGCTAGGATACCAGCAACCTGTTCGCCAACGCCGGGAACAACGGCTATTACTGGTCGTCTACACCAAATTCTAACGGCACCAACGCCTACAGCCTCAACTTCAACGGCACCAGCAACATCAATCCGTCCAACAGCATCAATCGGTCCGGGACGGCCTCCGTTCGCTGCCTTCGTTGTGCCCGATCTCCACAGCTATAATTTTATCAGATGTTCAGATGTAGAAAATCCCCAGCCCGCGAAGGGCTGGGGCGGAGGAGGGTTATTCTTGGTCTTTCTGGATATTAAGACCAGGGCTAGTATTCTCGTTGAACTGAATGTGAAGGCCAGGGCTACTGTTTACCTTAGATGGGTCATCGGGCTGGATGTTGATGCCAGGACTGGTATTTTCGACAATTTGAGTATCCTGGCCAGAGTCATTATCTCCATCAACTTGAATCTCATTGCCGTTAGTGGCATCATCGGCTCTATCAATTTGAACACGATTACCTGGTCCGCTGTTGTCTGGAGTATCTGTGGTATCACTTCCGAACTCGGTATCTTCCGGTCCCACAATAGCAGGATTGCTCGGCTCCTCAGAATCGGGCAAATGGGAAAATGCCATATAGATTACGCCTAGTCCAACAACAATCAAAGCCAGGACTATGAGCCAGCAGCTCTTTGTTGGAGGGCGGTGTGGAATTGGAGTAGGCTTTGGGGATGGAAGGGCAGGGATTTTTGCTCTAGGATATGGAGCTAGTGTTTTGGTTTTTGGCTCTATTGGTGGCTGCTTGCGTGTGCTCGTTGTCGGTTTGGCGGTTTCGGGCATCACAACGATTACCTGCACGTTTGTTACGTTGGTAGCGTCTGCTGTGTTATTTACATAAACATCTGGCATCGGGGATAACGCACCTCCGCTGGGATCGCAGTTCTGGCGGAAGTTTTTGACTTGCTCGACCTCCATAAGCGGTATCAGCTGCGAGGGTGTGTGTGGTTCGGGAAGCTCGTCCGGCTCGACATCATATAGGACGGGATCAACGGTTTCTACGACTTCAGCGAGCTCCCGTTCTGTCAGAACCTCATCAACTATATCCAGCGTCCCGCCCAGCGCAACGGCCTGCTCTGCCAATACTTTTGACAGTTCGTTCATAATGCGGGATTCTTGGTCGTAAAGGCTTCTGCTTTTGGCACCTATGGATTTACCCAACTTCTTTTCTGGATGGCGTGGTTCATATTTTTCACGGGCGTATAAGGCTCGACGCTGGATGGCTCGTTTTTCGTGTTCATACTCAGGCAAGTAGTTGAACGAAACAAGCATAATTTCGGCATCTTCAGGATTTACGATAAAGGTGTTGAAGAGATGGATCATGTATGCTTTGCAAAAAGCATTATATTCGGTTCTGTCGGTTCTATAATTTCTGGAGATTATTCTGTTAGGAAACCTTTCAGACAAAACATCTCCGTCTTCTAGGAATTCGATGAGCTCATATGCACGCCCTTCCGGGTTCGAGCGAGCATTTTCCAGATAGTCACGGATATTCTTTTTGCCACTCTCAACGTCTTCGATCAAAGCCATCACCTCCAGCCCCCGTTGTGATGTTCTTTACTATACCATATTTTGTAGCAAAAGAAAAGCGCAAATCGAACACCGGACCAAAAGAAGCAGAAACAGCTGCGGCGATGCCGCAGCTGTCATTTTTTGCTTACAGATCAGCGTATTCGGTTACTGCGATGTAGGTTTCTTCGCCGCCTGGGGTTTTGTGAAAGAACTCAATCTCCCGTCGCACATGGTTGATGTATTCTGTGACGGTTGTGCGGGCATCCTCTGCCTCGGATTTAACACCATAGATTCTGACATCGTAGACAGCAACGGGCCCGTCATCGGCGCGAGGAACCTCAAACCGGAGGCCGAAACCATGTTTGTCGGTCTTTAGTGAGAAATAACTAGTTTCCTCAGTCTTGGTGTTATAGAGGTCTACATAGACCTCTCCGACAGTTACTTGGAATGCGATGATTATCCACTCAGGACTTTTGCCGAGCAGGATGTTGGCATATTTCTCGCGGAACTCTTCCTCGGTGCCTTTGTCGAGGTCGTAGCTAAACCGAAGATTCTCGAACAAATCCTCAAACTGGTCGACCGGCTTATTATACTCGATAAGCCGATACATGCGGATGGGCAGACACTTCCTTGTGAGTATGTCCTCATAGCGTTTATCGCCGCTAACCACGGTGTAACCTTGTCCGACCAAGTCAAGGCGGTATTCTAACACTCTCATAATTATCCCCCTTATTTTTGATTATTACATGATTGCCCGCCCTCAGAGAGAACAAGCAAAATCTGTAATAATCAGGGAGATACGCTGTTATAAGCTGTCAAGGTGCCTAGAGTTAGTCTACACTGACCATTGTAGCACACATTGTTAAAAATGTCAAGTATTAGCGGTTTTTATGACAGAAACGGCAAATATTCTGCCTCAAAAATTGCTTCCCGTAAAACCCCGCATTTCCCCGTGTTTCCCCGCAAAATAAAACTTTTCCCCAAATCGACCACTTTGCGGCGTTTCTGCTATGCTCCAATCACGCAAGGGCGAACACCCCAGGCGGGAAAGGAGGTGCCCCCTCGGTAGTCCCATTGCCCTTGTGGCACACCCAGAAAATCAGAAAGGAGAAATACAGTATGAGCTATCAAAGGTATCCCGGAGAGGTCATTGATGCGGAGTATGTGGAGGTTATCCCTGCCCAGCGCGGTATCGGGGCGCACCTTCTGCCCCGGCGCACCAGCGTGGTGATGGGCGAAGTGATGGAGGAGGCGATGGTGCTGGCAACCCACGACCGCTGTCTGGCACTGTTAGCGAAATCCGGAATGGAGCACACTGCCGCCCTCTCCATGATGGAGCAGCAGTTCTCCAGCATGACTCCAGAGGCGGCGGCGCGGTATCGGCAGATTGTGGACGCTTACGCACAGCAAGCGGCGGGCATGGTTCGGAGGTGGTGAGGATGACTTTAGATGATGTGCTGTTTATCACGGTCCTTGTCGCTGCTATCACTTGGGTGATTGTAAAGGCCGTCTATGACCGGGAAGTCCAGCATCTGAGGCGGGAAAACCGGATGCTCTGGCGGCTTTTATCAGACCAGGCGAGGCTCCACGAGATGAGCCTGGATGCTTATATCGCTATGCTCCGGGAGACGCAACGGCACATGGGCGGACAGCCGTTTTGACCGTCAAAAAGATGGGAAATGGGCTGTTGTCAAGATAGTGTTGTAAAAATTACAACAGTGGTTAATGGCTACCCTTATTTGACTTTTTACCCCTGTTATGGTGTGTCTATTCGCTAATAAAACTGATAACGCTTAACTTTGCAACTGAGGGCTATTTTCTGTAAAGTGTCCACCAAAAGCAAGAAACAGGAGATTTATGGACACCGATTCCAAGAAATACAAGACTATCCTCGCAGATCCACCGTGGGACATCAACCAGCGCGGAAATTATGGAGCCATCAAACATTACGACCTGATGTCGCTGGAGCGTATCAAGGCGATGCCGGTGGCGGATTTATGCGGGGATAACGCGCATCTGTATCTTTGGTGTCCAAACGGGCTGATACCGCAGGCGCTGGAGGTTATCAAGGCGTGGGGATTTACTTATCGTTCAGCGATTTATTGGATCAAGCCTCGGCTGGGACTGGGGGTCTACATCCGTAACGCCAGCGAAACCTGCCTGTTCGCAACTCGTGGCAAGGCCCCGGTGAAGTTCCACGCACAGCCGAACTGGATGTTCTGTCCACAGTTGCGCCATTCTGAGAAACCTGCTGAACAATACGCGATTATTGAGCGGCTGTCAGACGCTCCCTACCTTGAGCTTTTCGCCCGCCGCCGACAGCCAGGATGGGATGCCTGGGGATTCGAGGCTCCCGGAGGCAGCGACCTCATCATCCCCGGCTACTCCGTCCCAACCTATTCTGACAAAGTAATCCAACCTGACAAACGGAAGGAGGTGTAATGCTTGGAGCCGCCCAAGAAGTTCATCACCCGGATCGTGGAAGCGTGCGCTCTGCTGGCACTGAGTGCCTTCCTGCTCCGACTGGCAGTGGCCTATCTGTTGGAGATTTGGGTGTATCTGCTCGTCATCGCAGTCATCGCCATCGCCGCAGTTATCGGCTGGCGTGTTTACAAGTTCTATCGTTCCCAGGGAAAGTGGTAGAGTGGATAAAAAGGAGTGGGCTTATGCGTAAGCATTGTATAGAAAACATCTGCTGGCTGGAGGTCAGCTGGCAAAGACCTTTTAACCTTGAAGATGTGTGGGAGGCTCTCACCCACCTCTCGGCGCTCAGCCCTCGCGGGGCAGTGATTTGGGAGTGTCGGGGCAAGAACGGACGGGTGACGCATCTGCTGGGAGCCGACCGGATGTTTATCGGGAAAATCGCACAGGTGCTCTCTGCCCACGGGGACATTCAGTTCTGCGAGGTCTACGGAAATAGTCGCACGCCTGTCCGGTTGGCGCGTCAACTCAAAATCACCCGTCCGGTGCTGTCGCTTAACACCAATCTCGCGCAGTCCGTAATTCGGGCAGGGCTGGCGGCGATGGCGGAGGACAAGCGCAGCGCGGAAACTGTCCTACAGGTGGTGCTGGGGAGGGGCTTTGCCCCCTCTCCGGTGTCTGCCGAACTCCCCGACCCGCACGCTACTTGGCTGGAGGTTATCTTCGGCTCGGTCAGCAAGGCGACCGCAGAAACCCGCAAAACTGTGCGGGAGAAAGCCGAGCAACACGGGTTCGAGGCGGCAATCCGCATCGGCGTATCGGACGAGAGAGCCGCCGCCCGCCTCCGCACCCTGATTTCTGCCCTTAAAGTTCTGGAATCCGCTGGGGTGCGCATCCATGATGAGACGGATGACCCAGAGAAAATCAACAGTGCTCATGTGCCGTGGCATTTTCCGCTGCGGCTGTCGGTGAAGGAGCTCGCCAGCTTCCTGCTGCTCCCGGCTGGGGAAGAGGAATTGCCCGGAACGCCGGGGCTACATCCGCGACTTTTGCTCGCGCCCCTGTGGCATAGAGAGCCGAACAGCCCTCAAAACGACCGCAGTTTTGCTGTCAGTATGGACATGGTGCCGAAGAAACTCAGTATCTCGCCAGGGGATAGCCGGGAGCACACGATTATCACGGGTCCTACTGGCAGTGGTAAGTCGACCGCTATGTTACACCTGATTCTCGCGGACATCAAGGCTGGGCGCAGCGTCCTTGCCCTCGATCCCAAAAATGACCTTGTAACGGACATCCTTGCCCGCATTCCGGAAGAACGCGCCGAGGATGTGGTGGTGATCGATCCGTCCAGCGATGCTCCGGTGGGGTTTAACCCGCTGGCGTTTCCAAACTACCAGAACAAAGCCTTGATTGCCGATGCGGTGATCTCTGTGCTTAAAGAGTTGTGGGCAGATAGCTGGGGAGTGCGCATCCAAGACATTCTCTCAGCCGCACTGCTGACGCTGGTGGAAATTGATGGAGCCTCGCTGCTCTGGCTCCAGCCATTGCTCACCGATGAGAACTTCCGCCGGAAAATCACTCGCAGCGTGAAAGACAAGGTGGCGCTTTTGCCGTTCTGGGCGCAGTTCGAGGCGCTGTCAGATTTACAGCGGCGGCAACAGATTGAGCCAGTGCTAAATAAACTGCGCCAGTTTACGCTCCGTCCGGGACTGAGGAATGTCCTCGGACAAGCCCAGCCGAAGTTCTCTCTGACGGATTTGTTCTACAAAAGAAAGATCGTGCTGGTGCCGCTTAACCGGGGGATTGTAGGCCATGAAACAGGGCGGTTGCTGGGAAGCCTGATTGTAGGTCTAACTTGGGTGCTGGCGTTGTCCAGAGCGAGCATCCCAGCGGAGCGGAGGCACATCGTCAGTATCTATGTGGATGAACTACAGGACTACCTATCCTCACTTTCTGCTGACCTGAGCGACGCATTGGCACAGGCGCGGGGGCTGGGTGTGGGCATGACACTGGCGCACCAATACCGCGACCAACTGCCGCCAGAGATCCGGGCCGGGATAGACGCTAACTGCCGGAACAAAATCGCGTTCGGGCTGAACAGCAAAGACGCGAAAGATATGGCGGCGATGGCACCGGAACTTACTGCCGAAGATTTTATGACGCTGCCCCGCTACCAGATTTATACATCGTTTCAAGCTGGAGGGCGTAACACTGGCTGGGTGATGGGGCGGACTTTGCCGCCACCAGCCCTCCGCGACCCAGCGGAGCTCTACGCCCGGAGCATGAGAGCTTACGGCACGCCAGCAGAGGAAACTGAGGAGAGCTACCTCAAAACTGTTATCAACCACAGCACCCCAGGCGGTAACGCCGGGGAAACGCCTATCGGAAGGAGGAAACGCTAATGTCAAACCGCATGACACCTCAAGAGGGTGACAAAAGCCGGGAAAGCCGCCCCGCGCCGGATTTTTCCAAGTTTATGGTTCACGACTCTTTTATCAATTCCATTTCTTCTCCATCTGCCACCGGGGAGGAGCCGCACCGCCTCTCCCGTCAGCAGCTGGAGGAAACCGCCGCCGCGCTCAGTGAGAGGGACAGGGGCATTCTCACCGCTGTCCAACGCTATCGCTACCTCCTGACTGGGCAGATCCAGCGGTTGTATTTCTATACTGCCGCCACACCGACTGCCGCGCACCGTGCCGCTGCCCGCTCCCTGAAACGGCTCCGGGGGTTGGGGCTGGTCGACCATCTCGCCCGCCGTATCGGTGGCGTGCGGGCTGGTTCTGGCGGGCTGGTCTGGCATCTGACCCACGCTGGGGAGAGGCTGCTCCGTCTCCACGAACAGACCACCAGACCGATGAGGAGATTCTTTGAGGCGAGCCCCTACTTCCTTGCCCACTCGCTGGCAGTGGCGGAAGTGGCTGTCCATCTGACGGAAATCTGTCGAGAGCAGCACGGCATGAAACTGACCTCCCTCCAGCCGGAGCCGGAGTGTTGGCGCACCTACAGCGAATATGGTTCCATGTTGTCGCTGAAGCCCGACCTCTTTGCGATTACAATGTCCGGGCAGTATGAAGACAGGTGGTTCATTGAGGTAGACCTCGCCACTGAGTCCCCCTCCAAGGTAGTGGACAAGTGTGAACGCTATCACAAGTATTACCGCAGTGGGTTGGAACAGCAGGAGGCGGGCGTGTTCCCGCTCACGATCTGGATCGTGCCGACTGTGGAACGGAAAGAAAAACTCATAAAACACATCCGCGAGGCCTTTGACAAGCAGCCCCGGCTGTTTACGGTCATCACCAAGGACGAACTGTGGGCGCTGGTCTGTCAGGGCGGCGAAGGAGGGACGTTATGTTAGAAAAAATCATGATTCCGATTGACACTATTTTGACCGGGGACAGCCGTGCTGTTCTCGGGACCCTGCCAGCCGACAGCATCCACTGCTGCGTGACATCGCCACCCTATTATGCTCTGCGGGATTATGAAGCGGAGGGACAGATTGGGCGCGAAGCTACACCGGAGGAATACATAGAACGGTTGGTCGAAGTATTCCACGAAGTGAAGCGGGTGCTCCGTTCGGACGGCACCTTCTGGCTGAACATTGCCGACACCTACTGCAAGCGAC
>CANDYV010000005.1 GCA_947425085.1 uncultured Candidatus Saccharibacteria bacterium | reverse complement strand
GGGGCCGGTGATTGTCGAGAGCGGGGACTGGCATGAGGGGGTGGTAGGGATTATTGCGGGACGTTTGACGGAAGAATATAAACGGCCAGCGTTTGTCCTGTCAGAGGTGAACGGAGTTTTGAAGGGGTCGGGGCGGAGTTTTGGGGAGTTTAGCCTGGCAGAGGCGCTGGATGCGTGTAGGGAATATATTATCGGGGGTGGTGGCCACGCGGGGGCGTGTGGGGTGAAAGTGGAGCCGGGGAGGTTGGAAGATTTCCGGCGGGCGGTGAATGCGTATTATGATGGTCTGGGATTGTCGAATCAGGAGAGGTTTCTGGGGGTGCGGGAGGATCTTGCGGTGGAGGACTTCGAGGAGTTTTCGCTAGAATTGGTTGAGGAGCTAAAAGAGTTGGAGCCGTATGGGGAGGGGAACCAAGAGCCGGTGTTTTTACTGCCAGAGGTGCGAGTGATGGAGGCGGCGAGGTTGGGGGCGAATGAGCAACATTTACGGCTGATGGTGTGGGATAAGGCAGGAAAGTCAATGAAACTGATTGAGTTTTATGCGCCGGAGGAACATCTGGAGGTCAGAGGTGGGGATACGGTGAATGCGTGGATTACCTTGGCGGAGAATGAGTTTCGAGGGATTCGGAGCGTGGAGGGGAGGATTTTGAGGCTGGAGAGAGTGTGAGGCTTTTGCGAAATCCATATGGATTTCGCGGGCGGGCGTCAATTCGGAAGGAGACAGATTAGTTTCTGCCTCCTTCGCTCATTTCCTACGTCCGTACGGCGCGCTTCCAGAGGAAGGCGCCGCAAAAGCCCGGACATATTGTTCGCGACATCTTTAGAAATAAATATCACCGGCTAAGCCGGTGATATTTATTTGAGGCCGAGGCGCATGCGTTCGGCTTTTTCGGCGCGACGAATCTCGCGGATGATAGCCTTACTGCGGCGTTCACGTTTAGAAATCGGCTTCGAGAAGCGCATTTGCGACTTCTTCAGAGGCATGATACCGCTCTGTAGAACCTTGCGGTTGAAGCGGCGAATCAAGTTCTCGTTCGCCTCGTTCTGATCTTTCCTAGTTACTTTGATTGCCATATATTGGGTATTATATCAAACTTTTCTCAATCTGCCAACCCCTATTTTGGAGTTTTGAAAGGGTCTATCTTCTTATTGTATCATAGATTGTTGTAAAAGTCAAGAGAGGGTGAAGGTTTTCGGAAGGATGAGAGGGATTTTTGTAGTATAATAGGGATGAAGGAGAACAAATGATTATATTGATGGGGCTAGCGGGCTCGGGGAAGAGTACGCAGGGTAAAATGCTGGCGGACGAGACGGGGCGGGTTTGGCTGTCGGCAGGGCAAGTCTTACGCGAAACTGGTCAGTTTGACGAAATTATGAAACAGGGGGTGTTGGTCGACGATATGTTGACGGTGAAGTTGATGGCGCAGAAGATGGCGGAAGTGGTCAGGAGCGGTCGAGATGCAATTCTAGACGGTTTCCCAAGGGATGTGGAGCAGGCGGAGTGGATTGCGGAGAATATTGCGTCTGTGATTAAACTTATTGTTCGGATAAATGTGCCGAAAGATGAGTTGGTGCGGCGCCTGGAATTACGGGGGCGGGCGGATGATCTTGACAGGGGCGCGATTGAGAAGCGTTTTCAGATTGTTGAACAAAATATTTATTCAGTTTGTGAGATTTTGAAAGCGAAAGGTGTGGCGATTCGGGACATTGATGGAACGGGGACGCCGGAAGAAGTTTATGAGAGGCTGAAGGCGGTTGTAGACGAAATTGAGGGTGCGGAGAGGATGGAAATGACGGATATTGTTGAAGATAGTGGAGCAGTGGAGAGATAAAATATGTAATTTGTGTGCCTAGTAGGCACACAATGGGTGGCAGAAAGGCAGCAAATGAGTAAAAAAATTGTTCAAGAACCGGAAAATCTAGAGGAAAAAGTCAGCGCGATGCGGGCTGGGGGAAAGATTTTGGGCGGAATTCTCAGGGATTTGAAGGAATATGTGAAGCCGGGGATGACCGGGAAAGAGGTGGACGCTTGGGTGCGGTCAGAGACGGAACGGCGGGGGGCGAAGGTGGCGTATGATTATCTTGAGGAGGATTTTCCGGGGGCAATTTGTATTTCGATTAACGATGAGATTGTGCACGGGATTCCGACGGATTATGCTTTCGAGGAGGGGGACAAGGTGTCGTTCGACATGGACTTGCTGTATCAGGGGTATTATACGGATGCGGGGTTCACGATGTTGGTCGGGGGGAAGGGTTCGCCGGCCGTGAAACAGATGATTAAAACGGTGGAGCAGGCGCTCTGGGCGGGGATGGATAAGGTGGAGCCGGGGGCGCGGATTGGGGATATTGGATATGCGGTGGAGAAGGTGCTCAGGAAGGGGAAATTGGGGGTGATTGAGAACTATGTGGGGCACGGGATTGGGCGTGAGATGCATATGAAACCAGAGGTGCCGAACTATGGAATCCGGGGGACGGGGTATAAGTTGAAGGTGGGGGATGCGATTTGTATTGAGCCGATGGCGTGTCTGGGGAAGCCGGCGAATTATGTGGACCCGGAGAGTGGTTGGTCGGTGAAATTGAAGGATGGGTCGATTGGATGTTACTGCGAGCATACGATTTTGGTGACGGAAGATGGCTGCGAGGTGTTGACTCTTCCGGAGTGATAGTGGTATAATACGCTTATGGATGAAATTTCACGCTACGCAGTAGGGCTCGATATCGGAACAAGCACGGTTCGGGCGGTTGTGGCGAGCGTGATGAAAGATGGTCGCTTGAATGTGATTGGTTCGGCGGAGGTGCCGAATAGCGGTATGCGTCGAGGGGCGGTGGTGAATTTGGCGGGGCCGGCGCAGGCGATTGATAAGGTCTTGGGGGAAGTAGAGCGGATGGGGGGCTATGAGATTAATGCGGCGACGATTTCGATTAACGGGTCGCAGATTTTGTCAACGCGGACAGAGGGGAAAATCGCGGCGGTGACTGCGAACCATGAGATTAACCAAGAGGATTTGGCGCGATTGACGGACGTGGCGCTGGAGGGGGAGATTCCAGCGAATCAGGAGATTTTGGATGTGGTGCCGCTGCAGTATGTTTTGGACGGTCAGGCGGGGATTAAAGATCCGCTGGGGATGGTGGCGCTGAAGATTGAGATGCAGGCGAATGTGGTCTCGACGCTGGTTTCGACTTATGATAACCTCAGGAAGGCTTCGGAGTCGGCGAATGTGACGCCGGAAGGAGTTGTCCCGAGCGTAGTGGCGGCAGCGCGAGCGGTATTGAATGAGCGACAGATGGAAAACGGGGTCGCGGTGGTGGATATCGGGGCTTCGACGACGGGGATTGCGATTTACGAGGAAAGCGACTTGCAGTATGTCGGGGTGGTGCCGGTTGGATCGAATAATATTACGAATGACCTTGCGGTGATGTTGGCGATCGATACGGAAGTGGCTGAGGAGATTAAGCGGCGCTTTGCGACGGGAAGTTTCGGAGAGAATGAGGGGTCGGTGGTGATTCGCTGGCGGGGGAAGGATTTGCATTTTGAGCGGGATCAGATCGATGAAGTGGTGCAGGCGCGGTTGGATGAGATTTTGGAGCTGGTGCATAAGGAGCTGAAAAAGGCGCGGTATGAGCAGCGGTTGCCGGAGGGTATCGTTTTGACTGGCGGCGGCGCGCGGATGCGAGATATTGATAAGTTTGTGCGGATGACTCTGGGGATGTCGGTGAAAATTGGAGCGTCGACGGGGTTGTCTGGGCTAGTAGAGAAGATTCAGAAGCCGGAGTTTTCAGCAGCGGTGGGTTTGATGTTGACTTCGGCAGAGAATGAAGGTCGAGCGGCAGCGCCGAAAAAATCGCGGAAGAAGTCTGGCAAAAAGTCAGCGGATAAGGGTCCGGGGTTACTTAAGAAGTTTTTCGGAAAGTTCTAACGAGTCCGCAATAAGAACTTTTGCGGAGGGCGCTCCGGGGCGCTAGCCCAAGTCTTACCCTCCACAAAGGCCCTTATTGCGGTTAGTTAAAATTAAATCCCAAAAAACTCCTTCATTCTTAAGGAAGATGTGTTATACTAAAGAGAGACAATAAGTGGAGAAAAATATGCCTGAGATTAAGCCAACAGAGGTAGAAAGTTCAGCAAGCATTAAGGTTGTCGGTGTAGGTGGCGCGGGCGGTTCTGCGGTGGACCGGATGAGAGAAATCGGTCTGTCTGGTGTGGAGTTTGTCGCGGTGAATACGGATGCACAGGCTTTGCATCATTCTTCGGCAGACGTGAAGGTTCATATTGGTAAGGGTTTGGGTGCTGGCGGTGACCCGGAGAAGGGCCGCGAGGCGGCGGAGAATGGTCGCGAGGCGATTGGAAAGTCGCTCGAGGGGGCTGATATGGTGTTTATTACGCTCGGTGCGGGTGGCGGTACTGGTTCTGGTGCTGGTCCGATTGTGGCGGAAGAGTCGAAAGGCCGCGATATTTTGACGGTTGGTGTAGCGACAAAGCCGTTTACTTTTGAGGGTGCGAAGCGCCGCGAGAATGCGGAGAAGGCGATTGATGCTTTGTCTCAGCGGGTAGATGCTTTGATTACGATTCCGAATGATCGACTTTTGCAGACGATTGACCCGCGGACGCCGCTGACCGAGACTTTCAAGATTGCGGATGATGTCTTGCGGCAGGGAGTGCAGGGGATTTCGGAGTTGATTACAGAACATTCTTTGATTAACCTCGACTTTGCAGATGTGAAGGCGATTATGAAGAATGCTGGATCGGCGTTGATGGGGATTGGTCGGGCGTCTGGCGATAACCGGGCGACTTTGGCGGCGCAGCAGGCGATTGAATCGCCTTTGATTGAGGTGAAAATTGATGGTGCGCGCGGCGTGCTCTTCTCTGTGGCTGGCGGCTATGATATGGCGATGAGCGAGATTCAGGAGGCGGCGGAGATTATTACTGGGGCGGTTTCGCCGGATGCGAATATTATCTTCGGCGCATCGATTCGCCCAGAGCTTGAAGATGAGATGGTGGTGACGGTGGTCGCGACCGGGTTTGACTCGGAATATTATCGCAAACTCGATATGGAACGCGCAAGTATGGAGCCGGTAAGCAATATGAGTACGGCGACGGTCGGAAGCTTGGCTTCTTCGATGGATACTGAGGATCGGGGCGTGGAATATCGTCCGGTGAATCGTTTTGGCGGTTCGTCTTATGGTAGTACTTCTTCTGCTTCAGATATGAGCGGTGGACGGATTGAAACGGCGCGCGATGATCGTGCGCAGGCTACGACTTCTAATGATTCGCGTTTCGGGTCGTCGGATTCACGGTTTGGCGGGGAATCTCGGTTTAATAATGATTCTCGACTTGGTAATGAACAGATGAAGGATACTGGGGCGACGGATTTTACGGCGGAAAATCGTTCGAACATGTGGGATTCGATTCCGAACAATGATCAGGAAGATGACTTGGATGTGCCGCCAACTCTGCGTGACCGCTTGCGCGGTAAGAATCGGGAGTAGGAATGATAGTTTTGCCGCGAATCGGCGATAGTAAGGTTCTAGAAAGTCGTGAGGCTGATGATGGGACGACGATTCGGAGACGGCGCGTAAGCCCGGATGGTCATAGATTTACGACTTATGAGCGGATTGAGTTGCCACAGTTGATTGTGGTGAAGCGGAGCGGAAATCGAGAGATTTTCGATCGAGATAAGTTGATTACTTCGGTGAAACGGAGCGTCGGGAAGTTTTTGGACTCCGAGCTGGAGATTGAGGGGGTGGTTGATCAAGTAGTGGAGCTACTCCGGGCAGAGAATGACGAGCAGATTACATCGCAACAAGTGGGGGATGCGGTGCTCGACGTGTTGGCGGAGCGGAATGAGGTGGCGTATGTACGGTTTGCAAGCGTGTTCTTGGACTTTAAGACGTTGGCGGATTTTGAGGGGATTTTGAAACAGAGAAGGGAGGCAAAAAAATGAGGGTGGTTTGCGGCTTTGTGAACTTTGGGAGGATTTTGTAATGAGAGTAGTCTGTGTCTGGCGACGCGAGAGCGATTATGGACGCGCGGTGGAAGAATGGTTGTCGGAGTTTGAGCGGAGAACCGGTCGCGAGGTGGAGGATTTGAATCCTGACACGAAGGACGGGGAGAGTTTCTGCCGGGCATATGATGTGGTGGAATACCCGACGATTCTGGCGCTGGGGGATGATGGTGCGGTATTGGCGAGCTGGCGGGGAACGATGTTGCCGCTGTTCGATGAAGTGAGCTATTGGTTATAGGGGTTTGTTGGCTATAAAAATGTCCCCGGGCTGGCTGCACGGGGACGGTTGCGGAGGAGAAAATCAGATGGCCGCGGCGATGCGGGGAATGAAGTTGGACAGCGGAACGATGCTGGAGAGCAACCGGAGGTGGTTCTCCTTGCTGTAGCCGTCCAGTTTTTTGGGGACGTAGGGCAGGTAGGTTTCCCCGGTGGAATGGTCGCTCAGCTGATAGACGGGGCCGTCTGCCAAAGCGCCATGGTGAATGAATTGGATTTCTGCCCCGGGACGCAACAACTGAACGGCGGGATGACCGCGGTGTTTGGCGGGGATACCGCCGTAAGCGATGTCGCAGCTTTGAGTGGCGTTTCGGTAAGCGTGACAAATCTCCCCGCGGACGTAGATACCCTCAGGCATTTCGCCCAGGGAACGGATTTTAATCCAGAGAAGACAGCCGTGGCCGTTAGTGTAGGCGGTTCGCTCGTCTTCATCGTCGTATTTGTAGATGTGGAGAGCGAACTGCTGCGGGAAGTAGGCGTCGACGCCAGTTTTGGCCATACGGCGGAGCTTGGCGCAGGAAATGCCTTGCCCAATGACTAACGCAAGATGGCTGTTGTCGGGCTGGGGCTGTTGCGGGCAGGAGGACAGGACGGTGGTCGGAGCGCCATTGGCGTAGCCGATGCGGATGTAGTCCGCAATAGTGTGGGGAAGGTTGGGTGCCATGATGATATTCTCCTTTTTGAGGTGCGAGGAGCGCTTGACCGGGCTCGTCGCGGTGGATTTTTGGGCGCTCGAGACGTGCAAGGACAGAGGTCTGGAGTTTGGATTTGCCGCAAAAACCGTCGGGGGATAAAGTTTGCCCTGATACTTCTATTGTAGCACACTTTTTCTCAAAAGTCAAGCGTTTTCCAGGAGAGAGGGGCTTGTTGACTTGTAGGAGAGGGCTTGTTGATGGGCGGTGCCTCGGAAAGAAAAGGTTGGCGAGAGAGGGGAAATGTGGTAGAATGGAGGCAGAGCGTTTGAGCGGTAATCGGCCGCGAGCTGGCAAAAGAAAGAGTTTTGATGTTCTAGGTTTGCGTTGGTTGTGGCCGAGGCGAGCTAGGGATATGATGGGGTGGGGCTTGAGTAGAATTGCTCGTGAATCTGCGTGAAGGATGAAATAAGAGTTCTTTGTGGCGCGTTGATTGGCGGAATGGGACGAGAGTTTCAAGGCTAGTTGATGGGCGACAAGAGAGAAGTTAGATGGTACCGCCCGCTTGGGTTCTAACGGCAAGATTGAGATTTTAGAGTGAAGCAAACTGGCGACGGGGAGCGAAACTCGAATAGATAACAATTAAGGCCGGGGAACGGCGGGAGTTTTTATGAAATATAAGGCGGGAAATCGGCGCAAAGCGGTGGAATATGAGAAGGCGTTGGTCGATTGGTGGAAGAAAAATAAGACGTTTGAGGAGTCGGTCGAACAGAGGCCGATTGATGAGTCGTATGTGTTTTATGATGGGCCGCCATTTATTACGGGGATGCCGCACCACGGGACGCTGCTTAGCTCGATCGTGAAGGACGCGGTGCCGCGGTTTTGGACGATGCGGGGGAAGCGGGTCGAGCGGCGATGGGGGTGGGATTGTCATGGTTTGCCGGCGGAGAACTTCGTAGAGAAGCAGCTCGGGATTACGGATCGGCGGGAAATCGGGACAAAATGGTCGCTGGAAGATTATATTTTGAACGCGCGCGAGAGGATGGTGGCGACTTCGGAGACGTGGGAGGGGACGATTGACCGGATTGGGCGCTGGGTGGATTTTAAGGGGGCGTACCGGACGATGGATAAGAACTTTATGGAGAGTGTGTGGTGGGCGTTCAAAACTCTCTATGAGGCGGGGAAGATTTATGAAGGGGCGAAGGTCTTGATGTATGATACGAAGTTTGCGACGCCGGTTTCGAAGTCGGAAGTGACGATGGATAATGATGCGTATCAGACGGTGACGGACCCGAGCGCGTATGACAGATCGGGATGAGTACTTCTTGGCGTGGACGACGACGCCGTGGACGTTGGCGGGGAATATGGCGCTGGCGGTGAACCCGGGGCTGGAATATGCGGCATATGAGTTGCCGGATGGACGGAAGTTTATCACGGGGGTTGGGTATGGGGCGAAGCAAGAAGATTGGAAGGAAGTCAAGCGGTTCAAGGGGGCGGAGCTGGTGGGGCTATCGTATGAGCCTCTATTCTTGGGGTCGACGGAGAAGAAACTGGTCGAGTGGAAGAAATTTGAGAAGAATTATTATCCTGCGGCGGAGGAAAATGCGCACCGGGTCTGGGGGGCGGAGTTTGTGTCGGATGTGGACGGGACGGGGATTGTGCACATTGCGCCGGCGTATGGTGAGGATGACTACAACCTCGGGCGGGAGAATAAGGTGCCGTGCGTGGATGTTTTGGATGAATATGGGTGTTATTTGACGGGGGCGGACGAGGGATTGAAAGAGGCAGGGGTGCGGCCGAACGAGGAGGGGCAGATTCAGATTTGGGAGGCAAATAAGTTTATCGCAAAGTGTTTGGAGGTGGCGGGGCCGATTGAGAAGATTGAGTATATTCAGCACGAATATCCGTTCAATCCGCGGTCAAAACAGCGGATTATGTACCGGGCATTCCCGAGCTGGTTTTTCGATATTCAGGGGCAGAAGCCGCTTATGCTGGAGAAAAATGATAAAATTAACTGGTTCCCAGCGTATTTGAAGCACGGGCGGTTCGAGAAGAACATCGAGCAGGCGCCGGACTGGAATCTTTCGCGCGATCGGTTCTGGGCGACGGCGATGCCGGTCTGGAAAGGCGATAAGGGGACGGTGAAAGTGGTCGGCTCGTATGCGGAGCTTCGTGATTTGTCGGGGGTCGAGTTGGAAGATTATCACCGGCCATGGGTGGATGAGATTGAGTTTGATATTGATGGAGAGCACTTCAAACGGATTGAGAAGGTGCTGGACTGTTGGTTTGAGAGCGGGTCAATGCCGTTTGCGCAGCTACATTATCCGTTCGAGAATAAGGAAAAGTTTGAGCGGAATTATCCGGCGGACTTTATCGTCGAATATGTCGGGCAGGTCAGGGCGTGGTTCTATTATGTTCACGCGGTGAATACGGCGCTGGCTGAGGTCGGTGGATTTGGGCCGGAGGTACAGAAGAGCGGGGATTATTGCGCGTATAAGAATGTGATTACGACAGGGACGTTGGCGGGGAATGACGGGCGAAAAATGTCGAAATCGCTCGGAAATTATACCGATCCGAATGTTTTGATGGATCAATATTCGGCGGATGCACTACGGTTCTTGCTACTGTCGTCGCCGGTGCTTTCGGGGGAGGACTTCGCGCTGACGGATAAGGATGTCTCGGATGTGCAGCGGAAACTAGCGATGATCTGGAATGTTTATGATTTCTTCGTGACTTATGCGGCGGTCGACGGCTGGGAGTCGCCGGAACTTCCGGGGAAGTGGGGGAAGGATTTGGCAAATCCGCTAGATAGATGGATTATTGCGCGGCTACATCAGCTGAAGAAGGAAGTGATCGAGGGGATGGAAGAATATAATATACCGAAGGCGCTGGCGGGGGTGTTGCCGTTTGTGGATGACCTTTCGAACTGGTTTGTCCGGCGTTCGCGTCGTCGCTTCTGGAAGTCTGAGGATGATGGCGATAAAGCAGAGGCGTATTGGACGCTGTGGAAGGTTTTGACGAATTTGGCGCGGGTGTTGGCGCCGTTCACGCCGTTCCTCGCGGAGGAATTGTGGCAGAATATGGTCGGAGATTGGACGCCGGCGGCGAGCGTGCATCTGCAGAGTTTCCCGGAGACGATTGATGTTGATCAGGAGATTTTGGGCGAGATGGCGCGGGTGCGCGAGGTGATTAATAATGGTCTGGCGCTCAGGATGCGGAAGTCGGAGATTGAGAATCAAGTGAAAGTGCGACAGCCTTTGGCTCGGCTGGTTTATACAGGCGAGCGGTTGCCGGAGTGGGGAGAGGAAATTGTGCGCGACGAGGTGAATGTGAAGGAGGTCGCGGCGGCTGCGGATGGTTCTGTCTCGGTTGATGGTCTAGTTGAGGGGGATGGCGTGTGGCTGGATAAGGAGCTGACCGAGGAGCTGCGCGAGGAGGGGTTTGTCCGGGAGTTGATTCGGGCGGTGCAGAGCGCGCGCAAGAAGGCTGGGCTGATGGTGGACGATCGGATTCGGCTGAGCGTGAGCTGCGAAGTGCCTGCGGCGTGGACTGAGGTGTTGAAGACGGAGGTCTTGGCGGAGGAGTTGTCGGCTGGAAACGGCGCTACTGGTGGTTCTGATGCCGCGGAGGGCATGCGGAATTATGCTTATGACGAGATTGCGAAGGTGAACGGGGAAAACGTGACGCTGTCGCTCGAGAAGATGTAGGGATTGGGGTTCGCTGACTTTTTCGCTCTCTTGATTTTAGTGCGGTCATGTCGCATAAAAGCCTGCGTTCGCTCGGAAGATAGCAATTCTGTTGCCGTCTTCGTTCGCTCCCTTGACTTTTTGGGTGAGGTGTGCTATAATGTAAGGTGAGGGGCTGTTTTTGGTGACTGCGTTTCGAAAAAATGCTTTTGAAAAGGCGTTTTTGAAATAGTAGTCTGGAGATAGCCCAACATGCTCATTAAAACGAAACTATTTAGGCTGGAATCTTTGTCGTTCGTGTTGGTTGATATTTGAGAAATGGAGGGATTTCTGTGAAAAATCTGATGAAGGTGACTTGGTATTTTGAGGCGGCGATGTGCGGCGGAATGTGCTGGCTGGCGTTGTTAGTGGGGACGCAGCTGGTGTACGCAATGCAGGAAGCGAGGTATAAGCCGGAGTTTTGGCTGATTGGCAGCCTGACTGTGTTGCTGGTTCTGGTTTATGCCTGGAAGGCGTTGCGTCAACAGCGCAGCGATATGCTGGATCTGATTGCGCGCTATTTTGGCAGGGCAGAGGCGGAGCGCTGTGACTGGTGGCACCAGGCGGTGGCTGTGGCTTCGGTCGTGCTGCTGGTCGTAGACGTCTTTGTGGTGACGGCGCTGGAAGAGCGCTTCGGGAGGGCTGTCCTGGACGTTGGATTTTGGATACCGATTTGGTGCGGTCTTTTTGGCTTATTGGCGAAAGTCGCGGAAGCGGTATTTGTCAAGTGGATGCCGGACGAAAGGCAGTCGAATTTGATTCGGTTGCCGGATCGTTGGTAAGGTTTGTTTGGGGATTTTGGCGATAGTTTAGTTTCGTTTGAGGGTTCTTTTTATAGTAATGCGGAGTGCTTAGCTGATTTGATTCGGCGAGGCGCTCCGCGTTTTTTGTTGGTTCGGTTATGCTTGTAGGGATTTTACAGCCGATAGTGCTTATTGTTGTAAAAATTATTGGGGATTTTTTGGAGTAATTTACAGGGGTGGGGAAGCACGAAATTGCGATTTTAGCAAAAAACAAGCATAAAAGGTATTGACTTTTTAAGGCGGGTGTGCTATCATAAGGACAGTTAGATAATAAACAAACACATCTAACAAACATAAAAACAACATAATCGTTCGACAAAGTAAAATCTGACGAACTGGAGGACGATAAAGGCGGAGATGAAAATCGAAGCCGAAAAATAAACAAAAATGGTTATGGTTGAAAGGAAAATAGCTGGACGACCAAACCGGTAAAATAAAAGGATAAATATGAGTGAAAAAATCAACTTTAATACGAAAGGAGATACCAATGTAGAGAGCGGAGAAACTGCTCTCAGGAAGACGAACATTATAGATATGGAAGCGGCCGAAGTGAAGCACGCTGGCAAGGGGGACTGGGATGATTTCGAAGCGTTCGAATCGTCCAACGAAAAGGAAGGCGAATATGTCGCTCCTCCAGAGGCGAATGTTGATCTCGACGAGGTTTTGAAACGCGCAAAAGCAAGTCATGTCGGTCGAAAGATTTTAAGCTTGAAAAGTTTACGTTTGGCGGCCTAAGGGTTGCCTTGAGAATACAAGCATAAGAATGTAAGAACAATTGGAGAAAATGAGTATAAGGTAGAAAATTGAAATTACAAGTATAAGAGGATTTAGGTATAAGATAAAGATGAGTTAAAACCCGAACATGTGTTCGGGTTTTTGCTGATGCTGCGGAATATGGTGATGCTTGTGCTTGAAAAAGATGGAGGAAATTGGCATAAAAGGTTTGACGTCGGGAAACGTTAGTGGTAAACTGGAAAGAAGAGAAAAGTCATGTAGAAAGGTACTAAAAATGCCAGAAAATAAACTCAACGACGAGAAGGTGTTGCAGATGTTCGTCGATCGACTGATCGCGGACAAGGGAGGTGACACACTCGATGCAAAACAAAAAGAAACATTGCAGGGGGAGCTGATGGCGGAGCTGGACGAGCGGATGCAGCAGGCGATGATTCGGGCTTTGCCGGATGCGAAATTGATGGAATTAGAGAAAATGTTGGATGCGGACGCGTCGGATGAGGAGATTGAGAGCTTCTTTATGAGCGCGGGGGTGGATTTCGACCCGGAGATTCGGAAGGTGTTTGAGGCGTTCCGGACGGATTATTTCAAGGATAAGATTCAAGTGTCGGTGAAGACGTCGGTGTTGGCACCGGCGCCGGCGGCTTCGACTAGTGCTGGGGCGACTTCTGCTACTCCTTCTGTGGCTACGGCCCAGGCTCCGACTGTGGCGCCAGTTGCGATGCCGATGCCGGGTGCGGGTCAGCCGACGCAAGGGACAACTTCGGCGGTGCCGGGGCAGTCGAATGTTGAGGGGGTGGCGAATACGGGAGCGGTTTCTGCGGTGCCAGTTCAGGCTTCGGCTCCGGTTGAAACTCCGGTTCAGCTGATGGCTCCGAGCCCGGCTGTTCCTGTGGCGGAGCCTGTGACGCCTTCGGCGGGGCAACAGTCAGCGACGGCACAACCGGCGGTGGTTCAGCCGGTTCAGGCTGTGGCTGCGGCTCAACCTGTTCAGCCGGTGGTAGTTCAATCTGCTCAGCCGGTAGCTGCGGAGGAGAAACCTTTGCAGGCGGCGCCGAATTTGATGGATGCGCTGAATACGGCGACGGCGAATTTGAACGCGGCTGCGGCGAATATGGGGGCGAATCCTGGCACGGGAGCGAATCTCGATACGGCCGGAAATAACATGACTGAAAACTTGGGGGCGGGGAATGCGGGGGAGATTAATAATACTGATTTGACAGGGAAGGAGGCGTAATGGCGGGCGAGACTTTGAGACCGACGGGGAGTACGAATGAAAAATGGGATATTTTGAGCGGGGATGCGGAGACGCGCGGCGGACGGACGCCGGAGCAACTACAGGCGACGCAGCAAGAGCTGGGAAAGAAGGCGCTAAATGCGACGCCGAAGCCGGGAGCTGAGGCGGTTGCGGATGCCGGGGAAGCAGCGGCCGATCCGGAGAAAGCGAAGCGGATTGCGGAGCTGGAGAATCAGATCAAACAGTTTGAGAATAATAAGAGAAACGCGCAAGAGATGCTGGCGGCGTTGGAGCGGAAGAACCCGAGCGAGAAGAAGGGCGCGAAAAAGCGTGAGCAGAATGAGAATCGGATTCGGAATGCGAAGGCGGCGATTGCGCGGCATGATCAGAAACTGACGGAGCTGCGTGGAGAGTTGGCGCATTTGGTGACCGGAGATGGGGCGCCGAACTTGACTGTGCTTCAGGGGGGGGGTGAAGATATGGGCGGCCAGACTAGCAAGCCAGATTTGACTGTGATTGAGGGCGGGAAGTCTGAGCAGCAGGGTGAGCCGGAAGCGGCGAAGGCGCCGGAGTATGTCGAGCAGGAAGATGGTCAGATGGTGATGGCTGGATTTGAGCAGGCTGAAGCGGGGGAAGCTGGGGAAGGCTTGGAAGTGGCGACGGACCGGAATGGAAATCCGGCGTATTCGCAGCAGACGATTGCGAATCGGAAGGCGTTGGGGCTGGAGGGGGATCCGGCGGAGGAAGAGCGGCAGGAAGCGCTCGCGAAGGCGAAGAATGAGGGGAAGCATGAGGGGTATGAGCTGGCGCAGGATGAAATGAAGAATATTCTCCAGGGGCGGACGCCGCAGGAGGCGATTGACGCGATGGCGAAGGATGCAGCGCAGGTGATCCAGGAGATGAACCAGATGTCGCGGTCGTATTTCTTCGACGAGAAAATGCGGGCGGCGCATGAACGGCGCGAGGAAGAGGCGCGGAATGATTTGAATTCGCTGTTGCGTCGGATTCAGATGGTTCAGGCGATAATGGGGGAGGCGGCGCCGGTGGAATTGCCGTCGCTAATGTCAGATGAGGGGTTGCTGAACGGGGAGACTGGCGAGCTGGAGACTGCGGCGAAGGATTATGAAGATAATGAATTTCTGAACGGGAAAGGCGCGGCGGAAGTCGATACGATGGAGCCGGAAAAGCAGACGGCGGAGGCGATTTTGCTGTCACAGGCCGAAGCGGTGGCGAAGGCGCTGGGCGATCCGACGATTGTTGAGCGGATGAAGGCGAAGAGTGGCAATGGGTTCGACGAAAGTGTTTATGGTAATGTGATTGAGTTCGGCTCGAAGCAATTTGAGGCAGAGCAGGCGGCGAAGAAGAGCGGCGAATCGAACGCGGAAGCGGCGGAGCCGACTTTTGAGAGCGCTGAAAAACGCGACGAGGCTGAGAAGCGGGTCGGGAATAAGTTGAAGAAACGCGGTGGGGCCTGGAATCGTTTCAAAGCATCTATACTAGCTGGAATATTGTCGATTGGGCTTGTAGCGACATTAGTTGGTTGTAGCCCACAACAGGCTGAGGGGTTGGTGAATAACGATAATAACGTGAATACTCAGGTGGTGACGATGGCGGAGACTCCTGGGTTGAATATTCAGCTAGATCAGAGTGGGGAAACGGCGGAAGACGGCTGGGAGACGCTGTGGAATGAGATGCGCCAGAACCGGACTGATTTTAATGATATTGAGGGGAAGGGCGGTTCTCGGTTTGCTTATATTTATAGTAAGGGCTTTGAAGATTTGTCCGGTAATCAAGAGGCGACAACTGAGGCAATTCTTGATAATACGGAAAAACTACCACCGGCGATGGCGGCATTGGCTTTCCAAATGCCAGATTTGATGGACCAGCTGAAAATGGAGTTCAATTTGCCCGATTTCCCGGGAGGGAACAGCATTGAACAAGCTCAAGCATTCTCGAATTATCTGTATGATGCGGAAAACGGTGGGGATATTCAGCAACGCGTTCTCGAAGGGGTGCGGGCAAGGATGACGGCTGAGGAAGCGTCAGCGAAGTTCTGGAACGGGAATGGGAACAAAGTTATTACGACGTTTGTTTATAACTCGTTCGAGAATGATGACGAAATGCTCCTTGGGAAGAACAATGCGACGCGCGATGCGGACGATTATTTGGTGACGTATACAGTGCCGGCGTATGATGAGAAGGGTGAGATTGTTGGCTATAACGAAATCACGTTCCGGATGAACTGTGGTGGGCAGATTGATATCGTGAGAAATAATAATGAGCCTGATACTCCGCAGTTGCCGCCAGGGGACCCAGGAACTCCAGAAACTCCGCCTGAGACTCCACCAGTTACGCCTCCTGAAACTCCTCCAGTTACGCCTCCGGTAACTCCACCTGAAACCCCACCGGTGACTCCACCTGTCACTCCTCCAGAGACTCCGGCCGTTAAGAATCCAGAGAGTTTAGTTGAAGGACTTTCGCCAGATCTTAGCGGTGAGGTAGGTAAGACTGAGGATGTTAATACTTCGGCTGGCGAAGATGTGGCTGGAAAGACGGAGAACGAGACGATTACTCCGGGACAATCGCAGGATATGATTGATAGCACGGAAGTCAAGAATGAAGAAGACGGGAAAAAGCAGGAAGAGGCGAATAAAAGCGAGATTACTGGAGATATTTCCCAATCTGACTTCGAGAATACGATGAACGACCTTAACAATCTGAATGGCTTTACTGGCGGTCAGAATGCGTCGGCGACAGCAGATGGCGGCAATGGTGCCGTGGAAGTTGGCGGCGGCAATGGTGCTGGCGGTGGCGAGACCGGTGGCGCACAGCTCGGTGGCGAAACTGGCGGCGCGGGTGCGACCGAGACTGGTGGAGCTGGCCAGGCTGGCGGTGGTGCTGAAGCTGGTGGCGCTGGAGCAGGCGGTGCGGCAACTGAGACGGGCGGCGCTGGCGGCATTGCGAGCGCGGATCAGCTAGGCGGTCAGGTGTCGAATGATTCGCAGCTCGGCGGAGTGACGGATGCGTCCGGTAATCCGGTTGCGCCTTCGACGGAAATCAGGATCTAGGCAACATTATGGATGACTTACTGGGAGGGAACGGTTTCCAGGGATAGAATAAAGAAATGGCTGCGGGGCGGGCAGCCATGGTCGAAAAAAGACCTTATCTTTCCATTATAGCACACTTTAGCGAAAAAGTCAATAAGCAAGAGCGAAAAACCGCGAAAAATACAAAAATAAAGGAGTAAAGGATGAAAAAACTGAAGAATATTGGGTTTATCGGAGCGGCGGTAGCTACGATGATACTGTCGCAGGCGGTGGCGCCGGCGGCGATGGCGTGGGGGCCGGAGCGACAGACTTATACGATGAACGAGCCGGCTTCGAAGGCGACGTTTAACTCGATTACAGATAACGCGGCGGTGGGGGACGAGCGGGACTTCGTACGGATTGTCGAGAAGGGGACTAATGGTACTTACACAAGCGATTTGACGATTGAGGCGGAGAAGGAATATGAAGTTTTTATCTACTTCCATAATGACGCTTCGACGACTTATAATGACCCGGCACATAATTACGTCGGGGTGGCGCAGAATACGCGGGTGTCGTCGTCGTTCCCGACGAGCTTGGCGGCGGGGGAAGTTGGGAAGATTTTTGGGCGAATTACGTCGACTTCGACGGATCCAGAGGCAGTTTGGGATGAGGCTTATGTGCGGGCGATGGAAGATTTGACGCTACATTACGTCTCGGGGTCGGCGAAGATTTATAATCGTTGGCAGGCGAATGGTTCGGTTTTGTCGCAGAATTTGTTTACGGACACGGGGACGTTTATTGGGATGAACCAGCTGAATGGGGTGGTGCCGGGCTGTGATATTTATTCTGGGCAGGTGGTTTATACGTTGCAGACGCATGCGGTGAAGGGCGAGGAACCGGAGGAGAAGCCGGGCGACCCAACACCGGTTGACCCAACGCCGGAGAAGCCATCGGAGCCGGATATGCCGACTGAGTTGCCGAATACTGGTCCGGCGGAAGTGGCTTTGGCGGTGATCGTAGTGATTGCGATCGTGGCCGGGATCGTCTACTGGCAGAAGACGCACAAGGCGGTCAAACGCGCGACGAAGAAAGCGAAGGGTCGGAAGTAGGTTTCAGGCTTGACGGGGGCGGAGAAGTTTGATATAATGGCTGGGATATTAATATTATCCTAAAGGGAACAATATGAAGAAAGCAGTTGTGCTCATCGGCGGGAAGCAATATCTTGTCGAAGAGAAAGAGACCCTCCGGGTGGACCTCCTTCCGGCAGGAACCAAAGAGCTCGAAACTGGTGCTTTGCTTGTGATTGATGGCGACAAGGTGACTGTCGGTACTCCAGAAGTCAAGGGCGTGAAGGTTTCGGCAAAAGTTGTGGACGAAAAAGTCGCGGGCGAGAAAATCCGCGTGATTCGTTACCACTCGAAGAAGCGCGTCCATAAAGAGACCGGTCATCGCCAGAAATACTCGATGATCGAGATTACTTCGATTAAATAATCTACTTTTTCGGAAAACTCCCCAGGCGGGGAGTTTTTTGTGATATACTGGGGTTAATGAAAGAGTTTTTAGAAAAGCTTAGCGGGTTTTGGGCGAAATTGAGGCGGTCAAAAGTGTTTTGGATTGCGCTGATTATCGTCGTTCAGTCGGTAGTATATGCGGCGTATGGGGCGGGGAAGAATTATATTCACATGGACGAGGCATATTCGTATGGTTCGGCGAATTATAATAAGCTGGAGATTCTCGATGAAGAGAACTTTAACAATCGTTGGCATCCGGCGGAGTATTATCGGGCGTATTTGGTGACGGATTGGTATGAGCGGTGGGATTTTGAGCCGGTTTATGCGAATCAGCGAGATGACGTGCATCCGCCGCTGTACCATTTGTTGCTAAGGTTGGTGATGGAGTTGACGCCAGGGGAGTTTACGGTGTGGCCGGGGATAATATTGAATATGGTGATTTTTGCGGTGGAGGCGGCGTTCCTGTATCTTGTGGTTTGGAAGTTGTTCGGGGGTGGGGCGAAGGATGGCGAGAAGAATGTGGAGATGAAGGCGGGGATCTTGACGCTGGCGGCGAGTTTGACGATTGCGGCGGTGAATACGGTGATTTACGTCAGGATGTATGCGCTACTTACGATGTGGGTGACGATTTCGGCGTATCTACATTTGAGATTGCTAGATACGAAAAAGGCGAGTCCGAAGTTGCTGGTGGCGATTGGAGCGACGACGCTTTTTGGATTCTTGACGCAATATTATTTCTTGTTTTTCGTTATTCCGATGTTTGTCGTCGTGGCGGTGCGGTATCTGCGGACGAAGAGATGGAAGGAGTTTTGGGCGTATTTTGCGGCGCAGGCGGGGGCGGGAGTGGTGTCGCTGATTATTTGGCCGTGGTCGATTAAGCATCTGTTCTTTGGCTATCGCGGACAGGGGGCGATGGAGAATTTGCTGAATTTTGGGCAGTTAGGGGAGCAGCTCGGAGCGTTTTTTGGAGTGGTGACGCTGAACGTGTTCTATTATACGTTGCCGTTGATTCTGATCGCGATGTTTGCGCTGGCGGTTTATGGACTTCGGAAAGGAAAGAGATTGCCGGCTGGTCGGAAAGAGGACGGGTATTTCTATGCGTTGCTCTGGCCGGTGTTAGCGTATTTTGTGATTGTCGCGATTGCGTCGCCGTATCGGGAGATTCGATATATGGATGCGGTCTGCGGGCTGATGTTCGTATTGGTAATGCTGGGGTTGTATAAGTTGTTGGGGGTGGCTTGTCGGGAGAAAGTACGGAATATTGTGATGGCGGGGGTGCTGGCGGTGACGGTGATTTTGCCGCTGCCGCTCGGGATTAAGCCGGAGACGCAGTATGGGAATTGGGCGACGGCGACGAACTTTGTCGAGGAGCATAAAGAAGCGCCGCTGCTATATATTTATGACATGGGGAATAATCGGTTCTTGGATGATATTACGCTGTTTACGATTGCGGATTGGTCGTATATTATGTCAGAGCAGAAATATACGGTGGAGGATTTTGAGAGAGTTTTGGAAACGAAGGATCTGGGAGATGGGGTGGTCGTGATTGCGAATTATGGGTGGGACAATCAAGAGTATCTGGATAAGTTGAAAGAAGCGACCGGACTGACGGAGCAAGAGTATATATTCCGGCTGAATGCGGCGGATTTGTATTATATACATTAGGATTTTGCGGCTTTTGGGATTGGTGGAGTTTTTGGGAGTTTAGAGTTTTGACGGAGTTTTTCGATGAAAGCGTAAGTTTTATGCTATAATGGTAATAATTATGGCGAAGGTGATTTGTATTACGAACCAAAAGGGTGGTGTGGGCAAAACGACGACGTCGGTGAACTTGGCGTATTTTCTGGCGAAAGATAAGAATCGGGTTTTGCTGGTGGATTTTGACCCGCAGGGTAACGCTTCGTCGGGTTTAGGGCTAGACAAGACAGCGCTTGAGGCGAGTATGACGGAAGTGATGCTCGGGGCGATGGCGCTCACGGATATTATTCAGCAGACGAGTTTTAAGAATTTTGATGTTGCGCCGACGACGCCGCAGCTTGCGAATGTGGAAGTCGAGATGGCGGCGATGAAGAATAAGTTTATTGTTTTGAAGAAGGCGCTCGCGACGGTGGCGGAAGATTACGATTATATTATTATCGACTCGCCGCCGAGCTTGTCGCTTTTGACGGTGAACGGGATGATTGCGGCGGATTATCTGATTCTGCCGGTGCAGACGGAGTTTTATGCGCTTGAAGGGGTGGCACAGCTGTTGGAAAGTATGGCGATGGTGAAGAAGGCGATGAATCCGCAGTTGAAGTTGCTTGGGGTGGTGGCGACGATGTATGACAAACGGACTTCGCTGTCGGTGGAAGTGCTGGCGGAGGTGCGAAAGTATTTTAAGGATAAGGTTTTTCAGACGACGATTCCGCGGAATGTGCGGGTGGCGGAGGCGCCAAGTCATGGCGTGCCGGTCGGGGCGTATGATAAGTTTAGCAAGGGGGCGAAGGCGTATAAGGAATTTGCGCGCGAGGTAGAAGAAAGGACGAGGAAATAATGGCGTTAGGAAAGAAAGGCTTGGGGCGGGGGTTTGAGAGTTTGATCCCGACGGATTTGGTGGCGGAGGAGTTTGATCCGACGCGCAAAGAAGATAAGAAGATGAGTAAGTTGGTCGAGCTTGAGATTACGGAAGTCGTGCGAGACGAGGGGCAGCCGCGGAAAAACTTCGACAAGGCGGCGCTTGAGGAGTTGGCAAGTTCGATTAAGGAACATGGAGTTTTGCAGCCGATTGTGGTTGTGAAACAGGGCGGAAAATATCAGATTGTGGCGGGTGAGCGGCGCTGGCGGGCTTCGCAGCTGGCGGGAAAGACGACGATCCCGGCGATTGTGCGGACTTTGGACGCGCAGAATAAGCTTGAGCTTTCGATTATTGAGAACGCGCAGCGCGAAGATTTGAATGCGATTGAGCTCGCGACGGCGTATGCGAAGCTGAAGGAGCAGTTTAACCTGACGAATGAGGAAATCGGGAAGCGGGTTGGGAAGAGCGCGGCGAGCGTGGTGAATACGATGCGGCTTTTGAAGCTGCCAGATGAGGCGAAGAAGGCGATGCAGGAGCATCATCTGATGGAGGGGCCGATGCGACCGCTGATTTCGCTGGATCGGGAGAAAGTTTTGGAGATTTTGCCGAAGATGATCGACGAGGGGTGGTCGGCGCGGAAGGTCGAGCAGTATATCGCGGGGTCGAAGCCGAAGAGTTCGGCGGGGGCGATTAAGTCGAATGAATACTTGAAGGAAGAGGGGAAACTGGCTGAGGAATATGGGGTGATGGTGAAGATTCGGGGACGGAGCGTGACGTTTTCGGCGCGGTCGGATGAAGAGTTCAAGGCATTGTTGAAGAAATTGTAGGGCTGTTTGGAATTTGCGGCGAAAGGGGTGGTTTGGTGAAAGTGTCGGAAGTGTTGTAATTGTTGTAAAAATTACAACACTTTTTGCTAGGTTTGAGCTGGTTTCGGTGGATTAAGGTTGTATTTTTGAGGGTTTTGTGATATAATAGGAGGTGAAGGAGGGGAAATTAGTACCTTGTAAAGCAAGGAAAATCCGTAAGTTATCCGAATTTTTAGCGAGATGAAAGGTTGTGACTGAAAATGTCCGAAAAGAAAACCCGAAAGAGCCTTGAAGACGGTCTGCAGCTGAGCGGCAACGTGAAGAGCTTGCTGCGGCGCGATATTATCGTGTCTGTCGGAGAGGTTCGCTCTACCCTCGTATCGGGGGGGGGTATTACCTGGAGAGGATCCGGTAAGCCGGTTAAGTTGACGACGGTGGGTCGGCTGAATGGTTTCTTTATGCTCTGCGAGCCGGCGACCAAGATCACCGAGGAACAGGCGGCGGCAGTGCTGGAAAATATGCCGGTGCGGCAGTATAGGCGCTATGAGCGGAGTTTGGCGACGGGACCGCGTGATAAGGACCAGCCCATGGTCTATTACGTGGTGTCGCGAAATGCGGCGATTGTGGCGCGAGATCGGTATCGCGATTTGCGCGATTTGCTGGTGCCGGTGGGCGGTTTTCACCTGGACAAGCAGGCGATGTATGTGGGCTTTGCGCCGGCATGGTTGCTGTTTGAGGAAGAATCGCAGAAATAAGTATTTTTGAGAGGTGCAACGTGGTTAGGAGACAGAGATGGCCGAGATTTTCGCGGTTGATGGCGTGGTTCGGGCGGATGCGCTCGGAGCAGCGCCACCGGCGCGAGCTGGCTCGGCAGCAGGAACGCAACGCGCGGCGGGCGACGCTGTATGAACCTTACAAAGGGAAGCGGCGGACGCTCGGGATTTTCCAATAGCGATTTTACCCCTGGGGCCGATTGGCTCCGGGGGTATTTTTTGTTTTTGAAGGGGATTTTTGACGATTTTACAGGGGCCGGAGGCGAAAAATGGCGAAAATGGGTTGAAAAAGGGCGGATTTTTTGGTAAAATAGGGGTAGCTTATAAAACTTTAGGGGGTTAAATAGAGGAAAATTAATGAAAAATAACGAAGCAGAGCGGCGTGCGCGTTTGATGAAAATGCGGGACGAACGCTTACCAGATATCAAAAAACAGTTTGAAGAGGCGCAGAAACGCAATTTTAACTCGAATTTTTCCGAGGGCGGTAAGGATGCGGCTCTGGTGCGACATGGGCGTCAAAACGGCTCTAGCGCGGCTAAACGGGGCGCGGAGAGTGCTTCTCAGGGGTCTTCAAAGTCGGAGAGCCGTGGTAGGGCGGCTAGCGTGAAAGGCGCGTCTAAAGGGGCGAAAAAAGGCTCACAGGGGCAAACTAAAGGTAATTTTGGCTCGACAGGGCGCTCCGGCGCACCTCAAGGGCGTTCCGGGGCTGCCGGGAAGGCTGGAAATTCTCGGTCGGCAGCGACTTCGAAGGCTGCGGCGAAAAAAGTTGGGCTCGGGGTGTCGGTGCGCAAGGGAGAGATGGTACATCACCAGCGGATGCTGTCGCAAGATGTGAACGCGCAGGCGACGCAGCATATCATTGGGATTCCGGTGAATAAGAGTCGTTATAATGGTTATAACGGGCAACAAGTGACCCAGGCGCAGCTGAAGGCGGCGCGGCCGGACCCGGAGGCGGTGCGGATTATTCCGATGGGTGGGGTCGGCGAGTTCGGGATTGGTAAAAACATGACCATTATCGAGTATAAGGGCGAGATCGTTCTGGTCGATATGGGGTCGTTGTTTGCGGGGGCGGATTATCCGGGGGTGAACTATATGATCCCGGATATTCAGTACTTAGAGGACAACAGGGATAAGGTGAAGGCGATTTGTTTCACGCACGCGCATTTGGATCATATTGGGGCGTGCCGGCATCTTTTGCCGAAGTTTAACCCGCTGACGCCGATTTATGCGACGGGTTTTACGATTGGGATGATTCAGAAGCAGATGTCGGAGCTCGCGGAGGTGCCGGAGCTGAATTATCAGCCGGTCGACCCGCTGAAACATGAAATTATTAAGGTGAGCGAGCATTTGTCGGTCGAGTTTATTCATACTTTGCACTCGATTCCGGGGAATGCGGCGATTGTGGTCCGGACGCCGAACGGGTCGATTTACCTGTCGGGCGACTGGCGACACGAAGAGCGACCACTAGGGATTCAGACGGACTATGAGCGGATTGATGAAATCGTGAAAAAAGAGGGGATTACGCTGATGTTGAACGAGTCGACGAATATCGATTCGCCGGGGCGGCATCCACATTCGGAATATGATGTCGGGGAGAATATCGGGCGGGTGATGGATCATTACGCGAACGGGCGGGTGATTATTAGTTGCTTTTCGTCGCAGATTAAGCGTATTGAGTTGATTTTGAACGAGGCGCACAAGCGGGGGCGGAAAGTGGCGTTTGCGGGCTTTTCGATGATTAATAACGTCGAGGTGGCGCTGCGGGCTGGGGTGATTAAGGTGCCGAAAGACGTGATTATGAAGATGGAAGATATTATTAAGCTTCCGGACGATAAGGTGACGGTCGTGTGTACGGGGTCGCAGGGGGAGATGAACGCGGTTTTGAACCGGATGGTGACTGGCGCGCATAAGTATATTAAGATTAAGTCGTCGGATGTGATTGTGTTTTCTTCGAACCCGATTCCGGGGAATGAGCCGCACGTCGTGAATACGGTGGACGGGCTTCTGCGCGAGGGCGCGGGGGTGATTCAGAACGGGAAGTCGCATATTACGAATCTCGGGCCGCTACATCTTTCCGGGCATGCGTATTATGAAGACCATGTGCAGTTCCTGGAGCGGACGAAGCCAATGAACTACATGCCATATCACGGTGAGTTCTACATGTTGGAGCATAACGCGGAGATGGCGGAGAATGTGATTGGTATCAATAAGGATCGGATTTTGGTGTCGGACGATGGGGATGTGGTCGAGTTGATGCCGGATAAGACGATTCGGAAGAACGGACGGATTGCGGTGGGGAATAAACTGTTCGACGATGCGGACAAGCCGGTGCATGAGGCGGTAGTGAAGGACCGGATTCATATTTCGCGCGAAGGGATTTTCATTATTGTTCTGACTTTGAGCAAGAAGACGAATCGGCTGATTAAGACGCCGGATATTGTGTCGCGGGCGTTTATCTACCTCGATAATTCGGAGGAGCTGGTCGCGAAGATTCGGCATTATCTCCGGGTGCGGACGGAAAAGCTGAGCGGCGATGATATCAAAGCGCTGAAGGAAGAGATTAAAGAAGACGTGACGCATATTCTCTTCGATGCGACGGGGCATACGCCGATTGTGATTCCGGTTATCAACAGGGTATAGTCTAGGAGGATATAAAAGAGGGCGTTCCGCGGTGGCGGAGCGCCCTTTGTAAGGTGCTGTTTTTGAGCTTTTTGGGCTTCTGAAGTGTGGCAATCAGGCGGTGGTCTTGACGGGGATGTTGTAGTCAAGAACATGGAAGAGATATTCGGTCAGGGCGGTGGTTTCGGGGGCGAGTTCGCGGAGGATTGACTGGTCGTTCGGGTGGAGGAGCCAGTAGCTGGCGAATTCAGCGAGATATTCGCTAAAGTCAAGGCTGGAATAGATGCCGATGATGGCGATGACTTTGGAGGACTCGTGTTCGTAGCAGCGTTCCATGTCGTCGACATAGAGCCCGGCGTATTTGGCGGCGAAGTGGGCGAACTCGTGGAGGGTGGCTCTGGGGTTGCAGTTTTCGACGGCGATGAACTTTTCGGCGTAGTTCGTGACGCCGGCGGCGGTGTGACCGGGGATTTTGGGAGTGCGACTTGTCGGGAGGCGAAAGTGGACGTCATATTCGAGGGACTGAAAGGTGGCGAGCCAGCCGGCGGGGATGAGGTCGTAAGCAGAGAGGAGGGAATTGCGGCCGCGGTAACTGTGGATATCCCAGGGCGCAGCTTCGCCGGAGGCGATGGCGTCCTCGTAGGCGTTGACATAGGGATTGTCGGTTTGGAGGATGGGGAGCTTCGGGGAAGTTTTGAGCTTATTGACGAGGGCGGTGAAGTCGGATTTGCTGATGGCGTAGTTCGGCTCGATGCTGGGGTCGACGAGTCCGAGCAGGATGCCGGCGGCGCGGGCGTCAGCATAGACGGTGCCGTTGGACCAGGAGCTACAGGGGCTGATGTCGGGGTAGAATTCGGCGGGGTAAGGGTAGATGCCGAAGGCTGGGAGCAAAACGTGCCAGGCGACCGCGTAGGAGAAAGCGTTGTACTTTTCGAGGTGGCGCTTCTCGGCGGCGGAGAGGTAGCCGGCTTCCATGAGCGCGTCAATGTTGGGCTCGAGGCCAGTTTGCTCGGCGACGACCTGGATGAGATCGGAGGGCTTGGCTTCGGCGGTGGACTTGGCGGATTTTGCGGAGGCGGTCACGGAGAATATGGGGAGACAAAAACAAAGGGCCAATATAAGGGCAAAGATGCGGGAGACTTTTGAGATTCGGGAGTTGCTGGGATTACGGACGGTTTTGAAAGTTTTCATGATTTTTGCTCCTTTCGAGTAGATGGTGCAGAGTTAAAGGATGCGGGGTTGATGCTGGGGTCGGGTCGAGCTTAGGGCTGTGTTGCGGGACGGTCGGCGTCGGTGGCTCGGAAGCTGCCTGATTGAGCGCGTTAAGGTGCGACGGGGACCGTATCTGGCTATATTTTAGCACTTTTTAGCATAATGGGAATGAAAATGGGGAATGTTATAAAGTATTGTGTTTTGTTATAACATTTGGTATGATAAAAATATGGAAATAGTGGAGATGTTACGGAGAATCTTGGCGGATGCGGGTTGGTCGCAAGAGAGATTAGCGCAGGAGTTGGGAGTACCCTTCGTGACGGTGAACCGGTGGATTAACGAGAAGGCGAGGCCTCGGCAGGGAAATATCGAAGCGATTAGGAGATTATATCTAAGCATTTCTGGGGGTGGGGCATTGGATGAGGAAGCTTTGCGTGAACTGGAACGGGAAGCCTTGACGTGTCGGCTAGATGTAGATGAATTGATAGGGAATGATGAATTGCTGCGACGATTTACGTTGTATTCTACTTATCATACGGATGCGATTGAGGGGAGCACAATGACTTTAGCGGATGTGGAGAAAATACTGGATGACCGAGATAAGGTATTGGCGAATAAGACGGCGCGCGAGCAGTTGGAGGCGCGCAATCATCGGTCGGCGCTGTATTTTTTGTTGGATGAGCTACATGATAAGGGTGAGGATTTCGTTTGGACGGTAGATTTGATTTTGAATATACATCTTCGGTTAATGAATTCGATTATTAGCAATGCGGGACAGTTGCGGCGGCATGGAGTGATGATTTTGGGGAGTAAGGCGGTATTGGCGGAGGTTGATGAGATATCGGATAAATTGGAAGAATTGGCGTGGAAGTTGAATGTTTGGTCAGGGGATTTATCAGACTGGTATAGGGGTGATTTGTTTGATTGGATGGCGCAGACGCATGCGGGTTTTGAGCAGATCCATCCGTTTAGTGATGGCAATGGTCGGGTGGGAAGATTGATTTTGGATGCACAAGCGCTAAAAGAAGGGTTGTTGCCGCCGTTGGTGATGAAGGAGCGGAAGAAGGCGTATTATAAGTTTTTGGAGCGGGCGCAGAGGGAGGGGGACTATAGGCCTTTGCGGGAGTTTTTGATAGAGAGCATAGTGACAACGAAAGACGTATTGGAACTGTAGGTTGGCAGTCTTGTTATATGAGTGCTAGTGTGATATACTAATTGTAAGGCATTTTGTGGCCGCAAATTGATAAACGATTGGATTTGAATATGGAAAATGATTTTAGTGAAATGATGAATAGGCTTTCGGAGAATGCGCGGTTTGCGCTCCAGAAGGCGGATCTTTTTAGCAAGAAATATAATAATGGATATATGGGGACGGAGCATATTTTGCTGGGGATTTTGGCGCAGGATGCGTCGGCGGGTGCGCGGATTCTCAGGAAATTTGACGTCGATCTCGACCGGGCGGAGAAGGCGCTCGGACAGGAGCCGGCGGAAGTGAATGGCGGGGCGTCGATGGCGATGATGTCGCTGTCGGAGTCGGCGGTGCTGACGATCCGGATGGCGGATCATTATGCGTCGAGTAAGGGCGTGCCGACGGTGGGGACGGAGTTCTTGCTGTATGCGTTGGTTTGTCAGACGAATTCGCGAGGGACGGTTTTGCTCGAGAAGATGGGGGTGAATGAGAATGAATTGATGGACGAGATTGAGAAGGAGTTGGATGCGCAGTCGGAGCATGAGCGTAATCAGGAGCGGAAGAAAGAGTTTAAGAAGACGGGGCAGCTACGGTTCTTGAAGCGGTATGGGCAGGATTTGACCGAGATGGCGCAAGAGAAAAAGTTGGATACGGTGATTGGGCGCGAGCGGGAGATTGAGCGGGTGGTGACGGTCTTGTCGCGGCGGACGAAGTCGAATCCGGTTTTGATTGGCGAGGCGGGCGTCGGGAAGACGGCGATTGTCGAGGGGTTGGCAGAGCGGATTGCGAAGAATGATGTGCCCGGGGTCTTGGTCGGGAAGCGGATTATCCAGGTGGATCTGTCGAACTTGGTCGCGGGGACGAAGTTTCGCGGGGAGTTCGAGGAGCGGATTAAGGGGGTGATTGATGAGGCGCTCGCGAACGAAGATATTATTTTGTTTATTGACGAGCTACATCTTTTGACTGGCGCGGGGGCGGGCGAAGGGTCGATGGACGCGGCGAATATTTTGAAGCCGGCATTAGCACGGGGCCAACTACAGTTGATTGGCGCGACGACGATGGATGAATATCGGAAGAATATCGAGAAAGACAAAGCGCTTTCACGGCGGTTTCAGATTGTGATGGTGGAGGAACCGAGCGCGGAGGTGACGCTGAAGATCTTGAAGGGGATTAAGGGGCATTATGAGAAACATCACGGGGTGGAGATTCCGGATGAGATGCTGGAGACGGCGATTAATATGTCTGGGCGATATATTAATGATCGGTTTATGCCGGACAAGGTGATTGACGTGATCGATGAGGCGGCTGCGATTGCGAAAGTCGCGGCGGATAAGAAGGGTGGTTCGGAGTATAAGAAGCTGAAAGTGCAGCTCAAAGAAGCCGAAGATAAGATGGCGGAGATGGCAGATAAGGAAGATTTCGAGGCGGCGGCGCTCTGTAAGGCGGAAATGGAGAAGGCGAAGGCGCGGCTGAAAGAGTTGAAGAAAAAGAATGAGGATGAGGAGCGGCCGGTGCTGACGGAAGAGGATCTCGCGCAGGCGATTTCGCTCAAGACGGGGATTCCGGTGTCGAAGGTCCACGGGTCGGAGCTGGAGCTCTTGGGGAAGTTGGAAGAGCATCTGAAAAAGTCGGTGATTGGGCAGAACGAAGCAGTCGTGACGGTCGCGAAGGCGATTCGGCGCGGGCGCAGCGGGATTGCGAGCCCGAACCGGCCGATTGGGTCGTTCCTGTTCATGGGGCCGACTGGGGTGGGGAAGACGGAGCTCGCGCGGGTGATTGCGCGCGAGGTGTTCGGCGGGGAGAATGCGCTGATTAAAATCGATATGAGCGAGTTTGGCGAGAAACATAATGTTTCGCGTCTAGTGGGCGCGCCGGCGGGGTATGTCGGTTATGAAGATGGCGGAAAGTTGACCGAGGCGGTGCGGCGACGGCCGTATTCGGTGGTTTTGTTTGATGAAATCGAGAAGGCGCATCCAGACGTGTTTAATATGTTGCTGCAAATTTTGGAAGACGGAGTGTTGACGGACGGGCAAGGGAATAAGGTGAAGTTTAATAATACGGTGGTGATTTTGACTTCGAACCTGGGCGCGGACGAGATGTATCGCGAGAGCGAGCTGGGTTTCACGGCGAAGAGTTTGCGCGATAAGCATGAGTTGAATGAAGAATATGAAGCAAGCAAAGAAACCGCGATGCGGGCACTGAAGAAAGTGATGAAGCCGGAGCTGATTAATCGGTTGGATGCGATTTTGGTATTCCATGCGTTGACGCACGAGAACGTGGAGCGGATTTTCGATAATCTTTTGGAGGAGCTCAGGAAGCGACTCGCGACGAAGGGGATCGGGATTAAGGTTTCGCCGGAGGTGAAGGCGTATTTGATCGAGAAAGGTTATGATCCGAAGAACGGAGCGCGGCCTCTCAGGCGGGTGATTGAGGATGAGGTCGAATCGCTGATTGCGGAGGAGATTATCGCGGGGAATTTGGATAAGGGCGCGATCGTGGAAGTGGGGCTTTCGGGCGGGGTGTCAGGTAAAAGCTCGAGTAAGGGCTCGGGCGGGGCTTCGGGCGGTGTGAAGTCGAAGAAGTTGAGCTTAAAAGTGAAACATGAATAAGCAAGTAGCGGACATCACGGAAGAGGTGCGGCAGGAAAACCGGCGGCAGATGCGGCGAGAAATCGTGGCGGTGTTTGTGGTGGCGGCGGTGATGCTCGCGGTGAACTTCGTGGTACAGAGCCGGACAGTGCATGATTTCTGGGCGGGGCTGTGGTATAGCCCGAGCGAGCAGATGGCGACGCTTGCGACGGAGTTGGAGTTGACGTCGACGGGCGAGCGGATTTTGAAAGCGACGCAGCCGGTGTTGGAGGCGCGGGAGAGTTTTAATGAGCATTGTGATAGTCATAAGACGGAGTTGTCGCTCTTGGGGTGCTACACGGAGGGGAAGATTTATGTGTATGAGATTACGGAGGAGCGGCTGTCGGCGTCGAATAAAGTGACGTTGGCGCACGAACTTTTGCACGCGGCGTGGGAGCGGATGGGGGCTTCGGAGAGGGAGGAGATTCGCGAGATGCTGGCGCGGGTGCGGAGCGAGAACGAGGAGTGGTTCGAGACGGAGCTGGAGGCTTATTCGGAGAATGAGCAGACGGAGGAAGTCTGGACGCGGGCGGGGACAAAGCTGCGCGAGCTGCCGGAGGAGCTGGAGGCGAAATATGCGAAGTATTTCCGGAATCGGCTGAAGATTGTGGAGTTTTATGATACATATCAGGCACCGTTTCGGGAGCTACAGGCGCGAAACGAGGAACTTCGGAAGTTGATTTTTGCGACGAAGGATACGATTGAGCGTGAGCGGGATGAATATCTGAAGGCGGTCGAGGCATTGGATGCGGAGGTAGCGGAGTTTAATGAGTGCGCGGAGGCGGCGGGATGTTTCGAGACGGATGAGGAGTTCGAGACGCGGCGGGCGAAGCTGACGGAGGCGCGCGAGAAGTTGCTCGAGGAAAGGGAGAAGCTGAATGCGAAGATTGACGAGAATAACGCGCGAGTTGAGGAGTATCAGGCGAACCAGATGATGCTAGGGGAGTTGACGGATGCGATGAATTCGAACGTTGATAGGTTATAATATAGTAAAGGAGAAGTTATGAAAGATTATTTAGTACCGACGGTGGTCGAGGAAACGACGAAGGGGGAGCGGGCGTATGATATTTATTCGCGGCTTTTAAATGACCGGATTGTGTTCCTTGGCGACGAGGTGAATTCGGCGACGGCGAACGTGGTGGTGGCGCAGCTTTTGTTCCTAGCGAATGAAGACCCGAAGAAAGATATTAAGTTGTATATCAATTCGCCAGGGGGTTCGGTCTATGATGGGCTCGCGATTATTGATACAATGAATTATGTGAAGCCGGACGTGCAGACGATCGGGATTGGGTTGCAGGCGTCGATGGGGGCGATGTTACTGGCGTGCGGGGCGAAGGGGAAACGGTTTGTTTTACCAAACTCACGGGTCATGATTCATCAGCCGTCGTCGGGGACGCAGGGGAAGGTGACGGATCAGGAGATTACCTTGCGCGAGAGCGTTTATATCAAGAAGCGCTTGATTGAGATTTTCGCGGAGCGGACGGGGAAGAGTATTGAGCAGGTAGAGAAAGATATGGATCGGGACAACTGGA
>CANDYV010000004.1 GCA_947425085.1 uncultured Candidatus Saccharibacteria bacterium | reverse complement strand
GGACGTCTGGTTCTCATCCAGAAAATCGCGGGTTCGACTCCCGCCGGAATCACCATGAGGGTTCGTATCAGCGCCGATAGGCGATTTTTTGTTGGATTTTGAGGTTGAGCGGCGTGCTTTAGTGATTTTTGTGCTTGTGGCTAGAAAGTGTGTTATAATGAAAGTGTTCGACAAATTAAACCATTAAAGTAAGCGTATATTTTTATATACAGTAGCGATTCGTAATTGACGAAAAACATGGCACCGTAAGGTTCAGGCTATCCGTTAATTGCGTTTCGCTTACAGGTTAGTTTGTCGAACACCCTTGCGGTGTCATTTTTATATGGAGTGGCGGCGTTCGGGTGTTCGTAAACCAATTTAAGGAGGGCCGTGATGCGAAGAGGTCAAAGAAAAGTTAATGTCGCCGGGAGTGCGAGCTGTATAAGTTTATTGCTACTAGCATTTCTATTAGTCAATCCACTTATTGGAGGTAGGGCGAGTGCGCTGGAAGAAGTTATTGAGAATAGTGAAAATTATGATGATTTAGTTTCTCCGCAAGCGACGACAATTTCGACGGTGAATATTGCTTTTAGTCCGACGGAGGGCTCGGCATCGATGGCGCCGTCAGCAACGGCCGGTGCGTCGGCGAAATTGTTAGTGAAAGCGACGGTGAGCGTGGAGAATTCGGGAGGATATAGTGTTTATGTTGGGAGTAGTAGTGCGAATTTGACGCGAGTTGGCGGGACGGAGACGATTGCGCCGATTTCTGGAACGAAGAAGTACGGCGAGATGACGACGAATACCTGGGGCTATGCTTGGGCGCGAAATACGGATACCGTGGCGGATGATGCGCAATATAAGGCGATTTCGACGGCGGGACGGGGCGAAACGCTTTATACGAATGCTTCGACAAGTATCCCGAGTGAGACGACGACTTATGCTTTGAGCTTTGCGGCGAATATCGGTGCAGATAAACCGGCCGGAACTTATCGGAATTCGGTGACGATGAGTGTGGTGTCTTCGCCGTTGGAGATAGTTGGTCTCACGTCGTTGGCAAACATGCAAGACATGACAACGGCGGTTTGTGCGGCGTCGAAAAGCGGCGATACGGCGCAGCTGAAAGACGCGCGCGATGGAAAATACTATTGGGTTGGTAAATTGACGGATGGTAAATGTTGGATGACGCAGAACTTAGACCTTGATTTGTCGACATCGAAGGCGTTGACGCCGAGCGATTCAGACGTTACTGCGAATTGGACACCTGGGTATACAACAGCAACGAGTGCGACTAGCTCGACGATCACGAACGACCGGATGCAGGCGCGTTCTTGGAACTTGGGAAATTATCGAATCACTAATCCGACGACAGCGAATGATTGTGGATACCCTAAAAATAGCGCAGCGAATTGCACCAGTCAATTTACTGCATATTTGACGCCTACTAGCGCTAATGCGGATATTAATGCGCATTATATTTTGGGCAATCATTACTCCTGGAATGCGGCGACGGCTGGAACTGGTGGTGAGATTTATTCTGGACAGGCGAGCGATTCAATCTGCCCGAAGGGGTGGAGATTGCCAACAGCGAATGATACGAGTATCGGTAGCTTGCAGGGACTTATAAACTCTGGTTCTGTGGGTGCTAATGTCGCCGTATTAACTAGTTCTCCGTATTATTTTGTGAGGGGTGGTAAAGTCGAACCTAATAACAGCTGGCTATTTGCTCGTGCTGGCGACCAAGGATATTACTGGTCTTCTACTCCGAAAGCTTCGAGCAGTACGACTGCGTATTACTTGACGTTTAACGGTGCATCCACTATTACTCCGTTAGGCGATACATATGCTAGGAATTATGGTATGTCTGTCCGTTGTATCGCCCGGTAAAACTCTACAACGGTTGTAGAGTTTGGGGATTGGCTAACAGGGGTGGAGAAAAATAAAACTCTACAATGGTGATAGAGCTTGAAGGTTTCTGGAATTTCTAGGTTTTCTCCGCTCCAGCCTCCGCAACCGCCAAAATAAGTCAACCTGCCTGCGAATCATGACGCAGGAAACGATATAGCACATACTCATTCCTTTTTTACAATAAAATCGATATCGTAAGGACTTATAAATCCACCCAACGGATTTATGAACTTATTTGGCGGGGCGGCGGCTGGGGCGGAAAGATGCGTGAGACGGGTAGAGCGAAAAGCGAGCGCCCCGGCTCGCAATGCGTAACGCATATTGAACCGGGGCTGGGGTGGAATTATTTGTGTTTGAGGCTTTCCCACTGGGCGGCGAGGCTGGGGTCGGTGATAGTTTCGCCGTTGGAAAGCGGTACGAAGAAACTACTTTCCTTGTAACCGGCAGCTGTCAGGTCAGAGATGATTTTGTAACCTCTGGCCAGATAGGTCATTCCGTCACGGTAGACGAAGGCGACGAGACGCCGTTGTTGCGGCAGAACGTGCCAATTACCATGACGGCACTGCAATCCAGGCAATAACCCTGACATGTGCCATAGTATTTGTCGTCATAGCCCCTGGGGCTATGAAAGGGGAGGCCGGTCGTGGGGACGCAAATGGTTTTGGCTATGGCTTCGTCGCTGATAGCGCTAAAGCCATGTTTGTCGGACCATTCGTTGGCGTCGCGGTTATAGTCTTCCAGATAGGTTTGCTGCGCCCAGCGGCGGAGCTCGAGCCATCTTTCGGCGGCGTACTTGGGGTAATCCCAGTTGCTGAAAGGAACGTAGAAGCTGGCCTCGGTGTAGCCAGCGTCCCGCAGGATGCGCATAGTTGCACGGGTGTAGGGTGTGACGAAGAACTCCTGGTCGAGGATGAAGGCGATCGTTGAGTTGTTCGCCGCGTAGACGCGGCCATTGAACTTCGAAAGCATTTCCTCGGGGTGGATTTCTTCTTCCTGGTCGTGCTGCGGCCAGCACGCGATGGTGCCGGGGATGATGTGGATACTGTTCTGTTTGAGTTCCTCAAGAGTATTCATACTCTCACCTCGTTTAAAGCCTGTCGGCTATAGAATATCGCTGCGAGATACTCGCAGCTAAGGCTGGCGGTCGTAACGGACAGCCAAGCTTAGCCGCGAGAACTTTTGCCAATATTCTCTCAAACGCTAATTCCGTAATTTGCTAGGCTAGGAGCCTTCATGTGTCTATTCTATCACAGACTAACATTTTTGTCAAGCGTTTTGACACAAAATGCTTAGACTAGTTGCGCCGCTCAAGAGAGAAAACGTAGTTTTCTCTCTGTTCGCTATCCTCGCTAGACAATACTTTTGTTATAAAAATTGAAGAAACGCAATTTTTGGGGCTTGTATGATTGAGTTTTGAAGGGTTATTCCCAGCTGACGCTGCCGAACTGAGGGACGGCGGCGATCCAGAGTTGACCGGGGGTGAACTTGACGATTTCGCCGGAGGTGTCTTTGAAGACGATTTGGCTATTCTGGGAGGATTTTGACCAGGTGCCTTCGATGGCTTCGCCATTTTGGAAAATGTAGGCTTTGCCAGAGCCGATGGTCGTGATGTTTTCGTGATATCCGTCAGCCATGGTGTGCTCCTGGACCATCATGGCGACGACGGCGCTCGGGGCGATTTGTTTCAGCTCGCCGCATTCGGTGACAGTGTTGGGTTCGGCGAGATTGGCGGAACATTCATAGACGAGGTGGGCGTCGCCGCTTTGATAGCTGCGGGCGTAGGTGTTGGATTCGGGGTTGTAGGTGTAGACGGTGTTGTAGTTGACCCAGTTGCCGAAGTTAATATAGATGTTATTCACGAGTGGGGCGATATCACATTCGGAGTCTTCGGGGCATTCGGGATAGGCGTTTTTATGGGCGATGTCGGCGGCTTCGCTCGGGGTGAGGCGGGGGAAAGTTTGAGGATTGGAGGAGGCGTAACCGTGGTCGGAGTTGAACTGGAGGAGATTGGCGGGAGAGGTGAAGAGATTGTTCCAGAGGCGGCCGGTTCCCTCTTCGCGCCACATGTAGGAGTAGTCCTCGTCGAGGTTGCGTTGACCGCCTTGGCGGATGGCGGCGAGAGCTTCGTCGGAGCCGCCGGCGTGGGTGACGGTGCAGTCGAATGGGGTGTCCCAGTCGAGATAATAGGGGCGGAGCGAGCGGACGGGGCCGATAGCGCTAGAGGTCGGGTTTTGGAAGACGGCGGCGAAACGGGTGATGCCTGTCTCGGCGATTGCTTCAAAAACAACGCCGGCCTGAGTAAGTCCGACCTGGGGGCGGGCACCGTCGGTGCTGCCATTCGGGATTTGGACGCAAAATGTCGGGCTAGCGTTGAGGCTCTCGTCGGTGATTTCTAGACCGGTGAGGTTGCTGTAGATTGGATCAGGGTCTTTGAGCCCGATATTGAGCGAACTGTTGGATTTTAGGGGAGCGTCGTCGCGGAAGAAGAGGAAGTAGCTGGCGGTGCCGGCGGCGCAAAGGATGAGAACGGCAACTATGGCGATAATGAGTGGCTTCTTGGATTTTTTGTGGGTCGAGTCGGAAGGGTTAGGATTTTTGTTTTTTGGCATGTGATGCTCCTTTGGTTATTATGCGGCTGGCGTTCAAGGGGTGCGTCAGCAGGGCTAGTCATTCTCGAGGGCGGTAGCGGCGGTCTGGAGGCGGGAGAGGGTGAGATTTTTGCCGAGGACGTTCATGGTGAGGTGAAGGGCGGGGCTGAAGGGCGCGAAAGAAAGTGCGATACGGATGACGGAGAAAAGTTCGGCGGGCTTTTTGCCGGTTTCTTCAAGCAATTCGTTCAGGGCAGTCTGAAGATTATCAGCATTCCAATCCTGGATGGCCTCGAGTTTGCGAGAAGTTAGCATGAGCATATCGGAAAGTTCATCTTCGGAGAACTTTTTGAGGAACTTATTGCCGGTGATCATTTCGAGGTCGACGGTTGGATTTTCGAAGAAATAAGTCGTCATGTCGCGGAGGTCGGCGAGAGTTTTGAGGCGGTCGTAAATAATAGCGAGGACTTTTTTCTTATATTCATCGTCGTAAGGCGCGGCGGACTCAGGCCAGAAGCCATCGCCAGTAATCGTGCGAGCGTAGAGGGCGTCAATTCCCTGTTCGTCGGCAATGCGGCGAATCCATTGGCCGTTCATCCAGAGGAGCTTAGTCTCGTCGTAGCGGGCGCCGGAGTTCTGAATCTTGTCGAGGGAGAAGTTTTTGATAAGTTCGTCCTTTGTGTAGATTTCCTGTTCGGTGCCGTCGTTCCAGCCGAGGCAGGCGAGATAGTTTAGCATGGCTTCGGGAAGGACGCCGTCGGCACGATATTCGGTGGCGGATTTAGCGCCGTCGCGCTTGCCGAGTTTCTTGTTGCCGGTCGGGGCAAGGATGTGCGGAAGAGAAACGAGCTTCGGGACTTTAAGGTCGAGTGCTTCGTAGAGGGCGAGGTAGTTCGGGGTGCTGGAAAGATACTCGACGCCGCGCATGACGTGGGTGACGCCCATTTCGGCATCATCAACGATGTGAGCGAAGTTGTAGGTCGGCATACCGTCGGCTTTGATGAGGATGATGTCGTCTTGGACTTCGGGGCCAGCTTCGAGGTCGCCCATGACTTCGTCGTGCCACTTGCGAGGCTTCGGGTCAGCTTTGAAACGGAGCGGGATGCCTGGCTTCCATTCGGGCGGATTTTCGGGGCGGAAATTACGGTAGAGATATGGGACTTTCTTTGCGTTACATTCGTCGCGATATTTTTGGATGGTTTCGGAGTCGGTCGGGTCGGCGTAGGCGCGGCCTTTTGCGATGAGTTTTTCGCCCCAAGCGCGATAGATGTTGGCGCGCTGGGATTGGAAGTATGGTTCGGCGGGGCCGCCAACAACGGGGCCTTCATCCCATTCGAGACCGAGCCATTTCAAAGTGTCTTCGATAAGTTCAGTTGCTCCTTCGACGAAACGAGCTTGGTCAGTATCCTCGATGCGGAGGATAAAAGTACCGTCTTGCTGGCGCGCTAAAAGATAAGGGTAAATCGCACTACGGACGTTTCCAATATGAATATAGCCAGTCGGGCTGGGAGCAAATCGTGTTTTCATATTCTTATTATAACATAGTTATAATAAGAATATGGCATAACTCATGTCACCAAGAGAGTAAACTCCCTTGTATAGACATTTCGTATGCCTCATTATATATATTATAAGATTGCGGATTACATGGAGGTAACGATGTTGCGGAGCTGTTTGTTGGTGAGGCTGGCGCTCACGGAGTTGATTTTGTAGAGGACGCCGCCATTCACCCAGGCCGCATTAGAGCCGGAGACGTAAATTGTGATTCCCTGCTCGTGTGTGCTGGTGTAGTTATCTTTCCAGGTCGGTTCGACGTAGTTACGGAGGAGAGTGGTGCTATCCCAGGAGGATTTTTCTTCGGTTAAGGTGAAGGAAGCGTTGTCGGGACCTTCAAAAGTAATAGTGATTTTGCCGCTTTCGGAGCTGATGTCTTTCAAGGAGTAATCGCGCGGGATATAGGAAGGATAAGAGGCTTCGACGCCGGTCTGCATGGCGGCGACGCGGACGGAGATGTCGGGAATGTTCGTGCCAACGAAATAAGTGACGGCGCCGACGCATAACACGGCGCAAACGAAAGCAAGTGCGAAGCGTTTGACGTTCCCTTTGCGGCGAACTGGAGATTTGACTGGGCGGGCGTCTGGTTCGTCATCCATGGCGGCGACGGAACGAAGGGCGCGACGAAGGGCTTGGTCTTGGTCGAGAGAGGTCGCAGTAGGACGAGTAGCGGTGCGCGAAGTTGGACGAGTTACCGGGCGAGCGGTGGATTTTTTGACGATTGGACGCGAGGCAACGGGGCGAGCGGCGACAGGTTTTTTTGCGGTGCTTTTTACGAGTTTTGTGGCTGGTTTGGCGGCTGTAGTCGGTTTTGCGCGGTTAATGACTTTTGCAGAACTTTTAGCAACTTTGTCGGCGGCACGATTGGCTTTTGAGCTGAGGGAGACTTTTTTGCTGGCGGTTTCTTTGACCTTGGTCGATTTCATGGCGACGCTAATGAACTTGTCGATAGTATTGCTGAGCTCGGCCATTTCTGGCATAGAGGAGTTAGCGCGGATGTTCTCGGCGAAGGCTTGGAGCGAAGCGATTTGCTCGGAAATTTCTTCTGGTTCGGTAGCGGTGCGGATAGACGCAATAGCATCGGAAGCAGCGCGAGCGATGGCGTCAATAGAGTCGGTAGAAGTGGCGTCGAGGCCGACATAGGTATCGACGGAAAGCTCTGAGGCTGGCTCGGCGACGGCTGCGCTCATGCTGGCGGCGGCATAGTCGGCAGCAATATTCATAGCGAGGTCACGCGGGTCGATAGCAGGGGTCGGGGCAGGAGCTGGAGTGTTGTCGATAACCGCGGGAGTGAAGGATTGAGAATATTGTTCGGGGGCTGGTGCTAGGCTCGTATCGGTGTCGGTGTAGGATGTGATTGTCGCGACCATGGTTTCGACGACGGGGGTAGGTTCGGCGAAGGAATCGGTTTCGGGAACCATCTGGTCGACGGAGACATAGGCCTGGTCGCTATAACTGCTGGGGGTAGGGTCTGCGGTGAGGCTGAATTCGCTTTCGGCGGGTGCGGCTTGATAAGGTTCTGGCTCGGGTGAGCCGCCTAATTCGACGACAGTATGAATGACGGGCTCTTCGGTTTTTGGCGCTTCAGCTTCGGCTCTCGCGGCGGCAAGTAAATCGGCACTATGAACGCGAAGATTTACGAGGCGCGAAGGAGCGCTAGACTCGGAAGTGCTCTCTGGGATAGATTTTGCGGCTTCTTCGATTGCTAGGTTGGTCGGGCGAGTAACGTAGCGGCGGTTAAGGGTAGACGATGGTTGAGTAAGACGATGAGTCGCAGAACTGGCAGGACCAGACTCAAGTTGTATTTTACTCATTAATAACTCCTCATCGTGTTTTTGCTTATTACTATTATAACTTCAAGCACTATGAAAAAGCAAGAGCAAAATTATGACAAAAAGTATGTTATAATATGTAGGTAGATATGGATTACGAAGAAAAGAAAAAGAAACAATTTATTCGAGTTTTGATTGCGGAGGCCGGTATGGTTTTGTCGGTGCTGGTGATTGTCGTTGTTGCGACTTTGGCGGCGATGGGATTTTTTATTTCGAGCAATGGTGGGATTGAGCAATCTGGATTGATGCAGATTCATAGTTTGCCGACGGGGGCGACGGTGGAGCTTGATGGGGGCACGCTGTTTTCGCGGACGAATTTGAGCAAGACGATGTCGGCGGGAGAACATACTCTGAAGTTGTCGCGCGAGAATTATGATACTTGGGAGAAGACGGTAAAAATGTATCCGGGGGTTTTGGTGCGTTTGCACTATCCGCGATTGTTCTTGCAGAATCGTGTGGCGGAGGCGGTAATGAATCTAAGTGATAAGACGAAAGATGAGAAGGCGGGGCTGGAGTTTTATCAGCCGTCGCAAAGTCGCAACTATATTATATATGCCGAAAAAGGTGCGGCGACTTGGAAGCTATTGGAAGTTAAAGGCGATGAAGTGAAGACGACTCTGCTGGATTTGTCGGGGATTTTGCCAGGGATGGTTGAGGAAAAGGCCGAGACGAAGGCGAAGGTGGGGATTGATGCGCAAAGTACAACTCCGAAATATCATTTCGAGGGTGAAATTATGAGCTTGACTTGGAGCAAGGATGAGAATAGAGTTCTAGCGAAAGTGTCTTACGATGGGAAGACGGAATGGGTGTTAGTCAACTTGCGGGACGTAGCGAATAGTCTGAATTTGACAAAGACGTTTGGGATGAGTTTTGACCGGATTGAGATGATTGATAATGCAGCGAATCAACTTTTTGCGTTGGAGAATCATCAGCTTCGACGGATTAATGTTTCCGAGAAGACAATGTCGCGAGTTTTGTTGGGCAATATTCAAGATTTTGACAGTAATGGTACGAATGTGATTTATTCAACGACGGAGCTTACGGCGCAGGGTGGCGAAGAAAAATATAGGGCGATTGGGGTTTATCGAAATGACGAAAAAGACGGGACGCTTCTTGCGAAAGTGAAACCTGGCGAGAAGACGCAGATTGCGTTGGCGAGATATTTTGATGAAGATTATATGTGTTATGTAGTTGGAGATAAGCCGACGATTCTATATGGTGATTTGCCCTCCTATGACGAAAAGGGCGCGGATCTTTCCGGATTAAAGACACTTGCGGAGGATAATGTATTTAGTACGATACCAGAAAGTCTGGAAGTGAGCACGGGAAATGAATATTTGGTGGCGCGGGCTGGCGTTAAATATATGGTGATTGATCTTGATATGGGCGATTTGTATGAATATGAGGCGCCGACGGCGGGTTTGAATTGGCTGGACGGTAGCATGATGTATGCGGTGAGCAACGGTGAAATATTGGTATGGGATTTTGATGGCACGAACCGACGGAATTTGTCAGAGAGTGTGAAGGCTGGTTCTCAGGCGAGTGAAGATAAGTTGACGCCGATGGCTCGGCCGGTAATGATTGCGTCGAATAATAAATGGATGTATTATTTGTCGGAAGATAAAACCGGCATCAAACTAGTACGAGAAAAGATTCGCGACTAGTTTCTATATAATTAATTCCCCGCGTGATTAGTCTCTTGCGGTTAGCTTCTTTGTGGTTAGTTTCTTTGTGGTTAGTTCCCGAAGAGGCCGCTCCAGATATTTTCGAAGAAGGAGGGTTCGTTGGAGGGCATGGAGATATTTGAATCACTATCAGCAGCGTCGGGGGTTTCTTGGGTTTCGCCGCCTTCGTAGCTTGGGCTGATTTGCTCGGCGATGACGAGTAAGCGATAGCGGGAGGTACCGAGCGGGGTGCAGGTGATGAGGGTGAGGATAGGTTTGTTGGTGTCGTAGACGAGCGCGGCGACGTCGGTCGGTTCGACAACTTCGCTTCCGGTCATCTGGTAGGTATAGCGTTTTGATTCGTAGTTGATATAGATGAGGTCGCCGGCTTCGAGGCGTTCAAGACCGGAGAAAATGAACTTATAAGGGTTACTGCTGTAAATGTCGCCGGCGGAATGACCCGAGATGACAAGATTGCCAATTTGCCCAGGAAGGGCGCTGGCGCCAGGGATCATGAATTGGGCGACGCCGTGGTTCATGGCCTCGAAAGTATCGTTGTAATGGATGTTGAAAGCGACCGGGACGTCGATATTAAGTTTAGGAATAATAAGACGTGGGTCGGCGGTGACGGCGCCAGATACGGTCGGGTCGACCGCTTCGATGTTGGTGGGAGCAGATTCGGTGTTCGGCGAAACGTAGGCCATGATAGGAGCGAAGATGAGGCGGTTGTATTGAAGGAAAAGTGTGCCAAGAATGACGGCAATGAGGATAAAAATCGGAATAAGGCGTTTCGTATGGCGGTGTTTACGGGCGGCGCCGCTAGCAACGCGTTCGTTTTTGAGCTTTTCGGTAGCGAGATAGTTTTGGGCAGCTTTGGCGTAGTATTCGCTGTAATAATTTTGATAGTAATTTTGCCAGGCGGAGTGATATTGTTGCCATTCGTCGGCAACGGCAGTTTGGTTGATTGGCGCATCTTTTAGCGAGCTAGTCTCGTCGGTGTAGTCGTAGCCGGCGGAATTATGAGTCGGAACGTCGGATGTGGCAGCTTGATCGTATTGATTATAATCGGGCTGGTTGTTATAACTGTTGTAATTATTATCGTAGTCTGTATAACCAGAATCATACGAGTTTTGCTGATAGTAGTTTTCTTGGTTGTAGTTTCCATGTTGGTAGTAGTCGCTTTGCTCGGAGTAGGGAGCGGCGGAACTTGGCTGGTCATAGTCTCCGACGGCGTAGGTTGAAGGGTAGTTTTGGGCGGGGATGTTTTGAATTGGGTAGGCCGAAGGGTCTGGCTCGGAGACAGCTGGGGCTTCGGGGGTGTTGTTGGTTTCGGGAGTAGAATAAATAGCGCCGGGAGCTGGAGGGGTGAGATATTGGTCTTGGTCGGGGGAGTTTTTGGAATCTGGCGAAAGTTTTTTGAGGCTTTTGACAGTTGACGAATAAACCGCGAGAACTTTTTCGCGGGCAATTTCGGCAGCGGTTTTATGCCGATTGGAATTAGAAGAGGGCCCACCGTTATTGAAATCCATATATACTATTATAGCATGTTTTTCGTTCGCTGCTCGTCATTATAGCATACTTGATGGATTTTTATGGCTTTTAGGGCTTCCTTTGCGGGAGATTTTGTGCTATAATAAGTGATGTTCAGAACTTTTTAGTTTTATTATGGGCGAGTGGCGGAATTGGTAGACGCGCTAGACTCAAAATCTGGTTCTCGCAAGGGAGTGAGGGTTCGATTCCCTCCCCGCCCACCACGTCGTGCCAGATTCTCCTATCTTGGCATTTTTTTCTTGCTTACTCATCGGATAGATGCGCTGTGCAAGAAGAAAATACCAATCTAGAAAAATCTGGTTACGACTTCGAATACCTTAGAAAAACTCCCGATTTTAGGTCGGGAGTTTTTGTTGTTCTAGTTGATTGGCTTAGAACTTGATGGAATCGATGATAGAATCACCGACTTTTTCCCATTCATTGCGGACGTTGTCGCGGCAGTTGAAGGTGACAATAGCGAGCTTGTCGTCGTATGAGAAGAAAGCCATTTGGTTGTAGATTTTCTCGTCTTCGAGTTCGCTGACAATCTTGAGGATACCGATGTTGTGGCCATCTTTCTCGACCATGTTGGCGCTGATGACGTCCATGCTGGTACCGAGAATGGTTTTCATAGCATTGAGGTATTCTTCGATTTCGTCATTCTTCAAAGAGTTATTTGGTTTGCTGAAAGCAACATTGACGGTGTTCTCTTCGTTGGCGTAGACGAGCTCGGGAGCTTCGCTAGTGCCGTAATCTTTGGCGATTTCTTCGGCGCTCAAGGTTTTGAAGCTGGTCGGGACGAGGACGCGATACTTGTAACCTTCTAGCGAAACATATTTAGATTCGACTTTGTCGCCTTTGCCGTTCTCGATCATGACGGTTTCGTCATTTTTCATGCAGCCATTGATGACACAGACGACTACGCCTGCAACGACGGCAATGATCGCGATGACGATGATAGCGATGAGGATGCCTTTGCTGGCGCCAGTTTTGCCGGCGGTGGTAGCAGGCTTAGAGGTGCTTGGTTTGGAAGTAGTAGTGGTCTTTACTTCTTTGACTTCTTTTGGTTTGACGGACGGCTTGCTGGTTGGCTTGGTCGCAGGCTTTTTGGCTGGTTTGGTTTTTGGTTTAGTAGTTTTACGTGTTTCTGCCACGATAACTTCTCCTCTTTAATATAGTTCTTATGCTTATTATACTACGGAATATAAAAATGTGTAGTGAGAATTATGGAGGAAGAAATTAGTTTGTGTATGTTTTGCGAAGGATACGGAGGGTATTGAGAATGGTGAGAAGCGTGACGCCGGTATCGGCGAAGACCGCGAACCACATATTAGCGAGGCCAAAGAGGCTGGCGATGAGAATGAGGATTTTAACCGTGATGGCGAAGATGAGATTTTGGTAAATGATATGCTTCGTGAAATCGGAGAGTTTGAGTAGATAAGGGATCTTGGCGAGGTCGTCATTCATAATTACGACGTCGGCTGCCTCAATGGCGGATTCAGAACCAGCTGCACCCATGGCGATACCGATGTCTGCGCGACGGAGCACCGGTGCATCGTTGATTCCGTCGCCAACGAAAATAGTTGGAGCGTTCTTCGCGATAGCCTCGAAGCGATGAAACTTATTGGTCGGTAGCATTTCGGCGTAGATATGGTCGATTCCGAGTTCGCGCCCAATAGATTTTGCGACGGAGTTTTTGTCGCCGGTGAACATGTAAGTTGTTAGATTGCGCTTTTCTAGGGCTTGGATGGTTTCGGCTGCGGAAGGCTTGATACTGTCGGAAATAGTGACTGAAGCGACGTGTTGATTGTTGATATGAACGTGTAGTAGGGCGTTTTCTTGACAAGGGCAAAGTAGTGAATTGCCGACGGAAATGTGTTGATTTTTGACGGTATAGGTGATGCCTTGTCCGGTAATTTCCTGGAAGTTTTTGACTTTCGGAAGTTTGGCGTGTTTAGGCCGGAGCTTAAGTATGGAGCTGGCGATAGGATGCCCCGAAAGTGTTTCGCCGGCGACAAGTAAATCGATAATTTCGTCTTTTGAATAGGTATTATCAAAGACCTCGATGTTGGTGACGGAAAACTTTCCGCTAGTTAAGGTGCCAGTTTTATCGAAGATGATGTTTTTTGCGGAGCTGAGGTTGTCGAGATAGTTGCTGCCTTTTATGAGGATGCCGTGTCTGCTGGCGGTGCCGATCCCGGTGAAATAAGAGAGAGGGACGGAAATGGCGATTGCACAAGGGCAAGAGATGACAAGAAAAGTGAGGCTGCGATAAACTGCATCGGAGAACGAAAGGTGAAAGATAGTTGGAAGTAGAAAGATTGTGAGGAGCGAAAGTAGGATGATGATTGGAGTATAGACTTTGCTGATTTTGGCGACGATGGTTTCGGTTTTGGCTTTCTTGTCGGTGGCGTCTTCGAGTAGCTCAAGGATTTTGGCGACGGTAGAGCTTGCGAAAGTTTTTTCGACGCGAAGGTGAATGACATTGCCGGTATTGACGGAGCCGGAAAGAATACTGGAATTTTCGGCGACTTTTACGGGGAGACTTTCGCCGGTAAGGGCGGAGAGATCTAGAGTAGTTTCGCCCTTAATGATGACGCCGTCGACGGGGATTTTTTCGCCTTTCTTGATGACTAAGCAGTCGCCAATTTTAATGTCATCGACGGAGATTTTTTGGATTTGTTTGGTCTTTGGGTTTAGTAGGTTGGCGTAAGGTTGTTTGAGGTCGAGGAGTTCCTGGACTCCGCGGCGTGAGTTATCTAATGCCTTGGCCTCTAAGATTTTGCCAATAGTGTAAAGCGCGATAACCATCATACCTTCAAGTATTTCGCCAATACAGAGTGCGCCAATGCAGGAGATGGTGATGAGCGCGTTCTCGTTTAAGGTATGACTTTTGAAAAGAAGTTTGATGGCGTTCCTGGCCGTGCGATATAACAAAATACTGTAGGCGACGATGTAGCCGAGAATCTTGACGGCAGTCGGGAGCGGAGCGAAATAGGAAATAGTGCCGATGGCTAGGGCGATGACGAGAATAATGGTTTGTTGGAGAGGCTTCGCTGGAACATCATCGACGGAAGCGCTGTCGGTGAGATAGGCTTCCGGCTCGGCTTTTTGGACGAGACGGTTGAGTTCGTCAAGCGCGACTTTGGTTTCGGAGTCGAAGGAGACTTTGGAGGTATTGAAGTTGACGCTGACGTGATCGAGGCGCGGGTCTTTTGCGAGAGTTTCTTCGACTTCGCGGGCACAGTTTGCGCAGTCTAGATTATGAATAGTATATTTGTAACGCATGATTTTACTCCTGATTTTCTAGATGTTTGATGTGGACGAGGCCGAGCTCGTAGAGCTTTGTGACGTGGTCGTCTTCCATTGAATAATAAACTTCTTTGCCGGCGCGGCGACTTTTGATAATATGTGCGTCGCGCAGGACTGCGAGCTGGTGCGAAATGGAAGACTTTGTCATGTCGAGGACGTTTGCGAGGTCGCAAACGCACATTTCATTCTGGTCAAGAGTTTGGAGGATTGCAATGCGCGTCCGGTCTCCCAGGATTTTAAAAAGGCTAGATAAGCGGTCTAGTTCCCCGCTTTCGGGGCGGTTTTTGAGAGCGCGAGCGACGGCGTCTTGATGAATTGCATCGCAATCGCAAGTTAATTTGGGTTCGGTCATAAGTTATCCTAGTTAGTTGTTCTTCGCCCGATATCAAGATCATTGAACGGGTGTTCAACTATTAGTATAGTTGAATGGTGGCTCAACTGTCAAGGGCGTTTTCTTCTTTTTGTGCAATAATGTCGCGATGCCCGACGAGAGCGGCGTAGGGGGCAAATTGAGCGGCGCGCGAGTTTCTGTCCATGCGTGGACGAGTTTTTGATATTGGGCGAGGAAGGTTAATTATATCGGAATAATCATCTAGGCTTCTTGGAGTATGGTTGGGCGAAATCATGCGCGGTGTCCTCCGATTTGGTGATGGCGCTTGCGGCCGGTAGCGCTAGGTTCGAAGTTTGTGCCGCGAAGAATAGCATTTTTACCGTAACGTTCGCGAATGTCAAGGATGGCTTTTTGGACTTGTTTTTCGTCATGGAGGCGTTTTAACTCAAGCTGTTTCTTGTGTTCAAGTTCGGCATAGTTTGTGAAAAAGTCGAGTTGGAGATTGGTCTCGGGGCGGTCAGATGGTGTGTTTTCGTCTACTAATTCATCGGCAACGACGGTGACTTTGCGGATGTGAAAATTTGGATTGACGTATTGGTGATAGAGTTCGAGAAAACCATTAGTGATGAGGCGAGTAGAAGAAGTCCGTAGAGGTAAACGATAAGTTCCGTGGGCTGGCTTCGGAACGCGACGACCGTAGCGGTCTTCGGCGATTGGCTCGGATTGTAATGTGGGGGTGAGGCTATCTTTGTCGTAGTCGATATGCAAAACTAAATGGTCGGTGATATAGCCTTTCTGAACAAGTTCGAGCGATAGACTTTCGGCCATTTCGCGGACGATAACTTCTGCGTCGGTGAAAGAGTAGGGGCAAGAAAGAACTTGGCCAGAGCTAAGACTTTTGGTTTCGGAATGATAATTTTTGGCCTCGGCGATTTCGACATCTTCGTAACCCCAGGCATGGTCGATAAGTATTTCGGCGTTGACGCCAAATAAATCGTAGAGGAGTTTTTCATTTTCTAATGAGCAGCGAGCAATGTCGCCCATGGTGAAAATGTTGTGGGCGGCGAGGCGTTTGGCGTAGCCGCGTCCGACGCGCCAGAAGTCGGTGATTGGCTCGTGCGCCCAGAGTTGTTCACGGAAACTTTGTCCGTTAAGTTCAGCGATGCGAGCGCCAGCCTGGTTTGGCTTGGCGTGTTTGGCCAGAATATCCATGGCGACTTTGGCGAGAAAGAGGTTCGTGCCGATACCGGCGGTGGCGGTGATGCCGGTTTCGTCGTAGATGTCCTTAACGATTCTGGTAACGAATTCGGAAGGCGTGAGGCGATTGAGTCTTAGGTAGCTTGTGATATCGCAGAAGATTTCGTCGATTGAGTAGGCGTAAAGATCTTCTGGCGCGAGATGTCGAAGATAGACATCGTAGATGCGCGAGCTGTAGTCGAGGTAATATTTCATGCGCGGGGTTGCGACAATATAATCGAGGGCGAGGTTTGGGTTTTGTTGGAGGAGGTTATTGTCGGAAGATTGTCCGAGAAAGACGCCGAGCGGTGCGCGTTTGAGGCGTTCGGCGTTGATTTCGCGAACTTTTTCGATAACTTGAAAAAGTCGGGCACGTCCAGGAAGGCCGTAGGATTTGAGCGAGGGCGAGACCGCAAGACAAATAGTTTTCTCGGTGCGCGAGCTGTCGGCGACAACAAGATTTGTAGTGAGCGGATCTAGGCCGCGTTCGTTGCACTCGACAGAAGCATAGAAGGATTTTAGGTCGATAGCGGCATAGTATTTCTGCGACATTTCCGCGGATGTAGTTGGTTAGTGTTTGGCGACGCTTTTGATATCCTGAAGCTCAAAGCGATATTTTTGCTTGGGTTGGTCGGCGGGGATTTTGGCGGGATCGATTTCGCTCAAGAACATGTCCTTTGGGCGAGCGCAGTACATATGGCCGTTTTCGTAGAGTCCGCGATAGATGACTAATTCTTCGCCGGTTTCGCTGTGATGCGCAACGCTTTCAACGATATAATAATCGCCTTTGTAATGCCGATAAATGCCATGAATAATAAGTTCGTTCATGAGTATATTATACAGCAAAAAGTGGAGCTTTGAGGACTCCACTTTTTTCATTCTTTACTTTTGTTTGTAGGTGCGGATGATATCTTTGATTGTCATTCTGGAACCGTAATTTAGGATGGCGTTGGAGTAGACCTTGATAGCGATGTGAGCAACAATGAAGCAGAAAATAAGGAGAATGGCGATTGACAGCGCGACGTCCCAGCCGTTCGCGAGTCCCATCATTACGCGAAGCGGCATGCAGAAAGGCGAAGAAATCGGGAGAAGCGAGGCAAAAATATTAAGATCGCCGGTCGGGTTGGTGAGGGTGAAGTAGGAGAGGTAGAAGCCGACCATGGTTAAAATGACGACAGGAGTGTTGGCGGATTGGATGTCTTCAGGTTTGCTGACGGTGGAGCCGGTCAATGCGTAGAGCAAGGCGTAGGCAAAATAGCCGAGGATAAAGTAGACGATAGTAATGATAGCGAGATAAGGCGTAAAGTTCGAGAGGTCGAGCAAAGCGTTTAAGATTTCTTGGTCGAGACAGAGTTTTGCGCAGATGATTGCGGTAATTGCAAAAAGCAAAACTTGTCCGAGGCCGACGAGACCGATACCGATAGTTTTGCCGAGGATGATAGTACGGGGACTGGTGGAGGTGACGAGAGTTTCCATGATCTTGGAAGTTTTTTCGGTCGTGATGGAGCTGGAAACCTGGAAGGCGCAGAAGTAAATGGCGAAGAAGAGGATACATGATAGGATTAACATGACGCCGATGTTGCCGCCGATGGTTTGGTCTTCGGTTTGGCGGAGCTCAAACTCAAAGTTTGGCACTAAGCTAGCAAGTTGTTGCTCGGTGAGGCCCAGTTTTTGGATTTGGATGTTAGTATAGAGCGCGCTTAGAGCGTCCATGAGACCGGTTGGAAAACCGTTTAGCATCGCGGTATTTTCGGTAATGTAGGTAATCTTGACGTTGTCAGAAGTTTTGTCGATAGTAATAGCAGAGCTGGCGTCGCCGGACTCAAGTTTAGATTTGATTTCGTCAAAACTGTCATCCGTGGGTTCGTATTTATAGTTAGGGTCGAGCGTGTTGAGAGTTTCGAGCTGGTCGTCGAAAACATTTTCTGGGTCAGAGATTAAAATTGTTTCACTAAAATCGCCACCATTGATGCTGTTGATGAAATTAGGGATGTTAAACCCGATAACTATGAGCACTAGTATAATTATGGTAGAAATGCGGAAGGATTTGCGGCTCACCATGTCTTTCATGGTGAACTTTGCGACGGTCCAAATATCTTTAAAATTATTCATTTTCAGCTCCTGTTTCTTCTACGGTTTGGTTATCCGCGGCGTCGTTTTGAATGGCGTCCGCTTCATCTAGAGTGTTTGGCGTGGCGATGTTTGCTTCGCTCGTAGCGCCGACTTTCTCGATAAAAATGTCGTTCAGGGTTGGCTTCAAGATTTCAAAACGGTTGATTTTGATGTGATTTTCGACGAGTTGTTTGAGAAGGTTTTCGGCTTCGGCTTCGTTTGAAATTCGCAAGGTATATTGGTGATTCTTCTCGTTCAAGATTGTCAATTTAGCTGGGCTGATGTATTTGTTAATATCTTCATCGACGTCAATTTCGACGCGGTTGGCGGGGTAGGCGGCTTTAATATCTTTAAGATTGCCTTGGAGGACGGTTTTGCCTTTATTGAGGATGAGGATATCGCTACAGAATTCTTCAATGGTTGCCATTTGGTGGGCAGACATGATGACGTATTTGCCGGCTTTGACGAGGTTGATAATAATGTCTTTGAGGATGGTGGTGTTGACGGGGTCGAGGCCGCTGAATGGCTCATCGAGTACGACGAGGTCTGGATCGTGGATGATGGCGGTCATGAATTGGATTTTTTGCTGGTTGCCTTTGGAAAGTTTTTCGGCGGGCATTTCGAGATATTCTTCGACTTTGAGACGCTTCGCCCATTTACGGATTGATTTTTCGGCGTCGACTTTGTTCATGCCTTTAAGCTCGGCGAAATAGATAAGTTGGTCGAGGATTTTGGTTTTAGGGTAGACGCCACGTTCTTCGGGGAGATAGCCGAAATTAACGTCTTTGCGATTGACGGCTTGGCCGTTCCAAGTGATTTCGCCGCTATCTTTGTTGATGATGCCGAGGAGCATGCGAATAGTGGTGGTTTTGCCGGCGCCGTTGGTCCCGAGGAGACCGTAGACGCCAGGTTTGTCGAGTTTCAGGGAGACTTTGTCGACGACTTTCTTGCCGGCGAAGGTTTTTGAAACTTGATCAAGGACGAGTCCTGTCATAATTCCCTTTCTGGATTAGATAAGTTAAAATTGAAGTTTTTGGCGTATGTTTGGGTTACGAAAAAGTTCAGGTTATGGCGGAGAAGGTTGTTCGAAAATGCGTCTGGGGGGGGGTCATAATTGAATTATAGCATGGTTAGGATGATTGATTTTAGTTTTGATGGGTTGTGTGGTTGTTGTGGGATAGTTAGTCGAGATTTCTGGGAAGGTGACTAGTCGACGTCGATACCTTTTTGAAGTAAGGCGCGGTTCGAGAAATAGATAGTAGCGATGAGAGCGGAATAAATGATAAAGACGATAGAAAGGAGCTTAATCATGAGGATTGGATCGAAGGCATACGGAGTGGAGAGATTGACGTCCAAGTCGACAATCATAGCGCGGAAGTCTGGGATGAAGTTGAGAAGGAGCAAGCCCCAAATTAGGGTGAGTCCGCAAAGTATGTAAAAAGCGGTGCCGAAAAAGATACTTTTGCGGAGACGATGATTTTGAACGCGGTTGCCGAGCGTGATGCCGAGGAGGCCGCACATAGTAGCACAAAGGAGTTGGGTGAAGAATGTGATGATGTAGGAAACGATGTAGAACGGGTTTGGTTTGTGGGGGAAAATGCCGAAGCTGGCAATGAGATCTTTACCGTTTGGCGAAAGACTTAAAACGGCAAAGCTAAAAGCAATGGCCGCAAGGACGGAAAGAAGCGTAATGACAGTGCTGAGAAATTTGGCGAGCCAGAGCGTTGAGCGTTTGATTGGCAAAGTGTGAGTGAGGTAGGATTCGTCGAGAAAGAAACTGGCGCGATAGCGGTGCCAAATGCGCATGATGGAGTTTAGGATGAGCCAGATGACAACAACGAAGATAGCGTTATAGAAAATGGTATGGAGAAAGATAATCATGGAGGGTCTATTGTATCCGAGCCATGCGTCGTTGCCAGGTTCGATGATTTCGTGGTAGCCGGTAATGTTGAAAAGGATGGCACAGATTAAGAGTAAGCCTCCGAAAAGTGCAACACTTTTGAGAAGATATTTTAAGTCGTATTTAATAAGTTTGGCGAGCATAATTTCCTTTCTATAATGATGCGTGAGTTTGGTTTTTGAAAGTTTGGCGGAAGATTTCGTCGATTGAAGCGTCGTGTTTGGCGCAAAGAGAATCGGCGCTTTCGGTAAGGGTAATTTCTCCCTGGTTGACGAAAATGACTTCGTCGAGGATGCGTTCAATGTCGGCGATGAGGTGCGTGGAAATAAGGACGCTGGCGCCTTCTTTGAAATTGGTGAGGATGGTGTTCAGGATGTAATCACGCGTGGCAGGATCGACGCCGCCGAGCGGTTCGTCGAGAATATAGAGTTCGGCGTCACGACTCATGACGAGGATGAGCTGGAGTTTTTCTTGCATGCCTTTGCTCATTTTGTTGATTTGCATGTCTTCAGCTAGGTTGAGTTCTTGAAGGAGCTTCTTCGCTTTATCGATGTTGAAGTTATCGTAAAACTCGGAAAAGTATTGAAGAGCGTCGCGAATAAGCAAGGTTTTGTCGAGATATGTGCGTTCTGGAAGATAGGCGATAATGCGTTTGCTTTCTGGGCCGATTGGCGAACCGTTGATGAGGATGCTGCCGCTAGTCGGCGTGAGTAAATCGTTTAAGAGCTTGATGAATGTGGATTTGCCGGCGCCGTTTTGGCCAAGCAAACCGATGATTTTGCCACGAGGGATTTCTAGATTGATATTTCGCAAGACTTCTTGGCGCCCGAAACTTTTTGATAAGTTTTTACAAACGACAAGTGATGCTTGCGTGGATTTGCGGGGCGATTTTATCGAATTTTTGGTGGGATTTTTCATTTTTAAACTCCTTTCTTGGTTATATAATTGATAATTTCTTGGTTTTCAAATCCTAAACTGTGCATGTCTTGGATATATTTTTGGGTTTTGTCAGCGGCGAATTGTTCACGATATTTTTTGAGTAGTTTTTGGTCGGTGGTGACGAATTTACCGTTGGTGCGTTCCGTAAAAATTAACCCGAGCGCTTCAAGCTCAGCGAGCGTGCGTTGGATAGTGTTGGGGTTGGCCTGGGCTTTGAGGGCGAAATCGCGCACGGAAGGCAATCTTTCTCCAGGGGTGAGCTGGCCAGAAGCGATGTATAGCTCGAGCTGCTCGAGAAGCTGGAGGTAGATTGGGTGTTTATTATCGAAGTGAAAATCCATGGAATCCTAGCCTTGTGATATTGTATTATATTTCTAATACAATGATATTTTGAGGCGGTAAGAATGTCAAGAACTTTTTGGGTGATTTTTGAATTTCGCAAGATTTTGTTGGAATTTGAAAGGATTTTTATAAAAATTAAAAATAAATTACGAAAAATAATTAAAAAACACAAAAAATCTTGGGTCGAAAAACTTGACAAAGTACCGTGAAAAATAAATAAAAAATTTTTTCGGAGTGTTTTTTCGACTTTTTTCGATAATTTTTAAGATTTTTGGATCGAAAAGTTTATTATGTGATGTGAAATGTTATAATTAAGAAAAGTTAAGTAAATAAAAAGCGTAAAAATAGAAAAGGCATTAAATGGATCAAACGACGATAATATTAATATGTGAGACATTGGCGATTACGCTGGTCGGTTCTTTGCTACATTTTACTTATGAGTGGAGCGGAAAGAATAAGTTCGTGGCGGTATTTTCGGCGGTAAATGAGAGCACTTGGGAACATATTAAGCTGGCCTTGTCGGCAATTTTTGTCTGTACATTGGTGGACATTTGGTGGTTGGGCGGTAATCCGAATTATTGGGTGGCGAGGAGTATGTCGTTTCTGGTGCCGATTGTGGTGATTCCGATAATTTTCTATGGTTATACGAGCTTTACGAAGCGACCAATATTGCCGGTGGATATTAGCTCGTTTGTCGTGGCGGCGTTTTTGAGTACTTTACTATTTGTGGCGATATTGAATACTCAGCCGGTTGGCGCGATTGGGGCGATAATTAGTATTGTCGTGAGCGTGATTGTGATTGCGGCGTATTTATTATTGACGAGATTTCCTCTACATAATAATTTCTTGTTCAAGGATCCGATTACAGGGCAGTATGGCTATGAAGCCTATGCGCCGAGAAAACAGCGGAAAGCAAAACGACGCGCCCTGAAGAAGACGCGTCGCAAGTAGCGTTATAGTATTAGTTATTTATCCCAGTCGAAACCTTCGCCGAAATGGCCGTAACGGGCGGAGGGTTCGTAGATCGGGCGGAGCAAGTCGAGGTATTCGATGATGCCGCGCGGAGTGAGATTGTAGCCGGTGATAATGCCGTTTTCGTTGTCAGAGGGTTTTGGATTGTCGATGAGTGGGATTTGTTCGGCGACGCCATCGACGATGACGGTGCGCTCGAGCGGCTGGTCGTGGCCGATAGCGTAGGCGAGGCGGACGAAGACTTCATGAGCTCCTCTAGCGCGAAGATAATCGACGGCAATGCGGCGCGCCATGTAGGCGGCGGAGCGGTCGACTTTGGACGGATCTTTGCCGGAGAAAGCGCCGCCACCAATGGGGATGCGCGGACCGTAATTGTCGACGATAAGTTTGCGGCCGGTGAGTCCGGTGTCGGCTTCGAAACCGCCTTGGTTCCAATCGCCAGCAGGGTTCAAATGTAGTTCTGGATCGCCGGGAAGTTTTTCGTTTTTGATGAATTCGCGAACGAGTTTGTCAAGCTCGGCACGGGAGACATTTTGGAAACTGGCGACGACGGAGTCGAGCTCGTAAGTCCCGTCATCTTGGAGTTTTAAGGTGACTTGGGTTTTGCCGTCGTAAGGATGTTTTTCGTAGATATATTGGTTGAGGCGGCGAGAGAGGACGACTTCGCGGGGTAGTAGCTCGGGGGTCTCGTCGCAGGCGTAGCCGATCATGATTCCCTGGTCGCCAGCGCCGCCGGTGTCGACGCCTTGGGCGATTTCGGGACTTTGTTTGACGAGATTCGACATGACTTTCATGTCGTCGCCAGCGAGACGATGGACGATTTTCTCTATGTCGACATTTTTCGCGGTCGAGGTGACTTCGCCGGTGACGAAGACTTGGCCATGCCCGCCGCAAACTTCGACGGCGACGCGAGATTTCGGATCTTCCGCGAAATAGGCGTCGAGTACGGCGTCAGAAATCTGGTCGCAGAGTTTGTCGGGATGACCGGGCGAGACGCTCTCGGCGGTGCGATAAGTTGTTATACCTTGGGAAGTTGTGTGAGTATTCATGACCCCAGTATAGCATGGATAAGCACGAAAGTTATCAAGAAAAGACGAAAGTGGTATATAATATATAGTAAATAAGTTATAAGTTAAGTGGGTTCGAAAAATGCGGATTGCGATTTTTACGGATATTTATGCGCCGTGGGGTGATGGCGGGATTGCGTCGTCGGTGAAGGCGCAGAAGGATGAGCTAGAAAACAAAGGTCATGAGGTGACGGTTTTTTGCCCGGGGTTTGATTCGCGAGAGAAAAACGTTGTGACGGTGCCGAGCCATAAATGGTTACGGGTGAACGGGGCGGTCTTGTCGAAACGACCGGGGGTGGTCGAGAAGTTTGTCTTGGAAAAGTTCCCGGAGTTCGGTGAGTTTGACGTCGTGCATGTGCATTATGAGGCGAGTTGTAGCTTGGCGGGAGTGAGACTAGCTCGGCGGTTCCGGGTTCCGCTAGTACAGACGATGCATGGGCGCGAAGATATGGCGATTGCGATTAATGTTTCGCATCCGTGGAAGACTTTGGTGGCGAAAGTTCTATGTTTTATGCATGGTAGATATTTGCCACATACGATTCGCGTGAAGCGAGATAAGTTCCAGGCGCCGACGATTGCGCGGGCGAAAATGTGGGAGTTGATGGTGAACCAGGCGGAGGCGGCGGATGTGGTTTTGTCGCCGTCGGAACATTTTGCGCGGAAGTTGGAACATTATGGCGTGACGAAGCCGGTCTTTGCGGTGTCGAACGGGATTCCGAGGAGCCTTGTTGATGAGAAGTTTAAGAAGCGCAAGATGGTGGACGGGGATGTTTTGAAAATGATTTGGAACTCGCGAGTGTCGGAGGAAAAGCGTATTATGCCGTTTTTGCAGGCGCTCGCGATGCTGAAGAGGCCGTATCTCGTGTATATTTATGGCAATGGAAATATGCTGAAAAAGGCGAAAAAGTATGCCGAGAAACATAATTTGAAAGTGAAGTTTTTCGGGGCGGTGAAACGGCCGAAGATTATCGCGCGGATGTCGGAGGCACATCTTGGAATTATGGCGTCGTATAATTTTGATACGCAGGGGATGACGTTGCTGGAGGCGGAGGCGACGGGGTTGCCGGTGTTTTTCTGTGATCCGGTGATGGGCGAAGTTGTGCCGCAGGGGAGTTATGTGTTGGCGGGCGGTCCAGAAGCGGCAGCGATGGCGATTACGCTCGAAAACATGCCGGCGGAGCGAGTCGAAGAGATGAGTGAAGTGATGCTGGCGCACCGGAAAGAAGTTTTGCAGGAAGTGCAGATTAAGAAGTTAATCGAGGCATATAAAACGGCAATAAAATTGCGGAAGGCATAAGATTTGCCGTATGAAAAGCGGTCGTCCGGAGTGTGGGCGACCGTTGTGTTGGGAATGATTTTTGGCTCTGGCAGAGGCGGGTGTTTTCTGGGGGGCGGAGTGCTGCGAGGGTTAGCGGTTGTTGAGGCGATCTGCCTTTTTCTTGATGAGGTAGAGGCCGATGACAATACCGATGAGGCAGCAACCGAGTTTGATCCAGAAGTTCCAGCTGGTGGAGAAAATCAGGAAGGCGACGCCAAGGGTGATGCCGACCAGATAGACTTTGCGGCGCCAGAGGATGACTTCTTCGGTGCGTTTGGGCTGGAGGAGGTAGAAATCGTCGGTCTGGATCTCGACTTCAATTAAGAAGCAGATGGCCGCGATGATGACGCCGCCGACGATAGTAAGGACGCCGATGACAATGTTCGTGCGCACGATAAGGAAGAAGGCGCAGGCGACAAGCAGGAAAATGTCGGAAACATGCTCGATGAGCCGCACAGTCCTCGGGATGCGCCACCAGCGGAACTTTCCGTCGTCCGGATAAGGCCAGCGGCGAGCGCAGATGCCGTCGAAGGCGTCGCAGAGTTCGCCAGCGGCAAAGAGCCAGATGACGACGTCAGCCGAGCCTCCAAAGATGATCATTCCGGTAATAGTGGCCGCCATGATGATTTCTAAGGCGGTCAATGCGTCGGCAAGATGATATTTTCGCATAGAAAATCCCTCCCATTTCTAAGATTTGAAATGCCGATACTTCCATTATATCACAGATTTGTTGAAAAGTCAATCCTCTGTAAGGTAGGTCGTTCAATATGTAGCGTTTTAGTCGAAGAGGATGGCGGCGGTCGTGGCTTTTAGGGGCTGGTTCGGGTTATATAAGTTGAGGGCGGCGATTTTGCCGGCGAGCTGGCCGGACCAGAGTGAGAGCGGAGTGTAGCGGGTGTTTTCGATGGGGGTGGTAGTGACGTCGCCGGAATTTGCGACGATGATTTGGTTTTGATGGAAAGTGACGATGGTGGCGGGATAGGAGAGGGTGAACTTGTGGAGGGTTTCGACGACCGGAAGGAGGGGCTGCGAGAGCATGATCATGCGGGGATAATAGACGGCGCGGAAGACTTTTTGGAGCTGCGCCATGGAAGCGACGAGGAAAAGGCGCGGATGTTTCAGGAGTTCGGCGGCGCTTTCGGCGAGAAGATCGACGGAATCGCGGGTGAGGAGAAGGGGTTTTAGCGGGGTGTCGTCTTGATTATTGGCGATAAGGCTGGTGATGGCGTCGCTGAGGGCGATGGCGGTCGCGGAGTTCTTGGAGAGGTCGCCGGCGAGGAGGGTGAAGTCTCCGGTTTTTACGCTGGAGCGCAGGTTGAAAGACTTAGCAAAAGAGCCGCTTTCGGTCGAGGGAGCGAAAGTGATGTTCGGAAGGGGCGGGAGTTGACCGCGGAGAGCGTCGGGGAGGAAAATTGAGACTTCGCGAAGCGGAAAGTTGTGGTCGAGAAACTCGGCGAGGCGAATTACGGAATGGAAACTTTGGCTGTTGCCGCCGATGACGGTAATTTGGCCGGTTTTTTGCTCGGGGATGTTCCAAGCGAGGTCGGGAAAAAGCGGCTTAACTTGTTTTTGCCAGTAAGATAAGTTGTTGTCGAGTTTTGCGAAAGCCATAAGTTTTAGAAAGTTAGTTCAATGGAAATGGGGCAATGATCAGAGCCGAGGAAATGGTCGTGGATGTTGGCGGATTCGAGATGAGGGACGAGGCTTTCGGAAACGAGGAAATAGTCAATGCGCCAGCCGATGTTGCGCTCGCGGGCTTTTGCCCAATGTGACCACCAAGTGTAACGCTGGAGGGTGGGATTGAAATAGCGGAAGGTGTCGATGAAGCCGGCGGAGAGGAGATTTTTAATTCCCTGGCGTTCTTCTTCGGTGAATCCAGCGTTATGCTCGTTGTCTTTCGGGCGGGCGAGGTCGAGCGGGGTGTTGGCGACATTGAAATCGCCGCAAATAATGACGGGCTTGGCGCGCTCAAGGGCTTTTAAGTGTTGAAGGAGGGCGGGGTCCCAGATTTGTTCGCGGAGTTTCAAGCGGGAGAGGTCGCGTTTGCTGTTCGGAACGTAAGTATTGACGAGGTAAAAGTTCGGAAACTCGATAGTCTGGAGGCGACCCTCGGTCAGCGGGTTGCCGTGTTTGTCATCGGCCCAGGGATAGGCGGTTTCGACTTCGGGAACGAAAGTATCAAAGACGTTTTGCGGCTGGATTTTAGTGAAAACGGCGGTGCCGGAATAGCCGGGGCGCTCGGCGCTATTCCAGATTTCGAGATATTCAGGAAGGTCGACTTCGGCTTGGCCCTGCTTAGCCTTGGTTTCTTGGAGGCAGATGATGTCTGGTTGTTCGGAACTCATGAAATCAAGGAAAGTTCCCTTTTTCAGCCCGGCGCGGAGGCCGTTGACGTTCCAAGAATAGATTTTGATATGTTGCTTGGTTGCGTTTGTGCTGGGGGCGGTGCTGGTTGGATTTGAATTAGTATCTTCCACGTTCGAGATCTCGCTTTTTTATGGTTTCGCGTTTGTCGTATTTTTTCTTACCTTTGCCGGTGGCGATGACGAGCTTGATATAGCGACTGCCGCCGAGAAGTTTCACGGGGACGAGCTGGTAGCCGTCTTGTTTTGCGCGGGAAAGCTCGGCGAGCTGGCGTTTCGTGACGAGGAGTTTGATATTACGCGCGGTGTCGGCGCCGAGGGTTAAGTTGTTGAGCCAGAGTTCGTCGTCTTTTAGAGTGACGAATGAACCTTTGAGCTGAACATGGTGGTCGCGAATAAGGCGAACTTCGGGGCCAGAAAGAAGCATGCCGCAGGATAACTCATCGCCGAGTTGGTAGTCGAAACGGGCGCGGCGATTGACGGTGACGGAGGCTGGAGTTTTTTTCTTTGACATAGTATAATTATAACATATCATGAGAATTGCGATTACATCTGATCTTTATTACCCGATGTCGAACGGGGTGGCGGTTTTTGCGCATAATCTAGCAAAAGGCTTGGCGAAACATGGACACGAAGTGATGGTGATTTGTCCGAGCTTTACGGGGAAGCCGCACCGGACGAAGCGTGATGGCGTGACGACGGTGTATTTGCGCTCGATCCGGTTTCCGTTTTATCCGGACCAGATCAATGCGGTGCCGGAAGGCAAGAAGATTTTGAAGGTGAAGATGCCGCGACTGGCGTATCGGCATGGACTTTGGATTACGGTCGATCCGTATCCGGCGCTGAAGAAGGCGCTGAATAAGTTTCAGCCGGACGTGATTCATAATCAGACGGCGGAGATGATTGCGATCGCGGCGCGGAGGTATGCGAAGAAATATGATGTGCCGATGGTTTCGACTGGACATGCGTATCCGGATAACATTACGAGCCAGGTGAAACTTTTGAAGCCGATTAAAAAACCGGTCGACGCGATGCTCCGGACTTATATGGCGAGTTTTTTGAAGCACTCGGAGTATGCGACGATGCCGACGGAAATGGCGATTGAGGATCTCGTGCCGAAGAATCGACGGAGGTTTGATGTGACGGTCGAGCCGCTTTCGAACGGGGTGGATCTTTCGAAGTTTACGCCGGGAAAAGCATCGGCGAAAGTTCTAAAGAAGTTTCGGTTGGAGCCGGGAAAGTTGCGGGTGCTATATGTCGGGCGGGTGGATCCGGAAAAAAGTCTCGGAAACGTGGTGACGGCGTTCGCCGGGGTGGTGGAAGAAGTGCCGGAGGCTGAGCTGGTAATCGTGGGAGATGGGACAGATCGGCGACATTTGATTGATCTCGCGCAGGCGCTGGGGATTTCTGACAAGGTAAAGTTCCCTGGTCGAATTATGCCGCCGGATGTGACGGAGATTTATCGTGGGGCGACGATGTTTGCGACGGCGAGCGAGACGGAGACGCAAGGGATTGTTCTTATTGAGGCGGCGGCGACTGGATTGCCGCTAGTAGCGGTCGACGCAGGAGCGGTTTCTGAACTTTGTCAGAATAAGAAAAACGGAGTGCTCTGTAAGCCAGGCGATCTAGTCGGAATGACGGATGCGATGGTTTCGATTTTGAAGGATGCGGATTTGCAACAGAAATACGGCGAGAAAAGTTTGGAGATTTCTAAAAAACATGATCTTAATCGAACTCTGAAGCGGTTCGAGGAAATTTATGAAGAAGCGATTACGCTGAAGGGCAAGAAAATCCAGAAAAAGCGAAAGTGGTTCCGGCGCTAGATTTGCGTATCATTGTTGAGAGTTGGTGATGTTTTATTAGTGTTGTGGTGTTTTTGGCTTGCGGCGACTGATGGTTTTGGATTTTGCAATGTTTTTTGGCTTGTGTTTTGTGAAGTTGTGATATAATGAAAGTGTTCAACAAATTAATTATCAAAACTGCAAGTGTCTTTTTATGGGACAAGTGCAAAAATTAGAAACAACTAGTGAAATGACGCCGTAAGGTTCAGACTTACTGTTTGTTTCTAATACTTGCAGATTAGTTTGTTGAACGCCCTTGCGGCGTCTTTTTGTATATTAGACTGCTTCGTTCGGGCGTTCATAAACCAATCAAAAGGAGGGCCGTGATGCTAAAAGGTCAAAGAAAAGTTAATATTGTTGGGAGCGCGACCTGCATAAGTTTGTTGCTACTGGCATTCTTGCTAGTTAATCCCCCATTAGGAAGCAGGGCTAATGCGCTAGACGGTTCAGGGGAGGAGACAGATGTTCAGGCGGAGAATGAAAGCGAGCCGATGGCACAAGCCGAGATTAAGTCGTCTGTTGATATTGGTTTTACAAAGGCTACCGGTTCTACGTCGCTTACGCCTGCATCGCCTAACGGCGCTTTTGCTCAATATTATGTCCAGGCTTATATCAGTATTGAAAACTCTGGAGGTTATACTATTTACTTCGGGAGTAACAAGTCGACATTAACGGGTCGTTCTTCGGGAGCCACTATCAATTCGATTGCTGCGCCAGTTGCTTATAATGACATGCCACTTAACTCCTGGGGATATAATGTCACTAAAGGTTTAACTCCGGGTACTACCTTTCAGGCTATACCAATCAATAGCTTGGGTGACGTTATTGATGAAAATGCGTCTACTAACATTAAGTCAGATGGCGACGTATATACTTTAAGCTTTGCGGCGCATGTTGGGAATGATAAGCCGGCCGATATCTATGAAAATAAGGTGGTAGTGTCGGTCGTTAGTAGCCCGAGACAGATGACGCTTGCTGATTTTACTACGACTATGCAAGGTATGACAAGTTCAATTTGTTCGCAGGTTGCTGATGGCGACCAGGCGCAACTTCGTGATACGCGTGACGGAAAGTATTATTGGGTCGGCAAGTTGGCAGATGGAAAGTGCTGGATGACGCAGAACTTAGATCTTGACCTTTCTACCTCAACTGCTTTGACTCCGAGCGATTCTGATGTTACTGCGAATTGGGTTCCGGAGTATAGCACCGCAACAACTGCGTCTAGCTCTACTATTTTGGCTGATAGCGCTGGTCAGCGTTCTTGGAATTTAGGAAACTATAGGATTACAAATCCGACTTCCACGAGTTCTTGTAGTGCTGGAAATAGTAGCGCAGCTAACTGTAGTGCCCAATTTACGTCGTATAACACGCCGACTTCGGCTAATGGGGATGTGAACGCACATTATATATTAGGAAATCATTATCAATGGAATGCAGCAGCGGCTGGGACTGGCGGGAGTGTGTCTTTCGGTCAAGCCACTAGCTCCATTTGTCCGAAAGGGTGGACCTTGCCAACCGGAGGAACTTCGGGCGCCTTTCGATCCTTAATTACGGCTGCTAATGTTGGAACTAGTGTAGTAAAATTAGTTTCATCACCGTATTATTTTGTAAAAGGTGGTTACGTCAACCAAACAACTAATTATTTTGTGAATGCTGGGAATAATGGCCGATATTGGTCGTCTACGGGCGTAAATGCCAATGCTAGTTCGGAGCTATATTTCCACGATAGTACCAATATTGATGCGGCTGCTACCACGTCGCGCAACTTGGGCTCTTCTGTCCGTTGCGTCGCTAGATAGGAAGACGACCATTCAAATTATTCTCCGCCCCAGCCTCCGCAACCGCCAAATAGGTACATATATGCGTCGATATAGCACATACTTATTCCTTTTTACAATAAATAGATATCGCGGTATTAACTTAATATGATAAGTTCCCAACAAGTTGTTCGGTGAGTTTTTCGAAACAACTTAACTTATCAGAAATAACTTATTTGGCGGGGCGGCGGCTGGGGCGGAGAGGTGAAAATGATGCAAGAAAAGTCTTCCAGAAGTGGAAGACTTTTTGCGAGGAGATGGTGATGTGGGGTTATTTTTCAAGGAAACGGAGGATGGCTTCGGCGGTTTCTTGGGGTTTTTCGTAATTATGGAGGTGGCCGGAGCCGGGGATGAATTCGAGTTCGGCGCCAATTTCTTTGGCGAGAGTCTCAGTATTACTTTTGTTGACGATGCGATCAGATTCGCCGGCAAGAAAAAGAGTGTCTTTCTCGAACGGGAAGTCGGCGACGGAATATTGAGCAGAAAACTTCGCGGAGGCATAGACCTCGCGGGCGCGCGGGACTTGGTCGCCGCTACATTGATTGGTGATTTTGAGAGCTTCTTTGAAGAGTTTGTGGTCGTGTGGGACGAAGAGAAAGCGGGTGGTGACGTAGTCGGTGACTAGGCGGGGTAGGCCGGCCGAGAGCGGGACGAGCGGAGCCACGAGCCGGGTGGTGCGAGCGGAGATTGGTGAAAGGAGGATTAGCTTCTCGTGGATTAAGTCCGGTTCGGTATGAGCGACGGCGGCTGCGACGATAGATCCCATAGAGTGGCCGATGAGGATGGGTTGGTGGATTTCGTGCGAATCAATAAAACCATGAAGATATGAAACATAGGCTTCGGGCGTGTATTCGGGGAGCGTGGCGCCGCTGAAGGGCGGGATTGGTGGTACAAAAACTTCATAGCCGGCCTCGCGGATGATGCGAGCGACTTCTTTTAGGCCAAGTGGCGAGCCACGGAAGCCATGGAGCAGGATAATGCTGGGCTTTGCGGAAGATGACGGGTCTTTGTCGGACATCGGAATAAGTTTTAGTTAGGCTGCGGCGCCTTCTTGGTCCTGGCTGTTAGTACTTTCGTCGTCGGCATCCTCGGTTTCCGCGTTAGCTTCGGCGAGCGCGCGTTTAATGGCGGCGCGATCGAAACCGATGATGCGTTCGCCGTTAATTTCGGTGACAGGAACGGCGGTGATGCCAGGCATGGTGGTTGCGTCAATTTCCTGGTATTTAATTCCCTGTTGCTCCAGCCAGTCCATAAGGGCGTGGCAATAAATACAAGTTTTGGTGGTGTATACTTTGATCATAATTCCATTATATCATAGATATAATGGAATTATGCTGCGGCTCGTATCACCAAAAGATTAAAATCTTTTGTATAGATACTTCGCGCAGTTCATATTTTTATTATATCACAATTCGAGTTTCTTGGCGGCGTCGAGCTGGGGGTCGCGACCCATGTTGGTATCATCGTAAGTTAGTTCAACTTCGACGTCTGGGGTGATGCCTTCGCCGTTAATGCTGGAGCCGTTCGGGGTGTACCAGCGGGCGGTAGTGACTTTGAGGAGGCTGCCTTTCGAGAGGTCGAAGAGAGTTTGGACGACGCCTTTGCCGAAGGTGGTTTCGCCGAGAATAGTGGCTTTTTTGTAATCTTTGAGCGCGCCGGCGACAATTTCGGAGGCGGAAGCGGTGCTGCCGTTGACGAGGACGACGGTCGGGATGTCGGCGAGTTTCGCCTGGCCGCGGTTGGCGTAAGTCGTGTCGTGGGTGATACCATTCGTTTTTTGAACGAGGACGACGTCTCCGTCAACCCAGAGGGAGAGAAGGTCTTTCGCAGCGGAGACATATCCGCCGCCGTTGTTGCGGAGATCGAGGATGACTTTCTTGACATTATGTTTCGGGAATTCGTCAGCTACAATCTTCTGGACAAGAGTGCCGGTGTTGCTATCGAAACGAGTGACGGTAATGATGGCGGTCGAGCCGTCGTAAGTGGCGTAGGCGGAGACATTGTTGATAGTCTCGCGAGTAAGCTCAAAGGATTTTTCTTCGCCATCGCGGACGACAGTAAGTTTGACCGTAGTTCCGGCGGCTCCACGTAGCTTCGAGGCAATCACATCGGAGCCTTCGGCGTAGACTTCTTCGCCGTCAATCTTATAGATGATGTCGCCAGCTTTTATGCCAGCTTTGCCGGCGGGGTTGTCGGGAAGGGTGCGGAGGACACGGACGTAGCCGTCGCGGAGCGCCATTTCGATACCGATGCCGGCGCCGACGTCGCCATGGAGAGAGGCTTCGTATTCTTTAGCTTCTTCCGGCGTCATGTAGGCGGTATAAACGTCGCCTACGGCGGCGGCAATTCCCTTTTTCGCACCTTCAATGATTTCTTCTTTGCTGACCTCGCCGTCATAATTTTGGACGAGGGTTGAGTAGACTTCGTCCAGAGCGGACCAGTCGTTTGCAGTTGTCGTTTTGACGCCGAGACAAGGTAAGAAAGTTGAGGAGATATTATTCCAATTGATGCCGATAAAGAGCCCGATGATTAAGGTGACTGCGCCGGTGATGATTGCGCCGCCGAGGCTAACTTGTCGTTCTTCCCATTTTTTAGACATATATATTATTATACTACGTTTTCAGGATAATTTTGGTGTATAGAAAAAGTGTTGTAAAAATTACAACACTTTTTATCGAGGCTATGTGAAGGTTACCAGAGTCGTTGGTCGAGGTGGATGTAGCGGTAGAGGGCAGGGTTGACGTTGTAGCGGGCGCCGAAGTCACCAGGGAGATGGCTCTTTGAGCTGGCGCTGTTATTATATTCGGTGAGGTTAATAGTGCCGTTGGCGTTGATACTTTCAACCCACATAACATGTCCGTAAATACCGGATGTGCTATATGCGATAGTGTGCGGAGCGGGAGTATCGTTCACGACGTAGCCGGCGCGCTGAGCGCTGTAGCCCCAGCTTTTAGCGTCGCCCCAAGATGAGATATAGATACCGAAGTATTCCTGTGCTTTCCAACCGGCGTAGCTGGTGCATTGGCAGACATAGCCGCCGACGACGATGTATCCGACATTGTCTTGGGGGCAGCGATGCGCCCAGGGGTAAGAGTTGTAGCCTTCGCCGACGACGCCGCCATTGTTGTATTTGGCGATTTCGGCAGCAATTTCTTTTTGCATGGTTTCGCGAGCGGCGGCAGCGTCGCGTTCGTAGGCGGCGGAATCGTTTTCGTAGCGAGCAATGAGCGCTTGCTGCTCGTTGCGGCGATTAGAAATCTCGGTACGTGTGGCTTCGGCGCTCGCGATTAGAGCATCGACGCTAGACTTTTGGCCTTCGAGTTCTTCTTTGAGGGTTTTGATAGCTTCAGCGGAAGTGGTGACTTGGGTTTTGGCGTTGGTCTGGCGGGTTTGGCGTTCGGCGAGGTCGCCGAGTGAGTTGCTACTAGCGAGAACTAAAATAGCGTCAGGTTCTTCGTCAAAGTGCATATCGACGAGGAGTTTTGCGAGGGCGGATTGCTGGAGGTTGAGCTTGGCTTCGTTCAAGATGATTTGGGCTTGGAGATCGTTCGCGATGGCCTGGTTCATGGCGATTTCATCTTCAAGCATGGCGATTTCGGCGTTTAGACGATTGACTTCGTTCTCCAAGGTCTGAGCGTTAGCGGCGAGCTCGCGGGCGCGATTCGCGGAAGCGGTGGCGCGGTCGGATGCTTCACGGCAAGCTTGAGTGACGCAACCGGCAGGGTAGGCCTGAACCTCTTCGCTAGTTTCAAAAATAAAAGATTCACTAATTAAAATTGCAGAAACTACTGCGACGATAGCAATAACTTTGCGTAGACCAACAGTTTTATGTTTTCGACTTTTTTGGGAGTTTTTGTGAATAGTCATAGTTAATATATATCATGCTTACGCTAAAAAGTAAAGCTGTTTTCTACTTGAGGTACTTTTGCATAGCGAGGCGGGCGGAGACGGTGCCGATAAGGATGCCAACGCCAACGACGCCGAGATAGACGAGAACAAGTTTGCTGGTTCCCATGAGGTCAGAAACGAGGCTAATATCGATGCCGTATGAAGCGAGGTTGGGCGCGATAAAACGAAAGCCGATGTAGGCAAGCGTGCTAGCGAGAAGTCCGGAAATGATGCCGCTGATTTGGGCTTCAATGAGGAAGGGGCCACGGATGAAGCTAGTGTCGGCGCCGACGAGTTTCATCATGTAGATTTCTTCGCGGCGGGAGAAAATTGCCATGCGGATTGTGTTGAAAATGACGAGGACAGAGATGACGATGAAGATGGCGCCGAGAATGAGACCGCCGTTTTTGGCGATGGTAGCCCAGGAGTTGATGGTTTGGATTTCGGCTTGGTTCGCGTCGTAAGTTGGTTCTTTGTCTTTGCTAAGGTTGGCTTGGAAAAGTTCGTTGGTTTCGACGATGTTGCGGATACTACTTAAATCATTCGCATTATAAACTTTAATGCGCATGGTGGCTGGCATGGTGCTAAGCATAGTCTGATACATAGTTTCATCCTGGAAAGCGGCGAGAAGGTCAGCGTTGTCTTTGTTCTCTTCGATTAGGGCGTCGAATTCGTCTTGGGAACTGGCGATGTCGACACTGCTGACGTTGCTGTCGGTACGCATTTCGTCGGCCATGGTAGCGAGGATTTCCGGGTCGGTGCCAGGCTGAAAGAAGACGGTGATGTCGATTTTTTGTTGCATAGTTTCGGCGGTGGAGGTCAGGATAAGACTGGCTCCGATGGTGACCAGGAGGATGACTAGCGTGACGGTCATGACGAGAGTTGCTGCGATGGAAAGCCAGATGTTGCGAGTGAAACTAGCGGCACCATATTTAACGATGCGGCTAGTGTTGCGGACGCGACTGACGCTACTGTTTTCGACGAGAGTTTTGAGATGCTCTTTTTGCTTCTCGCGAACAACTTTGCTTGGTTTTGGCTTGTTTGTAGGTTCTTTCGACATGTTTTCGACCTTTTAGGCTTAGATTACGCGTTTTTGTTTATTTTTGGGCAAGTTCTTGCGGCTCGCGACGGCTTGTTTGATGCTGGGGGCGGGTTTTAACTTGACGGTTTGACCGAGACTGAGATTGCTGAGCTTTGGCGCAGCTTTGAGGGGTTTGCTAGCGGTATACCATTGATTGGCGGAGTCGCGGGCATATTTTTTGGGCGGGGTGGCTGGTTTTTGCGGGACTGGTTCGGGTTTGACCTGGGTTGGAACTGGTTTGCTTTGGTTCTTTTGAGCTTTAGCGGGGCTATTAACGGGTCTGGGAGAAGTTTTGGAGCTAGATGCAACAGTGGGCTGATTAGTTTTGTGATCGATTTTCATGGTGTATTGTAAGGAGGAAGTGAGGCGCTGGTTGTTTCTGGGTCGGTTTGGCTTGCTATTCAGCGAGGCGACGCGCTGGATGATTGGCTGCTGGCTGATAATAAGCGGCTGCTCTGGCTCGGGAGTGACTTCTGGTTCGGGCGCGCTATCGAGGCGATAAACGCCGTGGTATTTTTGATCGTCGACAATGCGACCAGCCTTTAAGGTGACGACGCGCTTGCCGAGGTCGTTGACGATATTCTCGTCATGCGTAGTCACGAGGAGGGTTGTGCCGAAATCGTTGATTTTTTGAAGAAGCTCGATGATTTCTTGGCGAGTGAGCTTGTCGAGATTGCCGGTCGGCTCGTCGGCAATGAGGATTTTTGGTTGGCGCGCAACAGAGCGAGCAATACTAACGCGCTGACGTTCCCCACCGGAGAGAGTGGTTGGGAATTTGTTGGCTTTGTTTTCGAGACCGACGAGATCGAGGACTTTTGGGACGGTTTTGTTGATTTCGCGGTTGCTCATGCCGGCAATTTCGAGGGCAAAAGCGACGTTCTCGAAAACGGTGCGAGTCGGGAGCAGTTTATAATCTTGAAAAACAACACCGAGGCGACGGCGATAGTGCGGAATATGGCGACGGCGAACGTAGTCGAGGTCGATGCCGCCGATGACGATTTTGCCAGAGTCGGGCTGCTCTTCCTTTGTGATCATTTTAATCAAAGTAGATTTACCAGCACCGGATTTGCCGACCAAAAAAACGAACTCATGCGGCTCGATGTGGAGAGAAATATTATCGAGCGCCGGTTCCTCGTCGCCTGGGTAGGTCTTCGTTACGCGGTCGAGCAAGATCATACTATTATAATACCACAAGAATTATCGAGCGGCAAGACGTTTGTGCTTATAAGTTCTAGGCGGAAACTTGCTCTAAGTAAGCGTCGATGAAGTCATCGAATTTGCCGTCAAGTACGGCGTCGGGGTCTTTGTTCTCGTGTTTGGTGCGAGTGTCTTTGACGAGCTTGTAGGGTTGGAGGACGTAATTGCGAATTTGCTGACCCCATTTAGCGGATTCGCCGGCACGGAGCTTGTCGATGCTTTCGGCGTGTTGTTCTTGCTGCATTTGGAGGAGTTTCCCGCGGAGAATCTCCATGGCCTTTTCTTTGTTCTGGAGTTGGGAACGTTCATTCTGGATGGCAACGACGGTGCCGGTCGGGAGATGGGTAATGCGGACGGCGGAGTTGGTTGTGTTGACGCTTTGGCCGCCGTGTCCGCCGGAATGATAGACGTCGATTCGCAGGTCTTTGTCGTCGATTTTTAGCTCATCGTTATTTTCGATAATTGGTAGGATTTCGACGAGAGCAAAGGAAGTCTGTCGAAGGCTGTCGGCATTGAAAGGCGAAAGTCTGACGAGGCGATGAACACCGTGTTCACTTTTTAGAAGTCCGTAGGCATTGGCGCCAGAGATTTCATAGACGGCGGTTTTGATGCCGGCCTCTTCGCCGGCGGAGCGTTCGAGACAAGTGACTTTGAAGTTTTTGCGTTCGGCCCAGCGCAGATACATACGTTCGAGCATGCTAGCCCAGTCCATAGCTTCGGTGCCGCCGACGCCGGAAGTGATGCGGAGAATGGCGTTGTTTTGGTCATACTTTCCGGTGAAGCGGAGAAGTTTTTTGAGTTCAGATAAGTTGTTTTCGAGGACTTCGAGTTGTTCTTCGAGCTCTGAGTTTAAGTCGGGGTCGTCAAGGGAGATAAGTTCATTCAAGTCGCTCAGCTGAACTTTGAGAAGTTTCCAAGGTTGCGTTTCGTCGCTCAAGCGGGCGAGTTTTTCGTTTTGAGTGCGGGCATGAGTGGGACTTAGCCAAATTTCTGGCTCGGCAACTTCGGCTTCGAGTTTTTCGATCTCGGCGAGCTTTTCGTCGAGCTTAAGTCTGTGCCAAGAGTTATCGAGTTCTTGCTGGAGACTTTCAAGGCGATTTTGGAGTGGGCTAGGCATACTGACCTTTCGAGGTGGCGTTTGGCGCTGTATTTTCGGTTCTGTCGGTAAGTTGTTTTTGGTTGGTAAGTTGTTTTCCGCTGGCGAGCTGGTGAATAAGTTGTTTGTAGGCGCGGCCCTTTTCTTGGAAGTTTTTGTAAAATTCATAACTAGCGGCGGCGGGAGAGAGGAGACAGGTAGAATTCTTTGCGGTGATTTTGGAAGCGAGGGCGACAGCTTCTTCTAGTGTGTCGACGAAATGCGTTTTTTGCGAGTCGAGTTGTTGGCCAATAGAATGACCGGTTGAAGGCATGCAGATAAAATGATTAATGTTGGAAGACTCGAGGAAATCAATGAAATCCGTGTAATCGATGCCGCGGTCGAGACCTCCGAAAATTAGCGTGTCGACATTGCCGAGGCTTTTGACGGCGTTGATGGTGGCGGCGGGGATAGTGGCGATGACGTCGTTGTAATAAGTTATATTGTCGACGGTGGCGACTTTTTCGAGGCGGTGTTCGAGGGGTTGGAAATTGTTGACGGCGGTCTGACTGGTTTTAGGATCGAGTCCGAGGAAGTGCGTAATAGTGAGCGCAACCATAATGTTTTCGAGGTTATGCTGGCCGAGGAGATGGCGGTCGTTCGCAATATCGTAAAGCGGAGTTTCGTGGCAATAGACTTGTCCGTTTCGTAGTTCAACATTGGCGGCGATTTCTGAGTCTGTACTAATGCTGATAAGTTGGGCGCGGAAGTTGTCATTCAGCATGTGCTGCTGAAGAGCGGGGTTGTCGGCGCAATATATTGCAAGATCGTTTTTGGTCATGTGACGGAAAAGGTTGAGTTTTGACCAATGGTAGTGTTCGACGCTGCCGGCGGCGTCGAGATGGTCTTCGAACAAGTTGAGGATGGCGCCGATGTGAGGCGAAGTTTTGATGAATTCAAGTTGATGACTTGACATTTCGAGGACGAGCAGGGTCTCAGGAGAGATGTGTTCGATTTCGTCAAAAATCGGGGTGCCAATATTGCCGAGGAGGCGCGAGTCATGATGATTCGCTTGAAGGATGGCGTAGACGAGACTGGAGGTGGTGCTTTTGCCTTTGGTGCCGGTGATGCCGATGATGTTTTCGCGGTTTACTTCGAGGATAAGTTCGAGCTCGGAAGTGATTTTGTCTTGGAAATTTGAATAGTCGACATTTTTGAAACTGATGCCGGGGGATTTGAGGATTAAGTCGTAATATTCGAGATGATTGAGGTAGTTCGGTCCGGAGATGAGAGTGAGGTTTTGGTCTTCTGTGAGGAGGGGGTTGGCTTTTAATTCGTTTTGGTCGGCGATGGTAATGTGTTGATTCGGGAGGTGTCGGCGAATGAAACGATAGGTTGATTGTCCTTCTAGGCCAAAGCCAAGGATGAGAAGATTCTTGTCTTCCAGTTTGGAGATGATTTGTTGGACGATGGACGGGGCGGGCATTATTTTAGGTCTCCTTTGGTCGGGATGTCGATAGATTTGTATTTAGCGAGGGCTTGCTTAATAATTTGTGCAAAGGCGGGTGGTAAGTTATTTTCGGAGTTGTAAGCGGTGATAATTTCGGAACCGGAAAGATCGCTGGCTGTATTTTCCCTGTTGGGCGTATTTTCGGCGTAGCCGCAGCTTAAGGTAAAAGTGAGTGGATAATGATCTTTATAGTATTGGAGAAGATATGGGAGAGGGTTTTTGGCGGTTTCGGGTTGCCGAGTGTTTCCTTCAGTTTTTTGGATGGCAAGAGAAACGGCGAGGCGACATTCTTCGTAAGTGCCGACGCATTCGAAGGGTTTGCGGTCAGCGTAGCCGAGAAGTTCGATGAAGGTCGGGAGGAGATTTTGATTTTCGTAAAGATCGCGACCGAAAATGTCAATAAGTTCGTCGGTGTCGAGAAAGGCGCTAAGTATAATATATACGAAAAGGCATTTTGGGCATTCGCCGCACCAATTCCAGGTCGAATCTTTGCTACCGACGTTGCAACTTTTGAAGATTTTGTGGTATTTTTTGAGGTTTTCGTCGAGCGCGAAAATCATGCCGATTTGAAATTCGGTGAGCGGACGTAGAAGGCTGAAGTAATGGATTTCGGGGCTTAAATATTTGTTAACGTAGTTATTAAAATCGTTTTCGAACTCGTAAGTTTTGGAATACTGGTGATTGATTTTGGTCCCGTGGACGGTGGCTTCGTTGGCGCTGCCTTCGTTCGACATGACGATATACTTTTTGTT
>CANDYV010000003.1 GCA_947425085.1 uncultured Candidatus Saccharibacteria bacterium | reverse complement strand
GAGCGAAGCTGAGCCGGAAGAGGGTGTGAAGGAAATTGTGACGCCAGAATCAGCCGTAGCCACAATCTGATCATCATAATCCCCCTCCTCCAGCGCCTGCGCCTCATTCCCCGCCACCGGGTTCATTAACAAAAACGCCAGCAATAACAGCCCCGCACAACTTCCATAGCCAACGCATCTTCCGCAACTCACCCTCTCCGCGTAATTCCCCACCGAGCCTAGCCTCGCCCCCTGTTTCTTAACTTTTCTATTCCGGCTTCGCATCACAGCCCTCCTTTTAGGTTATGTTTAACACCCAAACAGGCCGTATATCCTAAAACAAAAACGACACCGCAAGGGTGTTAAACGAACCAAACTGCAGAGTTTATCACTCGAAAGCTAGTCCACCTTACGGTGCCGTTATCACCTTCCAATGATAAACTGCAAAAACAGCTCCGCATTTTATAATATTTGATTCGTTTAACACCTCAAGTATACCAACCATTCCCGCTTTTGCCTAGACTTGACTTTTTGCCAATAATCTTGCCCAAGTATCACACCCTCAAAACAACCCCTGCTCAAAACCCACCCCAATAATCCCGCCGCACTCCTTTTCTAATTTCGTCCGCATTTCCAAATTACAACGGCGCGCACAAAACCCACACCTCACCCCTATTGTATCCACGATACTCCAAAAACTCTCGTTCCCTGCCCCTCCAGCCAATCCTCCAAAATTCGCAAATCCCACGAAAAACCCACAAAATATCTCGTACTCTCCTTCCCTGTCAAAATCCACGAAATCCGCCTCCACCCCTGTAATTTTGGCGCGAAAAATTCGCACCAAATCTATTGACATCCCATTCCCCTCACGCTATAATGGAAGTAACGAATTACTTATGAGTGGACATAGTGGTTCGGAAGGCAAACACAAACATCATTTTCGTTCAAATCAAAGCAAAATTATGCTATTCTATACCATTTTGGCGTCAAAATGTCTATGGTATTTTGTTGAAAAGGGAATGATAGTCAAGCATTTTCACGAGTATTTTTGCACAAAAAATCCGGACCAAAATCCAGAAAATCCGCAAAATTACCTCAGAAAATGCCTTTTTATTGCCAAACCGAACCATACCAAAACCAATCCATAGAACCGAATCAAAAGAAAACACCTAAACCCACAACACTCCCCCGACAAAAACCAACAAAAAATCCCCACCAAGGGGAATTAACAATCCTAAAACAGGGAACTGCTAGATAGCTAATTTAAGCTTCAAGCGCCTTCAAGTCCGCCCGCTCGTATCTGTTATGTCCGGGTAAATCTCGCTTATATTTCCAGCACATAACCGCTTCCTGAAGCTCATACTGGCCCCTGTTATCCGCGAAAAAATCCCGCACATACCGGTTATACTCAAACTGCGGCCCAATCTCCTCCGTGACATCACCCCGTGACTTCTTCCTCATAATCTCCCGATATGCCTCAATCGCCTCCCCATATGTCCGCCCCGCATTCGCCTTCAGCCACCTCTGGAAGGGAACCACAAACCGAAATCCCGCCCCAATCTTCTCTTGAAAAAACGCTCGATGCCGCTCGGAACAGATAAACCCTTCTTCAATTACACTCTCCTCGCTCAAGACTTCATTACTGTTCGCTACCCTGCGCCTCACCTTCTCTCTGCCTAAAGAAACCTCAGGTTCCGCAAAGTCGTCATCATTCTCAACAACCGCCGAACCGCTCAAAAACCTCGCCGCTCTCTCTGTTAATTCCGATTTCGAGCCACCCGTCGGCAACCCTTTCTCCCGACAAAAACGCACCAACTCTTCCTTCAAAAAATAATAATTCCGAAACTCTTCCGCGCTCATCTTCTCCGTCAAACTCGGCCGTCCAGCCAATCCAGACCCGCTCAAAACAGAACCCCAACCTACCGCTTCTTCCGCATCACCCGATTTACCGCCCGCACTCCCTGATACAACTGGTATTTCCGTCGCAAAACCGGCAAATCCCACGTCCCCGCATAGTCCACCTGCTTCCCGCCAAACGACTTCTTATACTGCGTAAACCCATACCACGGATGCTTCGGATCCTCCGACGTCGTCATCCCCCAAAAATCAAATTCCCGCATCCCCGCCAGGGAAGCATCCAAAATCATCTGAATCAGCACAATCGACCCCGGCGCATACTTCATCAGCGCCTCATCCGCCGCCGCGTGCGCATAATACCTCACCCCGTCATAATCATAAATCAACGCCGCCGCGACCACCCTCTTCTCCTCATCACCCGAACCGACCTTATCAGCCTCCAACTCAGCGCCCTGAGTCCCCTCTGCCTCTGCCCCGAAATCCTTCGGCGCCTCCAATACATATAGCGTTGCAAACCCCGCCTCTAGCTGCCGCTTAAGATGCCCCTCATCCTGCGGATTGAAATGATCCCGCTCCCCCAATTTTTCCAGCAACCCAGTCAACAGCCCAATCTCCTCCGGATTCTGCGTCTGCCGCATCGTGAACCCCCGCTTCGCCGAGTTCCGCCAATACCGCACCTTCCGCTTCTCCATCCCACCAAGCAAACTTTCTTGACCAACAGTCAAATCCATTGTTAAAGTATGTGCTGGGTCTAATTCATGCGAAGCCACCAACCCTAGCCCCTCCATCTCTTTCGCAGCAAAAGGCGCCGTCGGCTCCACCCGCACAAAAATCGCCTTCTCCTTCTTCGCAACGTCCGCCAGGGAATCAAGCGCCCGTTCAAGCGACCATTTCAAATCATGCCTATCGACCTCCCAAAGCACCGGCCCATACGGACAAAAAAGATATTTCCCAAGCGCCGTCTCATGTACCACCGCCAGCGCCCGGAACCCCTCACCCTCCACGCACAAAGTCGAACGTCCCTCCGTCTGCTCATACCGCCCCCACTCATCCGACTGCAAAAAATGCCCGTGCACCGCCCCCGCAGCGCGCACTGCAACCACCTCCTGAGACTCCTCGCTCATATTTTCCTCGCAATTATTTCCTCTATTATACCACCAATCCCCCGCCCTCACGCAAAACCGCAAAGTTACAAAGCTGCCGTGCAAAGCCACAAACCATCATAAATCATAGAACCACCACCCAACAGCGCAACATCCCGCACCCACACAAAACCCCGCAAATCCAAAGCATGAAAAAGCCCCAACCAGCCGAAGCCAGTCGAGGCTATTGTCGCACCCGCGACGAGAAAGAAAGAGAAAGGTTTGAAAAAATACAAAGTGACGTCTCTTACCGTCGGAATTCGGGCTCCCTATCCGAGTTCCGACCAAACATGTGCAAATCGATCAATCCTGGGCCGCCCGCCCCTCGGGCAGCCCAGGTCCGCAGATTCTTCAGTCATTGTCGAGTTCGATTTTGTCTTTCGCCATACAACACCCTGTTGCCTCGGCGAGGCGACGCTCACGCGGCCGCCCTACGTACAGTCAAACTCTGGTCATTTGCGTTGAACGCGTAGAGGTTGCATTGCGCAGCCCGAGGCAAGAAACAACTGCCCCTTCTTTCGCAAGGCGTAACCTTTACTGGTTCAACGACGGATGATGCGCTTGGCAAGACAACATTCGACGGCATAAGCACTACTCGAGGTAACGCAACACAGAGGGTCAATACCACCAACATCGCCAAGAAGCGCATAAGGTTGTGCCTACGTCTCATTTGCGGTATTCCTTTCTGAGTTTCGAAAACCTGGCCTTCCGGCCAAAAACTCACCCAGAGGGCGCCCTGATCGGATTATCCTTAACCCGATCCTTGAGGCTCTGACAAGCATAGACTCGCAGAACAACTCATCTCCTTTCCAATCTATTCTCACAAGGAACTCGCCATCCACGGATAACGGTAAGTCGCATTCACGCATCCTCAACTAAATTCAGACAGCGAGAGCATCAGCTCTCAACCCACTTGCATTAGTCAAGTTAACATACCCGAACCGCAGACTTTTGCCGGCGACACATGCCCATCATCAGACATCAGAGCGAACAGGACGTCCGAACCCTGACCTCTGGTGAAAAGAACATGTTCCCATTCTATCAAATACTTCCCATCTCGACAACCCCTATTGTAAAAATCACAACTAGATCAGCCAATCGCCGTCCTCGGTGCAATCGACAGCGCATACGGATCAGTCGGCTCCACCCCAGAAATCACCTCAAAATACGCCGCCGCCCCGACCATCGCCCCATTGTCCCCCGCCAGCCGCGGAGCAGGGAAATATACCTTCCTAAACGCCCCGTCTGGGCCGTTCTGAAGCGTTTTTAGGGCCTTCTCGCGCAGGACCTGGTTCGCACTCACCCCTCCCGCAAACACAAGCGATTTAGCCTCTGGATGCGCCAGAACCGCCATTTTCAGCTTATCAATCAAAATATCGCACGCCGTCGCCTGAAACGACGCCGCAAAATCCGCCCTCTGCTGCTCCGAAAGATACTCCTTCAGCTCATACGATGGCGTCGTAATCGGCAGCCCCAATTCCGCCTGTACCGCCCGAAGCACCGCCGTTTTCAACCCCGAGAACGAGAAATCTAGCCCCTCAACCTTCGGATGTGGCAATTTATACCTCGAAGCATCCCCCTCGAGCGCCGCCTTCGCAATCGACGGCCCGCCCGGATAGGGAAGACCCAAAATCTTCGCCACCTTATCAAAACATTCCCCGATCGCATCATCCCGTGTCGTCCCAATAATCTCAAAAATATTATGCTCCCGCATATAAATAATCTGCGTGTGTCCCCCGGAAATCACCAGCGAAAGCAGCGGAAACTCCGGCGTCTCGCCCGTCGAAAGCCAATTCGCGTAAATATGACTTTTCAGATGATGCGTCGCATAAAGCGGCTTTCCCCAGAGGATCGCCAACATCCGCGCCGTCAGCGTTCCGATCAACAACGAACCCATCAGCCCCGGCGTATGCGTCACCGCTATCGCGTCAATCTCCTCCTTCGTCAGCCCCACATCCTCTAGCGCCTTCTCGACGACCGGCAAAATCGCCTCCAAATGCGACCTCGCCGCCACCTCTGGAATCACCCCGCCATATTTCGCAAAAATATCCACCTGCGACACCACCACATTGCTCAAAATCTTCACCCCATCCTCAATCACCGCCGCCGCCGTCTCGTCGCACGAACTCTCAATCGCCAATATCTTCATCCCTATATTATACCACATTCCTCCCGGCTTCCAAAACCAACCCCCCGCATCGCCGGACTCAGCCACAGAACCGTCTCCGCCTCGCGCAGCCAATCCCTAAACCCTAGCCCTTGCTTTTCCTGCCAAATCCCGCTATAATCAAACTAATTATTATATTACTAAGGAGATCTTATGGACCCAAACGCCAATCCAAATACCACCCCAAACGCTAACGCTTCCAGCGCCAACCCGCTGAACAACCCCGCCTTCCAGAACACCATCCCGACCGGCATCAAATCCTCCGTCGCCGCTGGTCTCCTCGGTATCTTCCTCGGTGCTTTCGGCGCCCACAACTGGTACCTCGGCGAGAAAAAGAAAGGCCTCATCCACGTCGCTTTGACCGGTGGCGGCTTCATTCTTATCATGCTTTCCGCCGTCATGGTCGCCCTCACCGCCAAAGTCCCATTCATGGGCTTCTTCTTCGGCTTCCTCATGTTCCTCTCTTACATCGCTATCATGGGTAGCGGCATCTGGGGCTTCGTCGAAGGTATCATCATCCTCGTCCAGGGTGACGCCGCCCTCGCTGCCAAAGGCTACACTGTCGCCGCTCCTGTCGCTTACGCTCAACCAGCCCAGCCAGCTCAACCAGCCGCTCCTGCCACCCCAGCCGCCAACACCGAAGTCAAAGAAGTTTCCGAAGACAAAGCTGCCAAATCCGACAAAAAGGACGACAAGAAAGAAGCCTAATCTCGCTTCAACCCCAAGAAGCTCCCTCTGCGGGAGCTTCTTTTTTTACACCAACACATCCTATCTTGTGTGCCTACTGTCCGCACACCAGGCACACAAACTACACTCAATCCCCTCTATTTCTCCTTTAAGCCCCGCAAAATCTTCTGCGCAACCTTAATATCCTCAAACTCATGCGGCCCATCCGCCCTGAGAATCGTCTTCTCATGTCCCTTCCCGAGCAGCAGCACCAAATCTCCCCCGGAAGCCATCTCGAGCGCTTTCCGAATCGCCACCTCTCGGTCGAGTTCCACAATCAAATCTTCCCCCAGCTTCTTGCCCGCCTTCTCTGCCCCCTCGACGAACATCGCCGCAATCTCCTTCGGGTCCTCATCCCGCGAATCATCTTCCGTAATAATCACGACATCGCTCTCCCGCCCCAGAATCTCCCCTCGAATCGCCCGCGTCGACGGGTCGCGCCGCCCCGCGCCCCCATGCACCGAAATAATTCTCCGCCCCTTGTCGACCGCATGGCCGACCGACTCGAAAACCTTCTCCAGCGCGTCTGGCGCATGCGCATAGTCCACAATCACTTCAAAATCTTGCCCCTCCCGAATCCGCGTCATCCGCCCCTCAACCGAAGATAACGACCGAATCCCCCGCGCAATTTCCGCGTCCTCGAGCCCCACTCTCCGCCCCACGCACACCGCCGCCAGGGAATTATAGACGTTAAATTTCCCCGGGATCTGCGTCTCGACCGCCAAATCCGCCTTCTCGCCCTCCATATCATGACACGAATATTTCACCCCAGACGCATCCAACTCCACCTCTGTCGCCACAAACCTACCCTGCTCGATTCCGTAAGTAAATATATCACCTTCCGCATAATTTTTCCGCGCAGCAACCACCCCAGAAAACCATTCTGCATTCGGATCGTCCGCATTCACCACCCCGAATCGAGCCTTTTTGAACAATTTCATCTTCGCCGCCCGATATTTCTCAAACGTCTTATGATAATCCAAGTGCTCATGCGTAATATTCGTAAACACCGCAACCTCGACCGGCACCCCCAGCGTCCGGAACTGCACCAGCGCATGCGACGTCGTCTCTAATACCAAAAACTCCGCCCCCGCCTCATAAATCGCCTTCATCCGCTCGTTCAACACCCCAACCCGCTCCGTCGTCATATGCTCAAACTGTTTATGCATCCTCAGCGCATCCATCCCCTCAGCCCCCGACCCAGCAGAAACCCCAACGATGTCATTCTCATCCCCGTTCACCCCGCCCCAAGCCACCGTCGTCAGCAGTCCAGTCTTATGTCCCGCCTCATTCAACATCTTCCAAATCATAAAACAAGTCGTCGTCTTGCCATTCGTCCCCGTCACCGCGATCACCCGCATCTTCTTACCCGGCCAACCATTCTTTGCCCCCGCCACCACCGCCTGCCCCCAGTGCAACGGCAACACCAAACTATCATAAAACGGAATCTTCTCCACAATCGCCTTCAAACTCACAATTTCCTCGCTCACTCCCCCTAAAAACTCATAATACCCCCATTATACCACAAATCGACAAACCGCCCGAAGAGCGAGCTCGCCCCTTCTACATCTCCATTTCAATCTCTTCTTCCTGTTCCTCCTGTGCCTCATTCCGACGCCTATTTTCCTCAAATCGCCCACTCCGTTCGCTCTCCTCCCTCCGCATTTCGTCGCGCTCACTTCTGCGTCGCTGCGATACCTCCTCCCTTCGCTTCCATTCCTCATGAACACGTTGCCGTTTCATCTCCGGACTTTCGCCCGTTGGCACCATTTCTTTGTCTATCCCGTCATCAGTCGCCACGGTCCCATCCCTCTCATCGTCATCATAAATCGCCCCAAATCCCGCTTCAGTCCTCCCAAACCTCGCCCCATGCTCAAACTTCGCCCGCATCACCTTAAAGACCCGTTGCATCGTCCTACTCTTCGCAGTCGCTTCTTCCAATTCCTCTTGAGCTTCCGTGCCTTCAGCCCGACATCTCTGAACCTCGTCAGCATACCGCGCAATATCTGCTCGCACCTTATCAAACACCTCATCGCCCCTCGCCGGATCCGCCAGCTGCCCATCGTCCACAGACCGGAAATATCTCATCAATCCATTTATATACTCAACTTCTTGATTAAACTTCTGCCGTTGCTCATTGTATCTATCATACGCCAACCCAAAATCGCCAAACGTATTGGAACTTCGTCTTTCTTCCTCTTCCAAGAACTCTGCTTTATCAACCATGAAATTACTCAAAAACTCCAATTCACCACCAATCGTCCGCTCATACCTCATATTAGACTTCTCATATTCTTGCGACAATGCTGGCGCCACCCCCACCACATCTCCCTGTTCATTCAAGACATACGCCCCAGTATCCTTAATCCGCCCCTCTTCCGCCAACTTCTGTCGCTCAGCACTCCCAAATCCCGCGAACGGCACCCCTTTCAGCTCATCCCATTCTGTCGCCTCGCCCTGCCTCTTATCGTCTCGCTCCGCGTTCCTCAAAATTTCGCCCATTTCACCTCCTTATTTTCTCTATTATATCACCCACCACCGTAGTTCAATCAACTCAAAAATCAGCCCCAATTCTAACCATAACTAGCACTCATGTCTTGACAGTGCCAAAAATCTGCGCTAATATAGAGGTACGGAAGGAGAATTATGCAACTAAAACCTCTAGCAGACCGCATTATCGCTGTCAAAGAAGAGCCAATGACTCAAACCAAATCTGGTATTTTACTCGGCGAGGCTAAAGAAAAACCCGCCTACGCCGTCGTCGAATCTGTCGGTCCTGACGTCAAAACCGTCAAAAAGGGCGACAAGATCATCTACAAAAATTATTCCACGACCGACGTCAAGATTGACGACACCGAATACATCATCGTCAAGGAAGAAGACGTCCTCGCCACTCTCTAAACGAACTATTAAACCCTTTACAAGTTCAACCCTATCCTAACAGAGAGAACATTCACTTCATAATCATTTAATTAAAGGAACAATATGGCAAAAAAGATTTTCTACACTGCTGAAGCCCGCGAGAAAGTCCTCGCTGGCGCCAAACAACTTTACGACGCCGTCAAAGTCACCTTCGGTCCGAAAGGCCAGAACGTCGTCATCGAAAAATCCTACGGCGGCCCGACCATCACCCATGATGGCGTCACCGTCGCCGAAGCCGTCGACCTCGGCTCGACCGAAGAAAACCTCGGTGAACAAATCGGCGCGAAACTCATCAAATCCGCCGCCCAGAAGCTCAACAAAGTCGCTGGCGACGGCACCACGACCGTCACCGTCTTAACCTACAATATCTTGAGCGAAGCCAACAAACTCATTGCCGCTGGTGTGAACCCCATGGAACTCCGCAAGGGAATTGAAGAAGCTGGCGCCGAAATTATCAAGGACATCGAAAAATCCGCCGAAAAAATCGAAGGCGATGACAAAAAAGTCGCCGAAGTTGCCTCAATCTCCGCTGGCGACAAAGAAATCGGCCAGCTCATCGCCGACGTCATCAGCAAAATCGGCAAAGACGGCATCGTCACCGTCGAACAAGGCCAAGGTCTCGAAATGGAGCAAGAAATCGTCGAAGGCTTCACCTATGACAAAGGCTACTCCTCCCCCTTCTTCGTCACCGACACCAACCGCCAAGAAGCCCTCTTCGAGAAACCTCTCGTCCTTATCACCGACCAAAAAATCAGCAGTGCTAGCGAGCTTATCCCGCTTCTTGAACAATGTGCTCAGGCCGGTCGCAAAGACCTCGTCATCATCGCCGAAGAAGTTTCTGGCGAAGCCCTCTCTGTCCTTGTCCTAAACAAGCTCAAAGGCGTCTTCAATACCCTCGTTCTGAAAGCCCCATCCTTCGGCGACCGCCGCAAGGAAATCATGGAAGACATCGCCATCTTGACCGACGCCACCGTCGTTTCCAGCGACAAAGGCATGAAGCTCGAAGAAGTCGGCATGGAAGTCCTCGGTACCTGTGACAAAGTCCTCGCCACCAAAGACGAAACCACTATCATCAAAGGTGCTGGCAACAAGAAAGCCGTCGCAGATCGCATCGCCCTCATCCAGTCCCAAGCCAAACTTGAGAAATCCGATTACGCCCGCGAAGAGCTCGAGAAACGCGCCGCCGCCCTTCTCGGTAAAGTCGCCGTCATCAAAGTTGGTGGCGCCTCCGAAGCCGAAATCGACGAGAAAAAGTTCCGCGTCGACGACGCCGTTGCTGCTACGAAAGCCGCTCTTGCCGAAGGTATCGTCACCGGTGGTGGCGTCACCCTCGTCAACCTCGCAAGCAACCTCAAAGCCGACACCGACGGTGCGAAAATCGTCAAGAAAGCCCTCCAAGCTCCGTTTATCCATATCATGGAAAACGCCGGCCTGAACTCTCAAGCGCTCCTCGCCGAAGTCGAGAAGGCAAAGCCAGGTCAGGGAATTAACGTCATGGAGCCAGAAAAAGGTCTCATCGACCTCAAAAAATCTGGCGTCATCGACCCAGCAAAAGTCACAAAAGAAGCCGTCCAGAGCGCTACCAGTATCGCTGCCACCGCAATCACCATGGGCGCCCTCATCGTCGACATCCCCGAGAAAGCAGCTCCCGCTGCTCCCGACATGGGCGGCATGTACTAAAGTTACGCCATAACCCTAAAAACTCCCCGGCAACGGGGAGTTTTTATGTACTCCGTTTCAACTACTCCTTTACGGCTCAACCTCCAAATACTCTCCCTCACCCCAGCACCGCGTCCCCGCAAACGCCTTCTTCAAGTCTTCCGTATTATATTCGGCACAAGCCGGCCCATCTTGCCCACTCGCAAAATACACCCACTCCGCATCCGGGCTCACCCGGTAGAAACTTGACCTATATCCGCTTCGACCCGCATAAATCCTCTGGTATGGCGCCACCGAGCTATTTTGAATGCCCTCAACCGTCGCCACCAAATACCCCGCTTCCTCTCCTGTCGCAGCTTCAAATACTTTAGCTAACTCATTCGTCAACTCCGCATCCGCTTCATTATACCAATCCTTATGACTACAATCCAAACGCGGCTCATCCTCCACCATACAAACTACACCGCTCTCCTTATTTACGAACAACGACCCTCCGCTATGTACCGCGCTAGAAAGCGTATAATATTCTCCCGTATCCACAAACCCCCGCTCCTTCAATACATTACCATACTCCGTCACCCAATCCACGCTATTAATCTTCTCCGGCAACGTCGGGTTCACAGAATCCTCCACCTTAACCCCATACCCCCGATTTAACTGAATCGCCGTCAAAAATCCCTCTGGCTTGTATGGCACCTCTACATCATATATACTATCGACCAGCTTATACGGATCCAGCAGCTCCAAAGCCTTCTCTTTTATCGCCGCGACTACCTCTCGCACCGCCTCATCTTGTTTCAAAAATTCCTCAGCATCATCCTCGGCACCTTCAGAACCATCCAATGTCGCATCATCACCTCCAGACGCACTGCCTTGGCCTTCAGAATCGCCTCTCGTCAACATACACCATGCTAAAGTTCCAGCCAAAACCACCACTATTAACGCTAACACGCCCACCGCAATCTTCCATCCCAATTGCTTCTTCTTAGAATCAGCATCCCCGCCGACCGAGCCAGTCGCAACAGTCGTTTCTACGACATCTCGCTCCGAACCAACCGTATTTTTATTATTAAACTCATCGTCCATATCTCATTCCATTTATGTTTATTATTTCCATTATAGCACCACGCTCCTCACTTTATGTTATAATATATTCAAAGATCTAAACATAAACACTTCAAAAGAAAGGGAACTATGCCCGAAGAAAACCCCAATCTCAACAATACTAACAACCCTAACAGCCAAACCACCCCAGAAGCACCAACCACGCCCGACACCTCCGCACCTCAAGCAACCCTAACCGAGCCAACCAACAGCCCTACAACCCCCGAATCCGCACCGACCGTCCCATCTGAGCCAACCACCCCAGAAACTCCAACCACTCCTGATACCGTTCCCGCTCCTATGACTTCGCCCATCATGAAATCTAAAATCAACAAGCCTAAGAACAAACTTCTCCCGGTCGTCCTCATCCTCTCCGTCCTCACCCTCGCCGGTATCGGCACCAGCGTTTTCTTCGGCATCCAGAACTCCGACAAAGACTCCGAAATCGTTCGCCTAAAAAACCAACTTTCCAGCCAAACCCCAACCACCCCAGATGAGCCAACTGACAACCCCGATGACGACCCAGAAACTCCCGACGACTCCGAAGAAATCACCTCGGAAATCCGCAACAAAGTCCTCGCCTCCGTCCCCAGCAACCTCGTCCTCGGCAACAAAAAGCCGCTTGATAGCGAATACGACATGACCTACAGCATCGGCACTTCCCTCGACAGCTCCAATTCCGCCTTTAGTGTTGGCCTCGACCTTACAACCAACCAAACCACCCTCACCCTCAATTGGGATCGTATCAAAGAATACTACCCATATCTCACCACCTCCAAGACCGGCACAGAAAACATTTCCGATCTTGGTCTCTCCGGCAAGCCCACTGACATCCTCCTCACCGGCTTCGGCCAAGCCGTCGGCTACGAAGTCCTCTTCTATCTCATGGAGGACGGCACCGTCGAGTATATCCCTCTAGCCAAAGCCGCCAAAGAAGAAAACTTCCGCTCCTACGGTAAACTCCCAAATATCAGCAACGTTATCAAATTCTACTCCGGTTCCTCCTGCGCAAAATCCGGCCCTGGCTGCGGCATGGAATCTATCGCCCAACGCGCCGACGGCAACTACTACACCCTCCATGGTGCTGTCAACGCTACTGGCAATTTCGACCTCTAGGCCAACCAAATCTCCGAAAAGCCCCGTCCAAAGGCTTTTTCGTCGGCACATCTAGCAGCATTTAGCCAATTCATGGCCTACATATTGACAAAAAGCATAACCTGTGCTACAATAAAAAGATAACACGGCCTCTTTCAGGATACCGCGCACTTTTTCAATTCGCTATCTTGGTATTCTGACTACCCGTACACAGCCCCTCATAATCCATCCCTACGCACCAAAAATCCACAATTTCAAAGGAGGAAACCCCATGAAACCCCTGTCCGAAACCCCACGCTTTCCCATCCTAAACTTCGTTCTCTGCGCCGCCTTCTCCAGCATCTTCGGCTTCTCCGTCGTCTACCTCGCGCTCTGGATCTGGTCCAGCTCGCCATCATACCCCAGCAACCCAATCACCACTCTTGCCATATATAGCATCCTCGGCCCAGTCATCCTCGTGACCGCCGCCGGTGCCTGCTATTTTCTCACACGTTTCATCATCAACCACCTCTCCGGCCGCTACGTCATCGGAGACGACAACACCTCCAGCCGCGACATCCTCGCCGACGCCTACAGTATCTCCACCCACTACGTCCTCCCCTACACTTACAACGGCATCAACAAACAGAACGACCCCTATTGCGAGCTCTACCTCAGTTTCTCCTACTCCGAAATCTACGACGCCTATCAAAGTCTCAAAAAGCACCACCGGCTCATCTATTATTTCCACACCCTCAGCCTCCCCAACCACCTCGGTCGCCGCCGGCCACTTTTGACTCGTGCCGGCGCCAAACGCCTCCTTCAGGAAATGACTGCGCGCGCCACCGCCAACGGGGAAGACATACGCCTTCAGCGCGCCATCCTCTGCTATACTTTCTTTCCAAGCTATTCCCAGAAAATCGCCCTTCCCGAGCATCAAGCCTTCATTTCCCGCGACGTCATCCGCGACCTTCTTTGCCTCATCAACCCCAACCGCAACCAGCCCCTCCCCGATGGCGCCGAAATTACCGCCAGCTACGACGCTGGTCGTGCCGTCGTCCTGAGCGCCACCTACCTCTGTAGCATCTTCTCCCGTATCGCCGCCGAAGACGAGCTCGTCTACCTCCCTATCCAAGAATAACTCCAACCCGTCCAGGAACAATTCCAGCCCAACTCCATAAAAACCTCAACAGTCCATCCAAAACGGTCCAAAACTAGCGAACCTCCACAAGTCCCCCGCATTCCGCGAGGGACTTTTACTATCTAAAAACTTTAGAGCGACATCTCGTCGATACTATTGATGAGGTAGAGCAACGAATCCGCCCTCACCTTATCATCACGAATCTGTCGAGCAGCTTCATAAGCCGGCGCAATCACCGCCTTATCACGCATCGTGTTCAACATTTCCTGATAGAGCATGAAGCGCTTCTCTGGATCGACTTCGACACGATCCATAATCGGGAAGAGCTCTTTGAGCGCCGCCTCCTTAACCTTAGAAATATCAGAACCGGAACCATAACCACCCATCGAGCGACCAAAACCAGCACCACCCATTGGCGGAACAGTCGGCATACCCATCTGTGGAGCAGCCGGAGTCTGCGGCAAGCGCATCGCGCCTGGCTGACCCGCTGGCGGCATCATTGGTGGCTGACCTGCTGGAGCCGGAGCATTCGATGGTTTCGGACCACCAGCCGAACCACCCTTTTGAGTGATTTCGTCGATCGCACGCTGCAAATCATTATCTTTATTACGGTTTTGGTTCATATCGTCTCCCACCATTTATTATTTACATTAACGTATACTACTTATTATATCACAAAAACTAAATTCGCAAGAACTTTATTAGTTTATCTAGCATATCTAGTTTCACTTCCTCCATTGGTAGCCTCGCTCCGAAGGCATCCACAATCTCCTCCCCCTGCGCCTCCGGAAAATAAACCGTCACCCGCGGCGAAAACCGCTTCCGCGGTGTCAACACAATCGCAAAGTGCGACTCCTCATGCAAAAGTCCAAACGACTTAAAGTCGCTATAATTATAAAGTTTATCCCCCTCGCTCAGCCCCTTGTTTGACAGGGAATAACGCAAAATTCGCGGCGGTCGCATCGCATAAATCATTAGCGCAATCACGCTCAAAATCACCACCGCCAAAAAGCTCCACCATTGTAAAAGCACCGAAATCCCCGACAAAACCAACCCCACCGCGACTAAACCAACATACCACCACGTCGTCTTGTCGCGCACAATATATTCCTCGGCTTCCCAGCTGATGTCCGTCTGCCCCCTCCCCGGAGCCTCCCTGACAACCTTCGCCTCCGCCACCTTTTTTGAAGAATTCTTCGAATTATTCGTAGCCATAACTATATTCTACCATACCCCACCCACTTTTCACTCAAAATCCCCAAAAACCACCCACGAATAGAAACCAAACGAAAACAAAATGCGGCTAATTTACATTCTATCAAGTGAAGCGCATCTTACGATGAGCGAACGCCGATAGAATTTGTAAAGTAGCCCATTTTGGTTCGTTTGGCGGAGGGTGGGAGATTCGAACTCCCGCTCCAGGTTTCCCCAGACTAACGATTTAGCAAACCGTCCCCTTCAGCCACTTGGGTAACCCTCCAGATACTCCCCATTATACCACAAGACACACCTTTTACAACAAAATCCCTCAAAAACATTTTTCTCCTCGACTTTTGTGCTATAATATATACAAGTAATTCATTATCATATAACTGCGAGAAAATCAAATGAAGTTTGCGAAAAATGTTCTACAAATCATCACTGGCATCGGCGCCTGCCTCACGCTTTGCGCTGGTAAAGCCATGGCTCTCACCGTTCAAGAAGGTGCAGAAATCGCCCGCGCCGAAGGCATGCCCGCCGAGCTCATCGGCGACAATGGCGTCTTCACCCAGCTCACCAGCATCGCCCTCGCCATCGTTGGCGCACTCTCTGTCATCATGCTCATCTGGGGCGGCGTCCGCTACATCATCTCTGGCGGCGACAGCAAGAAAATCACCGACGCCAAAAACACCATTCTCTACGCTATTATCGGTCTTATCATCGCCGTCCTCGCTTACGCTATCGTCCGTTTCGTCTTGAACACCATCGGCAGCTACAGCACCCCAGAAACCGACGAAGCCGCCCTACAAATAATTACTCGATTCATAGCTTAAGGCAAAAACACCTCAAAGACGCCCTCCAGGGCGTCTTTTTTGTCCCGCAAGTCAGCCTATCACGCCCCTTCGCTGCTCCATCGATAAGTCAGCCTCTAGCTCGCGTCCACTTCGCCTCTCCCCGTCGCAAGCGCCACCCCGGCAATCCATTTCGCGCCCGCCTCCTTGAGAGCTTTTTCAGCCGCCAGCATCGTCGCACCCGTCGTCCACACATCATCCACCAACAAATACAACTTCTCCCCACTCGCCTCTCGCACAACCTCATACGTCTTCTCCGCCTGCGCCTTCCGTGCTACCGCTTTCGTGCCCACCTGCACCACATCCGTCGCTCGGCCCAACACCCGTTCATATTTCCACCCCCTGCGCTTCGCCAACTTCCTCGCCAAAATCGCCGTATGATCCAGCCCCCGCTCTCGCACGTGCCGCCCAATCGTCGGCAACGGCACAACCACCACCTCCAAGCCGCCTTCCCTCATCGCGACCTCACTAGCATCGCCCACACCAAAATCCAAAAACCCAAAATCCTTCGGGATCCGCTCATCTAAAAAGTCCACCAAAACTTCTCCCGCCGCCCGCACCGACTTATATTTAAAATCCTTGACCAACTTCGCCAGCGCGCCCTCGCGCCAACCCACCACGCCCAACCAGCAAAAGGGAACTTCACAATCCGGACACACCCACTCCCGCCCCACTCCGTCACCATAGCCCTCCTCGCGCTCATCTTCACGCACCAGACCGCAGCCCGGACATTTTCCCGCCCTCATCGCAACCGAACGCTTACAGAGCGGACAAATCGCCTCACGCGTTGATTTTATGTTATTTTTACAACACTCGCAAAGCACCGCTCCCAGTCGTCCACAACCCCTACAGGTGTGCGGGCAAACCAGGTCAAGTAGCCCCCATTTTGTTGTATTTTTTACAATGAAACCCATAATATCTCTTGATTTTACTACAAAATACCATTATAATAAAGCATAACAATATAACGGAGGTAATTCAAGCAATGGCTCGCACTAATGATGCCGATATGCTGATGGAAGACGATTTAGCTCGTGCATTCCTCGATGACGCCGAACCGGCGCCAGTCATCGACCGAAATGAAAAGGCTATCCTCAACGTTGATGAACCATCAGATCCGGGGGTAAATGATGGGTGGGAAGATACCGACGATTTTCCAGGACAACTCGCTGTAGATGTCTACGAAACCGCGGACAAACTAGTTGTTAAGGCTCGCACGGCTGGCATTTCTAAGTCAGATCTAAACGTGACAATTTCCGACAACATCCTGACAATTTCCGGCATTTTAAGCGGCGGGGAAGATGAAAATACCACCGCTTGGCACATTCAAGAGTGTTACTGGGGCGAATTCTCTCGCACCATCGCGCTCCCTGTTCCCGTGAAAGAAGAAGAAGGCACGGTCAAAGCCGAGCTCAAAGACGGCGTCCTCACCATCTCCTTCGAAAAGGAACAACAAGACGCTCCGAAGAAGATCGCTATCCAGTAATTTTCCAAAAGTCGTTCGACAAAAAACGACAAGTTAACCCAGTCAACAAAGTCGTTACTCACACACTAAACTCCGCCCTCCGGGCGGTTTTTAGTTTTGAAAAAATACAATTCATAACCCGCCCGCGAAGAATCGAAACCACCCCATCCGCTCACCCCGCTGCGCAAATCTCAACCAGCCAAACAATCCAACAAAGATGACCCCAACAAATGTAAGGGTCATCTTCACTACAATAAATACTTTAATCTGAAAGACGATTACTTATCAACTTCAACACGGTTGCCAGGCCCCCTATTCCCATCGACCTGAACATCATTCCCCGGACCGTTATTACCATCTACCTCGACGCGATTTCCAGATCCGCTGTCACCTTGATCAACCTGTACATTATTCCCTGGACCGTTATTAGTCGGACTCGATACTCCTTTCAGCACGAAGTTCACAATCGTAAACGCCAAAAGCGCCACAATCAGACCAACCACCCCCCACAAAATCGTATTTCGCCCCTTCATAACCTTACCGGCATCCCCCTGCGAAGTGATAAACGTAAAACCACCCAGAATAACCACGACTACTGCAACCACACCTAAAAGACCAAGAATTACATTAATTACATTTTTAACTGTATTCATCAACGTGTCCGCTGTTGCATTTGAGTCAATATTGCATTCCGCATACGTCGGCTTCGACTGACCAGCGTGAATGGTCCCAGTCGGACAAGAGACGGCCGCATAAGCCGTCCCCGTCGTCATTAGAGAAACACCCAAACCAGCCAAAGCAATAAGCGACAAAATAGCTCGTTTAAGTTTCATTAGAATCTGTCCTTATTTGATATTTGTCAAAACGAAGTTCACAATCGCAAACGCCAAAAGCGCAACAATCAAACCTACTACGCCATAAAGAATCGTGTTGCGAGCCTTAGTCACCTTCCCAGCATCACCTTGCGAAGTAATAAAGCTAATACCCCCCATAATCATCATCACGACAGCGACGATACCGACCACACCAAGAACAACGTTAATAATTAGTTTAATCATGTCCATCAAGTCCTTATTCGTAGCACTATTAGGCCTAGAGCTCGAAACAAAATCAGATGGGCTACCAGTTGATGCGTTCAACGCATACGCAGGCTCAGCCACAACCGGCGACAAAGCCGCAACGCCACCCAAGCCAAGCACAGTCATCACCACCGCGCAAATGTTAAAAATAAGTTTCTTCATAATTCTCCCTTATTTGTTAATTACTCTTACTTCTTATAATACAACACGAACCTTCAAATGTCTAGCATTTTCTCCCCGAAAACGCCACGAAATCATCAAGAAATCGCCATGCTCACAAATGCCACAATTGCATACGCAAGCAACGCCACGACAAGCCCGATCAACCCATACTTAATCGCATCCTGCCCTCGCTTCACCTTACCTGCATCCCCCGAGCTACTTAGAAACAAAAAACCGCCATAAATCATTACGCCCACCGCAATCACCCCGGAAAACCCCAGCACTACATTAATAATAGTCGTTGCCACCGCTCCTGCACTTTTTTGCGTCCCACACCCTGCCGCCGCCTTCTGTTCATCATCAAACGGGCCGTTACAGATATCCGAGTTCACCGCCAAAACCGGCTCTGCCACAAACTGCACAACCAACCCGGCCATCGCCAAAACTCCCGCTAAAACTAATCCAATCTTTTTCATTTACAATGCCTCTCCAATCGCCCCCATTACTACACTCGTTATTACCGCCGCTAAAATCACAATCACCAACCCAACCACTGCATAAACCAGGCTACGCGTCGCCTTCTGCACCCGCCCCGGATCCCCACGTGAAATCATATATTCCACCCCACCTTTGATAATAAACACTACAGCAACTAGCCCCGCCATCGAGTATGCCCACGAAAAAATATTTTGAATCTGAGTTGTCGTACTCACCGTCGTCGGCACGCCATTGTTTAAGCCTAAAATCACCTGCGCCGTGTTCACGATCACCGACGCCCCCATCGCAATTACCACACCAATCACAGCAGACACCAAGGTATGCTGGCCCTTCGCCGCCTTGCCCGGATCACCTTGCGCCATAATATATAAATACCCGCCGTAAATCACCATTGCCACGGCAATATATCCCACCGCCAAAGTCAAATCAAACGTAATATTCAAAATAATCGTCCAGACAAACACCGTAATCGCATCTTGATCATTTTTATCCGGCTGAACTATATTCCCACCACTACAAATCTTACCGGACGTATCATAAAACCACGGCCGAAAGCCCAAATAGTTCTTTGCACAGTTATCCGTGCCACCAGTCGTTATCGTCACTTCAGCCCACGCCGACTCTGCCGTCGCACCAGACACCGTCAAAACCCCCGCAAAACAACTAATTCCAACCAAAACCGCCCCAAGAAATCCCAAAATCTTCTGTCTCATACCCCTATCTTATCATTATTCCCGCAAAAAACCAATATCCCAAACTCCAGAAAAAAGAATTGCTCTGCGATAGAAGCCGAGGGAAAGACAATTTATTACCTTTTCCGAGACACCGCCCCGTAGCAACACTTTTTCGAAGAAAAGGGTTGACTAAAGCGCTTATGTGTGATATAATGGTTGTATGCCCTGAAATAGGGTCTATTGGGAAGTCTATCATGAAAAACCTAACTGCGAGAATTACAAAGATTGTGTCCGCCATCTTATTGGTTTTCGGCACAATTTTTGCTACCGTTTTCATGAATACTCCCAGTTCTTACGTTTACGCCGTCGAAAACGACACATCAGGGAACAATATCCAACTCGACGACGAGCCGGAGGATAATAATCAGAACACCAACCCTGGCAACAACATCGAGATTGACAACCCCAACCCAGACAACAACGGGAATAATGTCAACATCGACGACACACCTAGCGACCCCAGTAACCCTGGAAACAACGTTGAAATTGATGATAGCGACTCCCCCGCCGACCCCGACAACCCAGAAAACCCTGGCACAGAAGACCAACCTAACACCTGCGAAGGCCAAGTCGGTGCCCTCGCTTGGATTGTCTGCCCAACCACCGGCGTCATCGCCAAATTCATCGATGCTATCTACAACGTCGTAGATGGTCTTTCTGTTGTTCCGCCCCTTAGTATGGAAGCCGACTCGCCCATCTACCTCGTCTGGCAATACGCCCGCAACATCACCAACATCGTTTTCGTCATCTTCCTCCTTATTGTCATTTATTCTCAGCTCACCGGCTTTGGCATCAACAACTACGGCGTCAAACGCATCCTCCCTCGCCTTATCATCGCCGTCGTCCTCGTCAACCTCAGCTTCGTCATCTGTTCTCTCGCCGTCGACCTCAGTAATATCATCGGATCCACTCTCCGCGAATTCTTTACCGGCATTCAACAATCCGTCATCGCCAATGGCCAAGCTAGCGAAATCGCCAACGTCCCTCTCGGCGAAATCATCACCTCAATCATATCCGGCGTCGGCATCGCTGGTATCGCCATCGGTGCGACCGGCGGTGGCGCCGCACTCTTCTGGATGCTCCTTCCAGTTCTCCTCGGTGCAGTCATCGCCATCGTCTCTGGCCTCCTGACCATCGCCGCTCGCCAAGCCCTCGTCGCCCTCCTCATTATGATCTCTCCGCTCGCCTTTGTCGCCTACCTCCTCCCCAACACCGAAAAATGGTTCCAAAAATGGAAGCAACTCCTCTTTCAGATGCTTATTTTCTACCCTATGTTCAGCTTCCTCTTCGGCGCCTCTCAACTCGCCGGTTGGGCGCTCATCACCTCCGCCCACGACGGCTTCGGCCTCATTCTCGGCATAGCCGTCCAGATTTTCCCGCTCGTCTTCTCCTGGTCGCTCATGAAAATGTCCGGCACCATCCTCGGCACCCTCAACGCCAGCCTGCGCAGACTCGCCGCCCCGGCCGAACGCGGTATCGCCGGCTGGTCCCTCAGCCACAAAGAACTTAACCGCCAACGCTACCTCGCTAATTCCATGATGCCTGGCGCCAAACTCCGCCGCTACCTCGACTACCGCCGCGAACTCCGTGAGCTCGACACCAAGAACTCACTCGAAATCCGCCACGGTAAAGCCCATGAACGCGCCCTCATTACCGCCTCCTCTAGCACAGGAGTCGATAAGGACGGCAACGACACCTGGTCGAAGCGCGCCAACCGCTACACCAAGAACGCCAAAACCGCAGCTCTCTATGAGACCCGCGTTGGCGTCGCTGATGCGGCTTATCGTAATACGCTTTCTGCCTACGGTCGTCACTTCTCCGGCTCCGGCGCCAGCCGCCTTTCTGATGCCCACGGTGAAGCCTACCTCAACACCATGAAGCAGCAATTTCTAACTGCAAATGAAGCTCAAGCCGACCAAGAATGGCTACTTAGCCAGTATATGGACGCAACCACCAATCACGACACCAACCCGTACCAATTCAATCGCCTCATTAAAGGCGCCGCCGGCAGTCTCGGGCATACTGGCGAAGCCTCAATCATGGGCCAGGTTATCGTCGGTAACGCCCAAATTGAATCACGTCGCCGCAGCGAAGCTCGCATCATCATCAACAAATTTGGCATCAAAAAGCCTCAATTCCGTGCCATGGTCTATGATAAAGCCGGCATGACCGACGACGGTTTTGCTACCAATAAAGACGGTAAGGTCGTCGAAAACATCCAACACCGACTACTGCCAGGCGAACACTATGACGAATGGCAAGATTATATCTGGGTCGACAAAGACAGTGGCAAAGAACTCACTCGCGCCGAATACGACGCTCTTTCCGCAAACGAAAAAGCTTCCTATAAACGCATCCGGTACTTCGATATTACCGACGACAATAATAAACTTATTCAGCGCGTTTACGAAGATGATGCTGGCTATATGAAAGAGCTGCTCACAGACGATATCAATATCGGCGACCCAATCAACCGCCGCTATCTCACACAAATCGGCGTCAAGCATGCTCCAGAAGAACAGACCGGTATTCTGCGCCGCTATCATAGCACCATTACCGCTGCTATGTTAGCTAGCAAGTACAAAGAACACGCTGCTGAAGTTACGCCAATGATCACCGCCCAAACCAATATGGGTTACGTCACATCTATCGGCCAATATAATATCGCTAACCTCCAAAGCCTCAGCGTCGCCTCCAAAGCTGGCCCATTCCTCCAAAACGATGGCTACGCTATTGATACCTGGCGCATGCTTCTCTCTAGTGTCGATGACCAGCTCTTCGAGCAAAACTTCAAGAAAATCTATGACGAACAACTCTTCGACAACAATGGCAATCGCGTCAGCGCCTTCGAATTCTTCTTCCCAGATTCTGATGTTATGAACTATCGCAACGTCAATGGCCAAGCCCTTAAGGGCTTCCGCCTTAGTCAAGACGAAAATGGTAGTCCCGTCTGGCAAGAAGTTAGCGCTAGTGAAGCCACTCTCGAAGACCGCAAGAATTACATTAAACACAATATCTTGCCAAAGGCTGCCGTCAAACTTGCTGGCATGATGAATCGTAGTATGTCTCCAGGCGTCCTCGAAAACCAAAAGCCAGATACGCTCGAAGCTCTCAAGAAACTCATCGACACCCTCACCGACGTTGGTACCAAAAACATGGATCCAAGCACCAGCTTCGAAGACATCCTTGGCGCTGGCACCAAAAACCAAGACTTCTTTGCTGGTGATGATCCGCGCATCCTCCAAGACAAGTATCGCGCCGCCAAATCTCAAGTCCAAAACCTCCAAGGCAACCCTGGCACTAGCGCACAACCCAGTAATTCAAATATCCCCGGTGGCAGTGGCGGCCGATCATATCCACCTCGCCCGCAATCCGGCCGTCAAGGCGTCGATAGTACTTACGACAGCCTCATGCGTAGCATAGAAGCCCAGCAAGACTACGCCGAGCGAAACAATATTCAAAACATCACCACTAATATCAACATTTACTGCCAATACGCTTCATCGCTCGAACAAGCTGCCGACGCTTTAACCGGATACTTCGAAACCGTTGAAACCCTCAATGACGATTACATTCTTGGTGAACTTCAAGATATTATCTACTACCTATCCGAAAAAGAACGGCAACTAGGCTCCACCGAAGACGGTATTAGTCAAATTGCAGACTATTACCAGCGGCAACGCGAGCTTATCGATGACCTCCAACAAGCTGCAATCGACCTTGTTTACCGCTCAGCTCACTAACTCAACTAACCTCACAAAATCCTTCCCACTTTTGCCATATATAATGTATAATAATATATATGGCAACATACAAAGTTCCGCAGGACGTTGAGGCGGACGATAAGTTACTTGGGCCGTTTAGCTTCCGTCAGTTTATCTACCTGATGATTGTTTTTGGGTGCGGCATGCTCGCCGTTGCGCTTTTCCAACTTTTTCCGCTTCTTGCTGTCATTCCTGTTCCATTCATGATCTTTTTTGGCGCCCTTGCTCTTCCTCTGAAAAAGGATCAGCCGATGGAAACTTACCTCGCCGCCCTCCTATCTTTCTATACAAAGCCCAACAAGCGCTACTGGCTCCCTGGCCAAAGCGAATCGACCATCTTGATTACCGCTCCGAAACAAGTCGAAGCCTCCCGTGCTCGCGACCTCTCTAGCGAAGAAGCCAGCCATCGCCTCTCATTCTTAGCTGAAATCGTCGACTCCGAAGGCCATGCCATCAAAAACGCCAGTACCACCATGAAAGACGAATTCTACGCCGAAGCTTATAACACAACCGACATGTTCGACGCTAACCGCAGCGATAATTATAATCTCAACAACATCATGGTCCAGCAACAGCAGGAACGCCGTGCCGCTGTCGTCGATCAAATGCGTAATGCTATTGAAACTTCCGAATACAACTACGACAATACTATCGCCAAGAATAATATGATCCAGCTCCCCGGCCAACGCGTCATCCAACCCCGTGCTGGTTTTGGCATCAACAACGATAACAACTTAACCTCCTCCGGTATTCCCGCCACCACCTCTGGCTTCGAATCTCCTGTCGTCATCCAGCCCGACCTCCCAACCCAAGCCCCAATCACTAGTGCCGGTATCCCTGCCTACGACCCTCTCATGGACCAACAGTCTGTCGATTTCTCCACAAACCCACAAAACAACCAACAGCCCAATCCCCAACCCACCGAAGACGTCCAGAAAGCCGCCGACCGCATCCGCGAAGAAAACGAAAGCGAAGTTTACGTATCACTACACTAAGAAGCATTAAGGAGCCATCAACATCATGAACCCACAAACTAATCCAGGCCAATTCAACGTTCCCGCCCAGCAGGGGACTCAGCCTCAGCCAGTCATGCCTCCTATGCCTGCTAATATGCCAATGCCGCCCGCCGGAAACATGCCCCCAGCAAACACGCCACAAAATCCGCAACCCATGGGTTACCAACCTGGCCAACAATTTGCCCAATCTCAGATGTATCAATCCGGCACCAACCAACAACAAGTTCTCACTCAGCAACAAGCTGCCATGAATACTGCTGGCGCCCAAACCCTCGCCAGCACCGCCCCAGAAGGCCAACAAGCCCTCTCCGGTCAAGCCCAGGCCCCGAAAGTCATCGAAAATCCCATCTCCACCCAATCCACCCTTCTCATTTCTGAACTTCGCGACGGTCTCGTCATCATGAAAGACGGCTCTTTCCGCGCCGTCGTCGCTTGCCAATCTATCAACTTCGACCTCATGTCCGAACAAGAACGCGAAGGCGTCGAATATAGCTACCAAAACTTCTTAAACTCTCTGAACTTCAATGTCCAGATTCTCGTCCGCTCCCAACGCGTCGACATCGGACCTTACATTGACCGCTTAACCACTATTCGCCGCAACAACGACAACATGCTCCTCGGCGTTCTCATGGATGATTACATCAACTTCATCGACCTCCTTTCCCAAGAAGCAAACATCATGGACAAGTCTTTCTTCGTCGTCATCCCATACTACAGCTCTGCCGATGCCGAAGCTTTCGTCAACCAAACCAAGAACTTATTCAAAACCTTCGGCAAAAAAGCCCCCGAAGTCACCCGCATCAATCGCGACACTTACAACAAAGCCGTCGACGAACTTAATAACCGCGTCGAATCAGTTGTTTCCGGTCTTTTCCAGATCGGTATCCAGTCCGTCCGCCTCAACACCCGCGAGTTAAGTGAATTGTATTACAACTTTAATAACCCCGACACCGCCGTCCGTGAACCGCTCGTCGACTTTTCTAAACTCGCCACCACTTATGTTCGTAAAGGAGAGAAACCAAATGCCTAGAAAAAATAAAGCCGCGAGACAACTTACTGCCGCCGAAATCGCCATCCAATCCCAACACGCCGAAGAGGCTGAAGTTCAGCAAGCCTTTGAACAGGGCATCACCACCCTCCGCGATCTCATCTCCCCAAGCTCCATCGAAATCCACTCTGGCTATTTCCGTCTTGGCACGAAATACGGCCGAACCATCTACGTCTACGGCTATCCCCGCACCCTTTATACCGGTTGGATTTCCTCCCTTATCAACATCGACGAAGTTCTCGACGTTTCTATGTATGTCTACCCTGTCGAAACGACCGTCGTCATGAAAAACCTCCGCAAAAAAGTCACCCAGCTCGAAGCTAGTTACCAAGTCAATGCCGAACGCGGTAAAGTCCGTGACCCAGAAATCGAAGCCGCCATCAATGATGCCGAGGAACTCCGCGACAAGCTCCAAGTCGGTGCCGAAAAGTTCTTCCGCTTTGGTCTATATATTACTTTATGGGCCGACTCTCTCGACGAGCTTAACTTCGTCCAACACAAAGTCGAAACCCTCCTCGGCCAACAAATGATTTTCTCGAAAGTCGCCAGCGCCCAGCAAGAGCAGGGAATGAACAGCACCATGCCGCAATGTACCGACCAACTCCAAATTCGTCGCAACATGAACACCGGCGCCATCTCGACCAGCTTCCCGTTCACTTCCGCCGACCTCACCCAAGAAAAGGGCATCCTCTACGGTATCAACATGCACAACAACGGCCTCGTCATCTTCGACCGCTTCAGCCTAGAAAACGCCAACCTCGTCGTCTTCGCGAAATCCGGTGCTGGTAAATCTTTCGCCGTCAAACTTGAAGCTCTTCGCTCCATGATGATCGGCGCAGAAATTCTCATTATCGACCCAGAAAACGAGTACCAGAAGCTCTGCGACGCTGTCGGCGGCAGTTATATTCGCCTCTCGCTCAACTCCGACGTCCGCATTAACCCCTTCGACCTCCCGAAAGTCGTCGATAGCGAAGATGCCAATGACGCTCTCCGCGCTAACCTTGTTACCCTCCACGGCCTCTTCCGCCTCATGCTTGGCGGCAACCAAGTCGCCGCCAACGGCCAAGTCGTCCCGGCTCTAACCGCCAACGAAGAGGCTGACCTCGACCAAGCCCTCATTGATACTTACGCTCGCGCCGGCATCACCAGCGATCCCCTCACCCACCAAGCCACTCCGCCGACCATCATCAATCTCTACGATACCCTCCTCCATATGGGCGGCACCGGCCCACAACTCGCCCAACGTCTTCGCAAATACACGACTGGTACTTTCGCGGGCATCTTCTCACAACAGTCCAACATCGATATCAACAACCAAATGGTCGTCTTTAATATCCGCGACCTCGAGGACGAGCTTCGCCCCGTCGCTATGTATATTATTCTTTCCCACATCTGGAATATTGTCCGCGCCGACCAAAAACGCCGCCTCCTCATCGTCGATGAGGCCTGGCAGCTCATGAAATACGACGATTCCGCAAACTTCCTCTTCAGTCTCGCCAAGCGCGCCCGCAAATACTACCTCGGTCTCACCACTATCACTCAAGATGTTGAAGACTTTATGAGTAGCAAAATGGGCCGCGCTATCGTCGCAAACTCCTCCATGCAACTCCTTCTGAAACAATCCGCGTCCGCCGTCGATGTTCTTTCCGATGTCTTTAAGCTCACCAACGAAGAAAAGAAACGCCTCGCCAACTTCCCAGTCGGCCAAGGCCTCTTCTTCGCCGGCGCCAACCACGTCCACATCCAAATCATCGCTTCCGAAACCGAAGAATCCCTCATCACCACCCGCCCCGGAGGCGCCCGAAGGTAAACGCAAAATCACTAAAAGGTCGAAATCATGAAGAAAGGTCAAAAATAACAAGCTATGGCAACCCCCGTCGCAGTCACTAATGCCGTCTCCGCCTTCCGGAACGCCGAAAATGGCGCTCTGGCGCGTAGCGCTGCGAACGAAGAATCCCTCTACACCGGCTCCGGCCGCGAAACCCCAACCAAAACCAAAACCAAAGGTAAGAAGAAAGGAATCGCCACCATTTTTGTCATTATCGCCCTCTTTGCCGGAGGCGGAGCTTTTCTTGGCAGCTCAAATTCACTCCTAGCTCCAGCTATGGAAGCTCTTTTTACCGACGCCACAGATACACAATACGCTAGTAACACTCTACGTACCGTTCGTTTAACTGGATTCATGATGAAGGGGAACGCCACCAGTACAAATGGTTTTACTGGCGTCACAAAATATAACCACATGTCAAACTCCTTTAAGAAGCGTCTCGCAAGTTTTGGCATCGAAGTCAGCGGTTCCGGTAGTAATACCGTCCTCAACTGGAAGCATGGTGACATTACCACTCCTGTTAGCGCCGACGATTTCGCCGACCTATATAGCACTAATGCCGAATTCCGCGACGCTTATAGTAGCGCAAAACGCGGACGCGTCGCCTCATTCTTTGATAATATCGCCAATAAAATATATCAAAAGCTCGGCCTTAGTCGAAATCTATTTAGTAGCTATCGACAAACTGGCAATTCCGATACCGACAGAGCTGCGTTCGATGATACTATGATTAAGAAATTCGAGGGCAACAGCACCGACGTCGCCAGCGTCACTCGTGGAGATGACGTCCAAAAAACCGACGCCAGCGGTAACCCAGTCTATGAAACTAACCCAGACGGAAGCTTTAAAACGGACGGCAACGGCAATAAAATCCCCGTCATGGAGGAGCCAGGTGACGTAGGCACAAGCAGCAGCACCAATAAATCCGGCACCTCTGTCGACGCCGCTGAAACTAGCGCCAGAAGTTACGTCAGCAACGTCGCCGGTTCCGTTGCTAAAATCACTGGCATCCTAAACCAAGGATGTACCCTATTAAAACTCGGTAATATGATTTCCATGGCCGTCGCTGCTAATGAGATCTATCAATCTATCAATTATTTTATGGGATTCATGGAAAATATCATCAAAATGAAAGCTGGCTACGGTGATGCCTCAGCTATCAACGAAGTTCTTAACTTTCTCAGCACTAGCCAAACCACGGAAGTTCCAAATATGGATAAATTATCCTTCAATGGCGACGAATCTCAAGCCGAAAAAGAACAAGTTACGGGCGCTCCACTTCAGTCTAATGGTATGCAACTAATACTCGCTAACGCACCGGCCAATAAAGCGACGACAAAAAACTATTCTCTAGAACGCATTTCTACTACATTTGGCAATGTTCTTAAAATGCGTGGCATTTCAATCGCCGGCTGCGCTTTAGCCCAAATCGCTGACGGCGTCGCTTCACTCGCGGTTACTATAGGCGGCGGAGGTGTTGTAAAAATTATTGGCGGATTCCTACTTAAGACTGCCGCTTCCTTTGCTGTTGCTTCAGCTGTTGGCGCTTTATTGAGTTTTGCTATTCCCGCTATTGCTCAATCGCTATTCACGAACGTCTTCGAAACCGCAACGGGCATCCCCGCCGGCGAACTCTTCACGAAGGGCGCCTCTGCCGCAAATACGCGCCTAGGCCGTTCAGGTAGCGGACAATCCTTATCATCAAAAGACGCCGCCATCGCCTACAATCAAGCAAACAATACCGTGCTAGCTTGGGACGCAGAAGTTGATCGCAAGAATCTCAGTCCATTCGATATCACAAACCGTAACACTTTCTTCGGCAGCATCGCCTACAGTTTGCTCCCCACTATGGTCAATACAAAAACAACCGCCGTCTCCTCGCTTCTACGCACCACATCAACCGCTATCGCCTCCCTTACTGGACGAGTCTCAGCCGAAGGAGAGGGAAGCTCCTACATGACTACATTTGGCGATTGCCCGGATTTAGAGGGAATTGGTGCTGTTGGAGATATTTATTGCAACCCTGTCACAACTACCGCAACCGACACTCTTAACTTAGCCCCCGACGACGCAACCTACACGGCAGTCCTTATGGGGAAGGGAAGTTCGTATGCCAGCAATAATACCACGCCAGGACTAGATTGCGATAATGACGGAAATTGTACGATTCAGAAAAAATCCAATCTCGCCTACTATGTTTCTTATTGCGACAATCGCGACACGCCTTTTGGGATTGCAGATAATAATATCCTTAGTCAATTTGAAGTCGGCAATACCATCCTTAATAGCATTCCTATTCTAAGCGACATTCCCAATATCATTAACGGCATTAAGGGCCTCGACGATGGCGTTCAAGGCTGGGTAAACGGCAAAAACTGTTCCAATAGCACAGAGAACCCATATTGGGACTCCGAAATGAAATACTACCAACGTTACATCGAAGACCAACGCATCCTCGAACAAATGGGCGCCTATGAAGAAGGTAAAAATCCCGTCACCGCCTACGAAGAACAATACGACAAAGAAAACCCACTCGACACTTCTCCTGCCGGTATTATAGCTCATTATACCGGCATGACCAAAGAAAGCGCCGAAACTCTTATTGCAATCATTGATTATTCGGATTTTCTCAACGACTATGACGCCGGTACCCGTATCGCCATGAATAACGAACCGACTCCAACCGGCAACGAGATCGCCGAAACCCTCCGCGAAGATCTCGCGCCAGACTTCGATCAACAAAACAGCTATGAGCAGCCTCTCATCGCCCAACACCAATACATCATCTACGCCGACGTCCGCAACCGCAGTTACGCCGCATAATTTCCCAAAAACTCCAATAAAAACTTATCGTATTTTCTTTAGAGCGATACAACTGTCTAGATTATTTTGCCCACTCACGCTGGTCAATATAATCTGATTCTCCTGAAAATTCCTCACGAGACATTTCTGCCGCGTCTCATCGAGTTCAGAAAATACATCGTCCAACAGCACCACCGGCCTCCGCCCCAAAACCGACACCACCATCTCTGCCTCAATAAACTTCAGCGCCAACACACTCGACCGTACTTCACCCCGACTCGCCGATCCGTCCGCTCCCGCTCCATTAAAAATAAACTCATAGTTATCTCGGTGCACTCCGAAACTCGTATGCCCAAGTAGGGAATCACGCGGAAAATCCGCCATCAATCGCGCCAAAAACTCACTTTCCGACCGCACCGAACTCTCATATGACAACAAAACTTCATCTTCATTTTCCGCAATCGACCGATAAACTTCCGTAAACCTCTTATTTATCTCCTCGACAAACCCCCGCCGCGCCTCCGCAAGCTCCGCCCCATGCCGCGTCAAAAGCACATCCCAAGAAAACAAATCCTCTTGCCGCACCCCCTCGTCCTTCAGCAACTCGTTCCGCTGCCTGAGCGCCTTATTATACCTCAAAAGCGCCGTATTATACTTTTCCGACAACTGCCCAAAAACTCGATCAAAATAATTCCTCCGACTCACCGGACTCGACCCGACTAAATGTAGGTCATCCGGCTCAAACAATACAATCGGATATTTTGCCTTCTTCGGCAACCGTTTTGACTTTTTATCTTCCGCCAAAAACTCCTTCTTCGCCGACCCAGCATCATATATCGCCACCACCTTCCGCCCATCCTCATACTCCAGCTCCACCCGATAAAACTCCGCCCCCCGCCGCACAATCTCCCGATCTACCGCCCGAAAACTTTTCCCCTGTAAGGCCTCATAAATCGCCTCCAGAACCGAAGTTTTTCCACAACCGTTTTCCCCAATAATCATTGTCGTCTGTGGATTACACTGAAGCACAAAACTCTCGTGCGACCGAAAATTCGTGAGTTTTACACTTCTAATCACCATTTTCCATAGCCCCGTACTACAATTTTACGATTTCAGCGGCATAATAATATGCACATAGTCCGTCGTCGCGTCGCTCCGCAGCACAACCGGATCTAACTTATTCGAAAACCCAAAACTCACCACTTTTCCACCGAGCACATTTAATGTATCCAACAAAAACCTCGAGTTCAGCGTCACCTTTCCATCCGCATTCACTTCCGTCTTAATTTCCGACTTATTCTCCCCCAGCTCATTCGCCACCGAAGAAATCGCAAACGCTCCGTTTTCCACAGAAGTTTCACACACTACCGACCCGCCAACTTCTTTCGCGAACAGCGCCGCCAATTTCGTCACCCGCGTCAGTTCGTCGCGCGGCAATTCCGTCTTAATTTCCGTCTCTTTCGGTATTAATTGCCTATAATCAGGAAACGAACCGCTAATCAACTTTGACGTTACTTCAACTTCACCTAGCCTAAACCTCACTTGCGACTCATCAAATAAAACCTCGATCTCCGTCGCTTCGTCCCCAAGCAACCCCATTACCGTCCGAAGGGAAGATGCCGGCACAATCGCCACAACTTCCGCCTCAGTTTTCCCCAAGACCTTCCGCTCCGCCAACCGATACCCATCCGTCGCCGCAAGATACAGCCCACCTTCAAATGTATTAAAGTATACACCAGTAAGCGCCGGCCGCGTCGTGTCGTTACTCACCGCCACCATCACCTGCGCCAACCCATCTTTAAATTCATCCACCCCCAGCGTAAACTTCACCGCCTTGTCCTCTTCAATCTCCGGCAACTCCGGAAAATCATCTGCGAGCGCCCCATTTATACTCGAAGTATATTCACCAGCCCGAATCATCACTTTTTCGCCTTCTGCTGTCATCTCCACCATCTCCCCCCGAGGCAAATTGCTCACAAACTCTGCCATCAATCTCGCCGGCACCGTCACCACACCGTTTTTACATCCTACCGCCGGTAAATAACTCACCACCGCCATATCCAAATTCGTCGTTGTCAGCGAAACCTTATTCTCATCCACCCTAATCAAAACATTATTCAAAATCGGTAGTGTCGCCCTCGACCCCGCAGCCACCTTACTAACATGATTCAATGCTTTTGCTAATTTCTCTTGCCCAATCTTAATTTCCATATTTCTTCCTTTCTTCTAATAACTCCAAATCTACCTTCTAACCTTCTGTACGCTACTTTTAAATGTTCGCACTTTTTCCTTCTCCGCAAATCTCCGCGGTATCGCTCCAAAACTTCCTAATATAATAATAGTAGTAATAGTAAGTCCTGTGGAAACTGTGCAAAACTGCCCGTATACCCCTGTTAATCTGCGTGGAAAACCCATAGGAAAACTTTTCCACCAAACCGTGGAAAACCCGACTTTTTCCGCCTCGCCATGTGCAAAACCCACTATCCCGCCAACTTGTGGAAACTTTCCCACAAGTTTTCAACAAACTTTCCCGCAAACTTCTCCACAAGTTTTCCACAGAAAACACCCGAACAAAGTTTAAAAACCGAACGTCAAAAACCCGAACATTTTTCAAACCCGAACAAAATCCAGCACCCGAACATGCCTCAAAAACCCGAACAAGACTAGGAGCCGAGCGGAAACAAAAGCTAATGCTTTTGTTTACCGAGGCAACGCTGTCTTGCGAATATATTTTATTGGAAATATATTCGCACAAGGTCCTACCCATAAATCTTTTCCTTAATCGAGGCAATCTGATCGCGCAGATTAAAATTCAGCTTCAAATCCGCCTCAATTTTCCTCACGCCATGCATTACGGTCGTATGGTCTTTCACCCCCACTTCCAAGGCGATCTTCGGCGTACTCATCGAAAGGTCTTTCGACAAAATATACATCGCCACCTGCCGAGCGTTCTTGATATGTGCCACCCGACTCTTGCTGCACATCTCCTTCGGCGTCATCTGATAATATTTCGCCACTTTCTCAATCACTAGCTTCGGCGACACTGTCTTCGTTCGTTGCGCATTCCCAGTATTGATATACCCCTCATTAATCACTTCAAGCGGCGTCATATTCTTGAAGTCTGCCACTGCCAAAATATGCTCCAACTCCCCCTCTAGCGCCCGAATATTCGTCTTGATATTCTCCGCAATATACTCAATCGCCTCATCCTCAATTTCTGCCCCCTTAAACTCTGCCTTCGACTTCAAAATCGCACACCGATCCTCAAACTGTGGTAACTGCAAATCATACGCCCCCGACTGCGACAACCTTGACGACAATCGGACGTCCACCGACTTAATCTGGTCCGGTAGCCGATCCGACGTCACAATGATCTGCTTATTTAGCGCGTATAGCTCGTTAAAAATATCAAAAAACTCAACCTGCGACGCATCCTTATTCATAATCATCTGAAAATCATCAATAATCAGCACGTCCAGCTTTCGATATTTCTCCCGAAACGCATCGCTTTTCTTATTTTGCAGTGACTTAATAAACTCCGAATAGAAGCTCGAAATCGGCGTATACAAAATCTTCATCTTCGGATTATTCTGGAGCAGGGCATTACCAATCGCCTGCACGAGATGCGTCTTGCCTAGCCCCGGCCCGCCGTAAAGGAAAAACGGATTATAGCTCACCCCCGGATTGTTAATAATATTCTGCGCCACACTCACCGCTAGATCATTATTCGATCCAATCACGAAATTATCCAAGGTATAACGCGGATTCAGACCCGTTTGTATCGACCCACTCACTGAACTCGACGGTCGAATATTATTGCTCGCCACCGTCGCCACCGCTGTCGGGCGCATCGCTCCTTCGCCAATCCGTGCGCCTCGCGGTTTCTCCCGGCTCATCACCTGATATTTCAAATCCACTACCGCTACGCCGTTATGCTCGAAAGCCATCCGAATTACTTCAGAGTATTTCGCCTGCAGTTGCGTTCGTTTAAACACATTTGGCACCCCCACAACTACAACCCCATTATCCGCCTCTAAAAGTTCCGTCCCCGTAAACCACGTCGAAAACTGCTCGCGCGGAATGGTCTGCTCGACTTCAGCTAGCACATTTTTCCACACGTCCAACATAGACCTCTCTGGTGACCTCCTTAACTACCCCAATTATAGCAAACATCCCCCGACTTTTCCACAGTTTTTACCCTATTTTCCGACATGTTATAATATCGCTCCCCAATTACAGGGGTCGACTTTTCCACAACTCGCCGCCTACTCTGGAAGAATGTGTGGAAAACTTCTTGAAAAAAGTGGAAAACTAGTGTATACTAGAACAAGTATTTCATTATTATAAAAGCAAGAGGACAATGTTATGCCAAAACGGACTTATCAGCCACACAAACGTCAGCGTAAAGTTGAACACGGCTTCATGAAACGCAACAGCACCAAAAATGGCCAAAAAGTCTTGAAGCGCCGCCGTATTAAGGGTCGCGCCCGCCTCACCGCCTAACAGACGCTGAGCAGAATACCCCTTCGGGGGTATTTTTAGGTGTATAATATATACAGATGTTATCCAAAAAATACCGATTCCATTCTCGCGGCGGCGTCCGTTACGTTTACCAAAAGGGAAAGACCATTCGCACGCCTTCTCTCTCACTAGTTTTTGCGCCCAATACTCGCGGCTACCAGCGCTTTGCTGTTGTTGTTTCCAAAAAAGTCCTCAAATCCGCCGTCGGTCGCAACCGCATCCGTCGCCGCGTCTACGAAGCTATTCGCCACGAACTCCCCGAGTTCCAGCAACCCATGGACTGCGTTTTTGTTGTCTTTAACAAATCTGTCGCCAACACGCCATTCCTCGACCTCCGCCGCACCATCCACGACTTAGTTGCTCGTAGCCTAACTGAATAAGAGTAGATGCCCCCGGAGAACCGGTAAGTATTGTTCAGTTTTCTTGAGGTGTGTTATAATATAACTATGTTTGAGTTAATTGACATGTTGATCGTTCGCCCGATCACGAATATCCTTTTCATCGTTTATGGCTTTGTGGGCGACTTTGGTCTCGCCATTATTTTATTTACTATTCTTATCAAAATCTGCCTCTGGCCTATCTTGAAGCGCCAGCTTCACCAGACCCGCCAAATGCGCAAAATTCAGCCGGAGCTCGCTGAAATTAAAAAGAATTGTAACGGCAATCGTCAGCTCGAATCGCTTCAGATGATGGATCTCTACAAACGCAACAACATCAAGCCGTTCCGTTCCATGATCACTTTGATCATCCAGCTCCCGATTCTTATTGCGCTCTATACTGCCGTTCGCGTCATGGTCGTCCCTACCCCCGACGACAACCTTGAGCGCCGCGCCTACGCCCCGGTTCGCGAAATCGAGCGCATTGACGAAGTCATCCAGCTCCAGCAGCCTTATCTCGAATATCAGACCGCCGTCAAAGACGCTCGCGCCGAAGGCGGCTCCGAAGAAGAAATCAAAGCTCGTATCGAAGCTATCCCCGAGAAAACCTATGATTTCCACCCGAAACTTTTCGGCTTCGTCGACCTCGACCCGAAGCCTGGCTTTACTTCTGTTAGCGCCTTTGTCATGCTTCTCTTTGCGCTCGGTTCTGCCTTTACGCAGTTCTGGATTTCTCGTCAGCAGCTCCCCTCGAAAAAATCCCAGAAGTCCAAAACTTTCCGTCAAATCATGAAAGAAGCCGCCGACGGCAAAGAACCGGACCAAGCCGAGCTTAACCAAGTTATGACCGGCCAGATGTCATACATGATGCCGATTATGATGCTCCTTATCATGATCAACCTCCCTGGCGCGCTCGTTTTCTACTACTTCTTCAGTAACCTTATGACCGGCTTCCAACAGAAATATATTCTCAACAAGAAAACCGACCAGATGGAAGAAGCCGCCGACAAACGCCTCATCAAAGAACTCAAAAGTATCGAAGAAGCGCAAATCGTTGAAGATAACTCTTCCGATCGCTGGATGAAAAATAAAAACTCCACCAAATCCGCCGACAAACCCGGCGTTAAAGTTACTCGCATCTCTGCGAAAAGTAGCCGTCACCATAAAAAGAAAAGGAGTTAATAATCATGAATAAAGATGAATCAATTCGCTTCGCTACTAAATACCTCGAAGATCTATTGTCTTTCTTCGGTATCAACGTCGCCGTCGACTCTACCCTTGACGACGAAGTCATCCAGCTCTCTATCCCTTCGACCAGTATGAACTCGCTCCTCATTGGCCGCGAGGCGAACAATCTCCGCGCTCTCCAGCACATTGTTTCTATGGCTTTAGTCGGTCGCGAAGGGGAATTAACCCGTGTTAATGTTGATGTTGCTGACTATAAGCGCCAGCGCGCTGACCGCATCGCTGAACAAGCCGAAGATTGGATTCGTGAAGTTCGCGCCACCGGTCGCTCCAAACGTCTTAACCTCAATGCGGCCGACCGTCGCGTCGTTCACAAAGTTGCTCAGGACTACTCCGACGTCAAAACTCATTCCGAAGGTGAGGGCCGCGAGCGCCAACTTATCATCGAGAAAATCTCCCTCGATAGCTCCGAAGAATAAAATCTCCCTAAAGCAACAGAGAGCCAGTAAATATTTACTGGCTCTCTTCGTCTACTAGCCCTACGACCACCACAAAGTCCACATCTCCACCCCAAACACCTTCTGGCAATTCGCTCTCTGGCCGCACCGCCACTCCGTAGCGCTCTTCGAGCGCCGCCCGTGTTGCCACTTTTTCGTTACTCATCTCATAGACGCAGTATTTTGTTTCGCAAACTTCGCTAGCCGCATCGCCAACCCTCAAAACTTTAAATCCGTCCGCTTCCAGCCGATCCTTCTCGGCTGACGCCACACCATATCCGTCCGTCGCGTTATATACCGCAAAAGTTGCTCCTTCGCGCTTCACGCCGTCGCTACTAAACATCCCCGCGACATATTCCTGAATCTCAGAATAATCACGCTCGCCCGCCGACGGCACGACATACGAAATGTTATTGATTGTTGCTGTCGTCACGTAGAAGATATTCTTGTCATAATTTACTAGTGGAACTTGGCGAATACTTGAAATATTAAAACCACTCGCAAGTCGTACCGCCGCTTTGATATTATCTGCTGAAAAATTTGAACGCAAATTGTCCCCTAGAATATTCAGCAGCCCGAGCGCCTCGTTCACTCCAACACCTGTTTGGAGAACTTTCTGCGCAATCCCTTCCACGATTTTTTGTTGCGTATTACCTCGCGTGAAATCACCTCCGGTCGTCCCGTGCCGTGCGCGGGCTAGACCGACCGCCTGCTCGCCGTTCAACGTAATTGGCTCGCCCGCTTTCGCCACCATACCAGTATAATAATAGTCATTAATATCCTCATCCAGAGTCACCGTGATTCCGCCCAAAGTGTCGACAATCTTAACTAGCGACGCCCAGTTCACATGTGCATAATATTGAAATTCAATCCCTAGAATGTCCCCAATTTGTTTCATCAAGGCTTCTGCGCCAGCCTCCTCATTCGTTCCACTCTGATTATGACACCAAAAAACCTCATTTATCTTGCCCGCCGAACATGCCATCGGCACTTTTAGATCTCGAGGCAAGCTCAGAAGCGCCACGTCCTTCGTTTCTTGATCGAAGCTCGCCACCATAATCGAATCTGTGAGTTGTGCCCCGTCGTGCGTCCCGCCGTCTCCGGCAGTCCCGTCCATGTCATAACCTTCAGTTCCGAAGATCAAAACATTAGTTCGCCCATTTTTATCGGTCTCAAAGGGAATCTCATCCGAAACCATCGCCATCAACGAATCAAACAGACCTGACTTCCCGCCTGTTAGTCGTGAAATTAGCCCGTCGGCCCACAGATACAACGCTCCGCCCCCGAGCACCATGAGCAACAGTACAGCCAGCGCCATCACCTTGCCGACAGAAGACTGCTTCTTATGCTTTTTAGGCTTCTTTCCCGAATCTTCCTCGTCATCTACGAATTTATCGAGTACCGATTGCTCCTCCTGGGCATCCCGCTTATCTGAAAAATCATCCGCCAAAAAGTCATCTTTCGATTTCTCCGCCCAGTCATCCAGCCATCGTCCAGAAGTTGCCGGCTGCACAAACTCATTCGCCCCAACTTTGTCGGTAGCGGTTTCTGAAGAAAGCTCGCCCAGTAGGTCTGACCAGTCTGCACCACTATCCGCTGTTGTAGCGGAGCCGCCAAAAGCTGTGTCAAGCTCCTTATCGTAATCACTGGTAAAATCATAATCATCGCGAGCGTCATATCCAAAACTCTGCACCGGCTCCAAGAAACTTTCCGAAGAAACTTTAGTAGTCGAACGCCGCCGCGTCGAAGCCGGCAGGGAATTATCGCGCCGCGCTGAGCTAGCGCGTGCAGGTTTAGTCGATTTTTTAACTAAAGCCATATCCATAGACTTACCGGCAGAAGCACTAGAAACCCGGCGCCTCGAGTTGCTCGATTCGCGTACTGCTAATCCATCTATCGTCGTCTTGCCCATTTGACTTTCTAAATCCTATATCTTATAATAATCTTAACACCCAAACGAAAACCCGGAGTTTTCGTGAAGATGGCCCAATTAAAACAATTATAACTATATTATAACACATGAAAACTAAATTGACGAAAAAACAAGCGCTTATTATTGACTTTATTAATGATTTTACGGCTCGACAGGGTGAATCTCCATCGTATCGCGAAATCATGTCTGCGCTGGGCCTCTCTTCCGTCTCCGCCGTCGCTGAGCATATCGACAATCTCGTCAAAAAAGGTGCCCTGAAAAAAATCCCCGGCGCCGCCCGCTCTCTCGAGGTCGTCGATCTTTCTTTTCCTGAAACAACCGCCCTCTTTCGCCAACGTCTCGCCACGGCCACCATCAACGAAACCGAAATCCTCCGTCAAGCTGCTGATCTCCTCGGAATTGACCTTGACGACCCCGCCGAAACCGCTTAAAATAGACGTATAAGGTAAGTCATGTCAAATTCAAAGCAATCTAATCCTGCGCACCGCGTTCCGCCTTACCGACGACCGATTATTGTCGTTAGTTTTTTAATAATTCTAGTTGTTGCTGTCGCCGTCACGATTATTATTTTCATGAGCATTAATCACACTCAGGAAACTCTTCCCGAACCCCCGCAAAACACCCCGAGCCCAGTCGCCCCGACCCAGCCTGTCGATGATGAAGATAAAGACCCTGAGCCGGAAGATAAAGTCAACCAGTACGAAGGTGAAGACCCCAATGAGCTCCCTGAGCTCACCGGTCGCGTCGCCTATAAAGGCGTCAACCGTGACCAAAACTTTGAATCGCTCACGATCTCTGCCAGCATCGACCAGTATCTGCTCGAGTCCGGCACCTGCACTTTAAGTCTCAAAAACCCTGCCGGAACGGTAGTCTATACTGCTTCTTTGCCTGCTCAGCCAGACGTCACAACTTCCGCCTGTGGCCCCTTCGAAGTTCCGATTTCTGATTTCAGTCCCGGCGCCTATCCGATCGAAATCACGGTCACCAGCGACGGCAAGACCGGCCTCATCACCGACACCGTGCAATTATAACCCTTCTAACACAAAAACTAATCAAGGAAAACCAAAATGAACCACCACATCCTAAAAAATCTCAAAAATGAGTTTCATAAGTCCCGTATTCTAGTTTTTGTCACTTTTAGTTTTTTCATGGCTGCTACTTTTTCCTTTCTCGCCGCCAGCCACCCGATAAACACCTCTGCCGCCCCGGTACAAGGCTTTAATCCGGGCAACATTATCAGCGACGCTGTCATGGCTGACTATACTAGTATGACCGTCTCGGATATCCAGGCATTCCTTACCTCGAAAAACTCTTGTAAAAATACCGACCGCGAGCTCTACGAGTATCAAACTAACACCTATAAAACCGTTAGTTGGCATTGGTCTGGCACAGCCGACAACGGTCACTTCGTCTGTCTTTCCGAAGAACTCTTTGGTGAGGGAACGACCATCGGTTCCGGACAAACTGCCGCTGAAATTATCTACGAAGCCGCCCAGGCTAGTCGCATTAACCCGAAAGTTCTTCTCGTCCTTCTCGAAAAAGAGCAGGGCCTCATTAGCGACACTTTCCCGCACAGCGGGCAATACCGTGCGGCCATGGGCTATGGCTGCCCGGACACCGCCGCCTGCGACTCGAAGTATTATGGCTTTAAAAACCAAGTCCTCCGCGCCGCCGAACTCTTCCGCTATACTCTCGACAACGGCTACTACCTCTATCCGGAGAACAAACCAGGCGTCTACGTCGCTTATAACCCATCCTCTTCTTGTGGCGGCACCAACGTCCTAATCGAAAACCGCGCTACGGCCGCCCTCTATCGCTACACCCCTTACCAGCCCAATGCCGCCGCTCTTGCCGCCGGTTACGGCCAAGGCGATGCCTGTTCCGCTTACGGTAATCGCAACTTCTATCTCTATTTCACGAATTGGTTCGGCAGCACGCAAACAGTTAGTCCCTCCGCTCCAGACGCCAATGACAAGCCGACCGAGACCCCCGATGAAAAAGACCCTTCCGAAGACGACCCTGGCCAAAAACCCGACAATAGTCAAAAACCTGACCAGGCCACCCCGTCCCAGCCCCTCCCCGATGGCACTTACACCATCCACTCTGCCGCCAACTCCGGCAAGGCCCTCGATGTCTCGGGTGCAAAAGATCAGGATGGCGCCAATGTCCAGCTCTGGTTCAGCAATAATACTCCCGCCCAAAATTGGCAAATCACCTATAACTCCACCACCGACGACTACACCATCCGGAATACCATGTCCGGTCGCGCCCTAGATCTCGATTCTGCTCTTGTTGACGTCCGTTCCAACATCCAACTCTACAAATACAACGGCACTTGCGCCCAACGCTGGAAGCTCCTCCCCACCACCAATAACTCTTACGTCATCGCTTCCGCCTGCGATAGCGGCTACGTTATCGACATTGCTGACGGCAAAATTAACCAAGACGGCACCAACATCCAGCTCTGGTTTAAGAATGGCACTCCAGCTCAGGATTGGCAGTTCGAAGAAGCCGTCCAGCCCCTCCCCGATGGCACTTACACCATCCACTCTGCCGCCAACTCCGGCAAGGCCCTCGATGTCTCGGGTGCAAAAGATCAGGATGGCGCCAATGTCCAGCTCTGGTTCAGCAATAATACTCCCGCCCAAAATTGGCAAATCACCTATAACTCCACCACCGACGACTACACCATCCGGAATACCATGTCCGGTCGCGCCCTAGATCTCGATTCTGCTCTTGTTGACGTCCGTTCCAACATCCAACTCTACAAATACAACGGCACTTGCGCCCAACGCTGGAAGCTCCTCCCCACCACCAATAACTCTTACGTCATCGCTTCCGCCTGCGATAGCGGCTACGTTATCGACATTGCTGACGGCAAAATTAACCAAGACGGCACCAACATCCAGCTCTGGTTTAAGAATGGCACTCCAGCTCAGGATTGGCAGTTCGAAGCTAGCAAATAATCACCCAAGAAAGCCGTCAGCGATAAGTTGACGGCTATTTACTACTTCTTTCGTAAAGTCTGTTTGATTCGCTGAGTAAACGTCTTATCGAGCTGCGCCCGCAGTCGCTCAATCTCTCGCGCCCTTGCCTCATTCTCATAATAGTCCTGCCAAACCGCCATCACCATTGCGTCTCTGCCCAAATCCGTCTTCAGATCCTCGACTTCCTCCAGCCGCTCTGTCCAAATCTTCTCCGAATCCAACCTCTCGGCGACCATTTCTCGCATGTCATACTTTTCCGGATTTTGCCGCACATCCTCAATACTGCGAATCATTTCCGCCTCATCAAACTTTTCTTGGCTTGACCAGTTATCTTGTATTAATTTCTCAAAGTTGTCCGCCGAAACCCCCTCCGTCAATCCGCCATACCCCAATATAATCACCGGCAATCCAGTTGACATCATCTCCACGGCCACTCTATCCATGCCAATCCCGCCTTCATACTCTCCCTGCAGAATCTCGTCTACTACCGAATCGCACCACCCGCGAAAGTCCACTCGCATCTTATGCGTCGCATCGGAGTTATATGCCTCCGCGAAATCCTTCACATGTTTCTCTTCATCGCCGCGTCCAAAAATATCCAGCTGTTCTACTCCCGCCTTCTCTAGCACCGGAATCGCTCCTAGCGGTAGTTCGTGCTTCGGACCAGACAGCCTCGACGCAAAAATCCACTTGCACCCCTTCGCTTCCCGTGTTGTTTCCTCGGGCAAAATTATACCATTTCTGACAACTTTCACATCTTTTCCAGCCAAAAATTCCGGATAAAACTCCTTCAAATATTCCGCCACCAATACTATTTGCGGTCGTCGCAGCTCCAAAACTAGATGGAATAGAGTTAATAGCGGGTCATCCGCCAGCCACGGCGTATTGTATTGACCATGTAGAGTGAAACACATCGGCAAGTGTAATATCGCCGACGCAAAACCCGCTGCAATCACACCATAAAGTGGCTGCGCATCAATCATCTCAATCTCATTATCTCGGCAGAAGTTTACCAGCGCATCCACGTTGCTAATAATCGTCCCGCGGTCCGACGCCCGAAGTGGTAACTTGATAACCCCGTCAAACTTCTCCGCCAGCTCCTCGCTATATTCATCCGCCGCCAAGTAGCACTTTACTCCGTGCTGCTGATAAACTTTTACTTGTTCTAAGATCCGAGTTTCCAATCCACCCCCGATAAAAAAATCCGACACAACCAACATACTCTTCATATTCAAATTATAACAAAACTTCGACAAAACCGCAAAACCAGAAAGTATGCTATAATAACCGTATCATGAGTGCGAAAAAGTGGAGTAAACGCCGGACTATGCAGGCTATTTGTATCGCCTGTTACATAATTGTTCCTATTTTCTTCTGCATCTTCTATTTTTTGATGACCATGTCTTATGAAGATATTTTGCATCACAGTTGGCATGCCGGAGGGAACACCGGCACCATCCTCGCCTACGTTTACAATTATTTGCCTCGTCTCGGCGAATTCTACCAGAACCTAACTATGCGTTTTATGGATGCGCAAGCCTCTCTCGGTTTCGGACTTATTCTTCGTTTTTTCGATGCTGCCATGTGTACTGCGCTCATCTATTTATTGACAGTTTTCGTTCTCAAGCGCCGCCCTCGCCTTTCCTATAAAGACGCCTTAGTTTATCTTGGGCTTTTTGTTCTCCTTATGCTTTTTGAAACCAGCGAAGTTTTCATGTATCGTTTCTCTTATGTTCATAATTATATCCTCGCTATGTTGGCCATGGTCGGTTTTCTTCTTCCGTATCGCCTCAATCTCCAAACCGCCAAGCCTCTCGCTCTTGTCGGCATGCTTTTGCTCGGGTTTCTTTTCGGTATCTCGACGGAAATCGCCCCAATTGCTGTCCTCATTATCCTCGTCACAAGCGCCATTATCCACAAAATCACCCAAAAACTCACCGTCAAACAGTTCCTCCAGCAATATCGCCTCCAACTTGCAGGCTTTATTGGCATTCTTCTCGGGCTAATTTTCTTCTATGTTGGCGCTGGCCTTGATAGTCGTGCTAACGGTGGCTATAGCATAATCTACGAATATATCCATATTTCCGAAATCTTCAGCGCCCCGCTCCGCACCATCTCGGCCCTGATTGACCATTTTTGGTACAATATCCGCTATTTCGCTTTTGCACTTGTCCTCCTCTTGTTTATTACTTTCTCGGCTTTCATCCGCCACAAACAATCTAAACCCAACCAGCTTCCGCTTTACCTTCATATTTTAGCCTTCTGTATCCTCTTTCTAGGCGCATCGTCGCTTATCAAATTGCACGACGACATGTATGTTCGCTTCCTCTTTCCGATTTATGTCGCTGTTTTTGTCGGTATTTTCACCTTTTTATCTGAACAACTTTCCCGCACCGACGTCGACCTCCAAACTTTCGCAAAAGTTAGTTGTACCGTTCTTCTTGGCGTCGGCGTCCTAATGACTGTTGATATGACATATGCCATGGTGCGTTACCATTCAAAAGTCGCACCGGTCACCAATAATGAAATCACTAGCCAAAACGACGGCAACCTCCATTTCGCTGGAGAGCTGCCGGATAATCCTTATATGGTGTCTAGCCCAATTTTCCATTTTCGCCAGCTCACGCCAGTAAACTGGGACAACGACAATATTTACATGAAGTATGATAATTAAGTAAAATGAAGGAGTTCTGTCAGATGTATGTCGAAAAAGATCAGTTAACCGCTAAAACAAGGGAACTATAATCATGAGAAAAATCCTCTCCATTTTTGGCACTCGTCCCGAAGCTATCAAAATGGCTCCGGTCGTCAAAGAGCTAGAGAACTGCCCTGACGTCAAATCTATCGTCTGCGTCACGGCTCAGCACCGCGACATGCTCGACCAAGTGCTCAAAGTTTTTGACATTACTCCCGACTACGACCTTAACATCATGCGCCCGAACCAAACCCTTTCCCATATCACCTCCGCCGCTCTGACCGGCATCGAGGAGGTTCTTATTAAAGAGCAGCCCGACGTCGTGCTTGTTCATGGCGACACGACGACCGCTATGGCTGGCGCTCTCGCTGCCGCTTATCAGCAAATTCCTGTCGGCCATGTCGAAGCCGGTCTCCGCACTTATAACATTCATTCGCCATTTCCAGAAGAAATCAACCGCCAAATCATCGACCGTATCGCCGAATATCTTTTTGCTCCCACCGAAGTTAGCGCCGAACACCTCAAAAAAGATCTCAACGAAGACCAAAAAATCTTTATCACCGGCAACACTGCTATCGACGCCCTGAAAACCACCGTCGACCAAGATTATCGCCACGAGGCTCTCGATTGGGTTGGTGATGATCGCCTCATTCTCGTCACCGCGCACCGCCGCGAAAACCTCGGCGATCCTATGCGCCAGATGTTTACCGCTATGCGCCGCCTCGTCGAAGCGCACGACGACGTCAAAGTTATTTACCCGGTCCACCTTAACCCTAAAGTCCAATCCGTCGCGAAGGAAATCCTCGGTGACAACGATCGTATCCGCCTAATCTCCCCGCTCGACGTCTTGGACTTTCATAACTTCATGGAGCGTGCTTATTTCATCATGTCTGATAGCGGTGGCGTCCAAGAAGAAGCTCCCTCTCTTGGCAAACCGGTTCTCGTTTTGCGCGATACGACCGAACGCCCCGAGGGAATTAAGGCTGGCACCCTGAAGCTTGTCGGCACTAATACCGATGATGTCTATGCCGCTGCCGATGAACTTCTGTCTAACGTTGAACTTTATCGCCAAATGTCCGAAGCTAAAAACCCTTACGGTGATGGTTTTGCCAGTCGCCGTATCGTCGATATTCTAACCAAAGGAGAAACCAATGACTAAACAACCATCTTCCGCGTCCACTAACCCAGCCGATACCGAGCTAGAAACTCTCAAGAAACTCAACCAAACCCTCAAAGACGAAAAGCGCGCCCTCGAAAGGGAGAACAAAGCTCTCAAGCGCCTCGTCTCCTCCAAGCGTTTCCGCGCCGCCACTCGTGTCGCCGAAACCTATAACCATCTTTTCCCGCTCGGAACTGGTCGCCGCCGCGCCATCACTTCCACCGCCTCCAAAATTATCTCTTCGCGCGCCAAATCTCAGGCCAAAAAGGAATCCAAGCGCCTCGAGGAAATGAAAGAACTTGCGAAAGGCTACGATCGTGTCATTGTCATCGACAGTATCCCTTATGCTATCAAGCTCAAACAACGCCCTCAGCATCTTGCCGATGAGTTTGCGAAGCTCGGTTATTTCGTCATTTACCTCGAGCCAAACGTCCCTGGACTTAATATTCGCAAAGTTTCTAAAAACCTCGTCACGATTAGCGACTATAAGTATCTCCGCACCCTCAAACAAAAGCAAAAATATTTCCTCTTGCCGAACACTATGGCGCTCGAACTCGATCATCTCCGAGACATTCGTTCCTGGGGCTACGAACTTATATATGATTATATCGATGAGTTCCATGAAGATATCTCCGGCGACCTCGCTCTTCAGTTAGAAGTTTTCAATCACCTTGAAGAAATAAAGCCTCGCCTCGCCGTCGTCACTGCTACTCGCCTCGAAGAACACCTGAAAAAAGAACTTATGGATCTCTGCCCGGTGATTATGGCCGCTAATGCCGTCAACGTCGACCATTTCAACTATCAAAAACAAGATGACACTGTCCCCGCCGATTTGGTTAAGGTAAAAAACACTAACCACCCTATCGTTGGTTTTTATGGCGCTCTTGCTCCCTGGATTGATTTTAGACTTATCAACCGCGTCGCTAAGAATCACCCCGAATGGGAAATTGTGCTAATCGGCATGGACTATAATGGCGCTCTTGCTGATTTGAAGCCTGCCGCTAATATTCATCACTACGACTCGAAGCAATACTCCGAGCTGGCTAGCTATGCCAAACATTTCGACTGCGCCATCATTCCGTTCCGCCTTGGCGAAATCGCCAAGTCTACCTCCCCGGTCAAACTTTTCGAATACATGGCGGCCGGACTTCCGACGGTCGGCACTCGCGACCTTCTCGAATGTCGCGGCTACGATTACATTTACCTCGCCGAAGACTACGATGATTTTGAAACCAAGCTCGAACAAGCTATCAAAGATCATAAAAACTCCGCCGCCCGCAAACGCCTCCTCGAGCAGGCCGAAGAGAATACCTGGGCCAAGCGCGCCGCGACTATCGACGCCAAGCTTCGCGAACTAGAGCGCTAACCGCGCGCTCGCCTTTTTGACCGCAAATGCGACACTCGCCACCTCGCCTTCACGAGCTGGAGTAATATCCGGCTCCTCAGGCTCAGGCCGTCTGTATCTTTCACCCATTTCTTCAAATAATCATAACTCTCTTGCCAATTTTTCCACTCTGTCGCCGACTTTTTCACCGTGCTCGTTTCCGTTCCGTAGTTATAAATATACAACGGTTCCAAAATAAACGAGAATTCACCTGGCGCATATCTCAAATAGTCCAAAACGAAGTTTGTGTCCTCCGCAAAAGTCCTCCCCACCTCAAACTCCAGCTTATTCTCCTGCACTATCTTAGTCCGGAAAAGTTTGTTAATCACTCCGTACATCCGCCCGTCCAACAGTAAAAGATATAGCATATACTCCGCTCGGCTTTCGTTCCGACGCCGCTCGCGTCGCGACGATACATAAGTATTTTCCACCCGCCCCTGCGCCAGTTTCCGATATTCCATCCCCACCGTGCTAATCGCGAGTTGCGGATTCTGGTCCATTTTCTCGACCATTTTCTTCAGCATTCCGTCTTTTATCTCGTCGTCCGAATCCAAAAAACACAAGTACTCCCCCCGCGCCATCCGAATCCCCGTATTTCTTGCCGCGCTCGCCCCGGCATTCTCCTGATGAACTACCTTCACCCGACTCCGCGCCAGGGAACAACGACTCACTTCTTCTAACTTCTGCAGACTATCATCCGTCGATCCATCATCTACCGCAATAATCTCCAAATCAGCATATTGTCTCAACAGTTGTTGAATTAATTTTACTGCATTTTCGCCCGTGTTCCATACCGGTATAATTACAGAGAGTTTCATAATACCTATTATATGCTAAAACTAGGAGTAGCGAACGAAAAACTCGCTAGCGAGTTTTTCTGAGCGCGACGCACATTATAGCATAAGTCTCTGACTTATGCTATAATAAGTCGTATGAACATACCGAAAGTTTGGAACAAACGTAACCGCGTCC
>CANDYV010000002.1 GCA_947425085.1 uncultured Candidatus Saccharibacteria bacterium | reverse complement strand
ACAACAACGACCGCTTCGCTATCCGCGAAGGCGGCAAGACCGTCGGTTCTGGTGTCGTTACCAGCATTATCAAGTAATTACTACTTACTGATACACGAAAAGAGCCTCGAAAGGGGCTCTTTTTGTTCGCTATGTTGCATATGTTTGGCGCCTCGGAGCAATCATGATAAGATAGATAAATCATGTCTAAACAATACAACATAATCCGTCCCGCTGGATTGAAGCCTATGCCTGATAAATTCGAGGAAATGGTGGCAGAGATTTGCGCACTTTATTTCAAGAGCGATGTCGCTTTTGTTCTTCGCGGTAATCATACTACTCCAGATCTAAAAGTCCTCAAAACTGGCCAGTTTTGGGAAATTAAAAATATTAAAGGCAATAGTAAGCACACTATTGAAGACAACTTGCGAAAAGCCGACAAGCAGTCTAAAAATGTCGTTATATCCCTATTGCGCGCAAGCAAGGCCGACGCGCGTCGCACTAAAACCAGAATTGAATACATGCTGTCGCACACGAAAGTAAAGTTCGACGGAGTTATTCTCATTACGAAAGCAGAAGAAGTTATTGACATAAAATAGTTTTCGCTATACAATAAAACTAGTAGAAAGCGGATGCGTCCAGTAATGGACAATAGGTCGCTTTCTTTTTTTACGCAAACAAGATTTATCGTCGGTACACAAAGAAAAACTCCCTCGCACGCTCGCGGGGGAGTTTTATTGTGGTTAGCCAGTGCAGGTAAACCAATGTTAATAAGTCAATGCCGATAGAACAATGCTAATAAACCGATGCCGATAAAACAAGCTGCTTACGCCGGATCGGCCGCTTTCCGTGCCGGATACCCCGGCCGTCGCATTTCCTCGGGCAGCGCCGCATAAATCTCGGCGTCTCTATCGAGCAGCTGCCGCAGCAGGACATAGTCAATCGGCAGCCAGAACGTGTAGCGATGCTTGCCGGTGCTGTGATAGGGTGCATGCGTGAGCAGGGAATTGAACACCGTCGCCGTCTTCAGCCGCTTGTAGCGATAATAATAGACATAAACTTTTCCGTCCTGGCGAGAAGTCTTCAGCTCCAGGCTCCCGCCCGCCGTGCGTGCCAACTTTTGCAGCCGACTCTCGAAATCTGCCCGAGTCATCATCCAGACTGCCGGAATCTCGTCGCCATAGGCCAGCGACCGAATCCGCTCTTGATAAGTCTGTTCGTCGCGGGCGATTGCCCGCTCCAGCCGCGCAAATTGTTTTGGCAAATCGAACGCCAGCGTTGCCGTCAGCTCGCTCGCCTCGCGGACCAACCAATACGGCCGCCGATAAGTCGCGCATTTAGATCCGGAAATTGCCGCTGTGACACAGCCTTTCTCATCGAAGCCAAAAGTCTTCTCCAGCTCGCCGCCGACCGCCCGCGCCCTCGCTCGCAAATCTTCATAACGCTCCCGGTCGGTCGCCCTTCCGTAACGTTCCAGCATCAGCCGCTCCATTTGCGCCTCGAGCAGCTTCATCCGCAGCTCAAAATCTGCTTCCGAATCCCCGCGTTGCCGCTTCGGTGCTGTCGTTTGCCCTCTCATGCTACCCCTCCTTTGCAATAATTTTAAGAGTTCATCAAAACGCTAACCGAAATAAAGCTAACCAAAATGTGCCAGATGTCGCCAACATTTCCATAATGCCTAGCTTCGCCAGCCCACTCCGGTCCAAATAGCGCCAAAGTCATCAAACTCCAAGTCGAAATCCAGCTCACAATCTCAAGCTAAAACACTCGGAAGCTCATCAAAAACCTCGGCTATTAGCCTAACGCTAACACCTTATACCCCCATTATAGCACACATCACCATAAAAGTCAAGTAATCGAGCGAAAATGACAACGGAGATATAGACATTTCAGTCAAAAAGTTATATAATTAACTGATACAATCTGCCAGACCGCACCCGCCCAGAAGCAGCGTACCTCACAACTAGAAAGGAGAAAACTATGCCCGACAAGACAATTCCTATCGCTACGCCCAACAAAAGAGCATTCAACCAGTCCGAGTCGTCCACCCCCGCCGACACAACGGCCGCCAAAATCATCGCCATCCACCCCGAGTGCAAGAGCAACGCTCCGCGCTCCCCTGCCCTAAAGCTTGACCCTCCCGGCCTCACAATCCGCCTTGGCATCGATCGTGTTGTTTTCCTGGTTACCGAGTTGTTGGAGCTGCCGGAGCTGGACGTCTACCCTGTCGCCGATTGCGCGATGCGATTTCGTATGCTGCCCGGGCTGCTTCTGAGCTCGCCCGAACACCATGTCGTTTGTCCGTTGACGCCCGATCGGGGCGCTCTACCGATCAAGATACAGCTCCTCTCCGCCGCCATGGAAAATGAGAATCCCTATTTCGGGCTATCCCTGTTCGCCAAGATTACCGAGGCGCTGGAATACACTCAGTTTATTCCGGAAACGCCCTCGGCTCTCTTACCTCATGGTCTGGTCAAAGAACTCTTCCCAAGAGAAGTGGACAGCCTCGACCTGACTGGGATCGCCCAGAAACATGAAATTCCTCCCGACCGGCTCGACAAAATGCCCATCCGCGTCAGTTTTCAACTACCCTCCGGCTACGACCTGCCCGAAATCCACCGCGGCAAAATCGTCCGCATTAGCCTGAGCCTCTACGCCCGCGCCGGCGGCCTGGCCCCGAACGGAACGCCTCTGCTTGTCAATTCCCGCAGCCGTCCCACCCTGATTCATGTTGGCTCTTCCGGTTTCAATCCGCCCGCTGCCGATTATTATCAGCTGCGCGGCGTCAGCCAGGATTTGCCGGCGACCAGCAAACTGCCGGATGTCTACGAGGACTATTCAGAAATCCTGAATCCGACTGCCGCCATGTTGGCGCGGCGCGGCATCAAAATCTGACAGCCCACAAACCTTTCTAGGAAAGCCTCTGCCAAGTGGCAGGGGCTTTTCGCCGCCCAAAATCCAAGACTTATGCTATAATATCATGATGAGCAAAAATAAGCCTAACCGCCAAAGAATCATTATTCGGACTAGCATTATCGGTATCGTCACCAATCTCGTCCTCGTCGCCTTCAAAATGACGGTCGGCCTTATCGCCGCCTCCAACGCAATCGTCCTCGACGCCGTGAACAACTTGACCGACGTTTTCTCTTCTGTCGTCACTATTGTCGGCACGAAACTCGCCGCTCGCCGTCCCGATCGCGAGCACCCCTACGGCCACGGTCGCTACGAATATCTCGCCGCCCTTGTCGTCGGCGCTATCATTTTCTCGGTCGGCGCCTTCGCTCTCGTCGAGTCCATCCCAAAAGTCTTTCACCCCGAGCTTGCCGACTATTCTCTCGCCAGCATTATCGTTATCTCCGCTGCCATCCTTGTCAAAATCTTCCTCGGCCTCTACGTCAAATCCGTCGGTCGCGCCCAAGATTCAGCCAGCCTCCTCGCCTCCGGTCTCGACGCAATGTTTGACGCCGTCCTCTCCTTCTCGACCTTGATCGGTATTTTCTCGACCATGTTTTTCCAGGTCAGTCTCGACGGCATCCTCGGCGTCATCATCTCCTTGTTCATTATCAAAACCAGCCTCGAAATCCTCAGCAATTCCGTCCTCGACATCATCGGCGGCCGCAGCGACCCTAGGCTCTCCCGCAAGCTCCACACCTTCGTCTGCAGCTTTCCCGAGGTTAGTGGTGCCTATGACCTCATTCTCCACGATTACGGCCCCGGCGCCTACATGGGTTCGATTCATATCCAAGTCCCTGACCGCCTCACCGCGAAAGACATCCATCGCCTGACCAGCGAAATCTCTCAGGGCGCGCTCTCGAGATACAATATTACGCTCACCGTCGGCATCTATGCCGAAAATAGCCAGACCAAAACCCACCAGGCCATGCGCCGTCACCTCGAAGAAATCATTGAGCATTACCCCGCCGTCCTTCAATCGCACGGCTTCTACGTCGACGACCAACAAAAACTCGTCACCTTCGATCTTGTTATCGACTACTTTTATCGTGAAAAACTCAAGCTGAAGAATCGCATCGTTCGCGAATTTCGCCGCGCCTACCCCGAATATCGCTGCCGCGTCACCCTCGACCTTGACACCGGCCTCGAGCTCGAACCGTAAATCCTCCTAGTCACAAGCCCCAAACTCACAAAATCCCCCTGCCAAACCGCACGAAATATTATATAATTAAACTATGCATAGCCTTTTTCTCCTCTGCTCCCTCGTCGCCGGTCTGATTTCGCATAACCAGGCGCCGCTTTTCGCCGACCATTATGCTGTTGCCGACCAACTCCTCTCTGAGATGACTCTCGACGAGAAAATCGCTCAAACTCTCCTCGTCCGCTACCCTGACGACGCCACCGCCGCGAGTATCCTCGAGAAATATCAATTCGGCGGTTATATTTTCTTTGCCAAAGATTTCCAGGGAAAGTCCGCCGTTGAAGTCAGTCAGATGACCGAAAGTCTCCAAAAAGTCGCCAAAGTCCCGATTTTGACCGCCGTTGACGAAGAAGGCGGCCTCGTCGCTCGCGTTAGCAGCAATCAAAAGCTCCGCAAGGAGCGTTTCGCCTCCCCGCGCGAATTATACGCCGCTGGCGGGCTCCCGCTCATCCGCGAAGATACCCTCGAAAAGTCCCGCCTCCTTTCCTCGCTCGGCCTCAACCTCAACCTTGCCCCGGTCGTCGACGTCTCGACCAACCCCGCCGACTATATGTATAGCCGCAGCCTCGGCGAAGACGCCAAAATCACCTCTGAATTCGCCCGGACCGTCATCGACGCCAGCCGCACCTTCAATTCCGAACTCACCTCCGAAAATCACGAAGCCTCCACCGTTTCCTATACCCTCAAACATTTCCCCGGCTATGGCAACAATCTCGACACTCACCAGGGAACTTCGCTCGATCGCCGCTCCCTCGTCGACCTGCTAAGCATCGACCTTCAGCCTTTCCGCGCCGGCCTCATCGCTGGCGCCGAAGCCGTCCTCGTCAGCCATAATATCGTCACCGCCCTCGACTCCGCCCGTCCCGCCTCCCTCTCGCCCGTCGTCCACGAGCTCCTCACTAACGTTCTCGGTTTCACCGGCGTCATTATCACCGACGATATCGCCATGGGCGCCATCGCGAACCCCGCTGCCGCCTCCTCGCAAAACCTCGCGAACCCCTCCTCTGAGAACTCTGCCGACCCCGAGAGCCTTCAAGCCCTCTCCGAGAATCCCGCCGTCCAAGCCGTCCTCGCTGGCAACCACCTCATCGTCACAACCGATTACCTCAACAGTCTCACCGCCATCAAATCCGCTCTCCAGCGCGGAGTCTTCGACGAGGCCCAGATCGACCGCATGGCCCGCCAAATCCTCGCCTGGAAATCCTACAAAGGCCTCTTCTAGGCGATAAAACCAACAAACGCTACTGCTAGATCGGCAAAACCGACAAACGCCGCCAGAAACCCCGAAAACTCTTGCTTTTTGAGGTGAAGTGTGCTATAATGGAAAGATAAGGTATAAGCATTTTGCCCTAAAAACTCATCGACGGCCCGTCTAGCGGTCATCTGAGGTTATAGAGCAGAGAAAGGAAATATGACCGAAGCCAAAAAAGAAGAGGGTCTGAAGATCCGCATCCGCCTCAAGGCCTATGATCACCGCGTGATCGACCAGAGCGCAAAACAAATCGTTGACACCGCCGTCCGCACCGGCGCGACCGTTTCCGGTCCTGTGCCTCTGCCGACCAAGCGCAGCACTTTCACCGTCGTCAAATCCCCACATGTCTACAAGACCGGTGGTGAAGCCTTCGAGATGAAAGTCCACAAGCGCCTCATCGACATCTCCAACGCCACCCCGAAGACGATTGATTCTCTCCAGAATCTCGCCCTTCCAGCCGGCGTCGACGCAGAAATCAAAATGTAAGGAAAGAGCAAATCCGAAGTCCCACTTCGGATTTTTCTTGACGCGCATTGCAGATTTCTCTGCCGATAGAAATCAAGATGTAAAACAGAGAACCGGAGTCTTGCGGCTCCGGTTTTGCTGCCCGAACCCGACGAACCCGACCGGCTGAAGACCAAAAGAAAAGTCCCCGACCCGTCAGGGTCGAGGACTTTTGCTAGAGTATAGAGTGAAATCCAAAGTCAGTTCATCGCCGTCGACGCATTACGGATCGGGGAACACCAGAGCCCCGTTGCGCCCCTCGGTGATATATCGCTGGACGCCCGCGAGATAGGCTGGCGTGTATAGCGCTGTCTGGGTCTGCTTGCGCCCGTTCCGGTCAAACATAGTGATCTCCGCCTCGGTATCGCCACATTTGAGCGTCCAGCCTTTCAGCTTGTCGTCGGTCTCGATATCTTTGGCGATAGCCTCAAACATATTCTTACAGACACTCCGCGTGGTATCGTTATACTGCTCGCGGTCGCCCATCAGAATTGCCTGGCGCAGATTTTCGGATAAAATCTTGGCCTCAACCTCATAGAAGTCCGGCCGGTCAATAATCCAAAAATCCAGCCCCGACATCGGGCCAATCGGCGGAGACAGCTCCGTCGGAACCGGCAACAGCACCGGATTCAGCCCCAGCATCTCTGGCGGAGTCAGCCGCATCAGCGCATGCGCTCGGTAGCTCTTGGCAAACAGCGAATTCATCCCGCTGACCGTCTGAACAGGCGGGGTCAACTCCCACCTCGAAACCACCAGCAGCTGTCCCGCCGCCAGCCAGTCCTCGAAGTGAAGTTCCGGCCCAGATTCAGCATCCTCCTCGTAGCGCCCTGCTCCAATCCAAATCGGAAACTCGGTGCCGAGGTCCTGGCTAATCTTGGAGCTGGAGGCAACGTGAATATCGCCCGGCAGCATTGCTACGGCATTGATGCCAATTGGCAGCTCCTCAGGGACTACCAGCTTTAGGCTGGGCGCGTTGGAATGTAGCGGCAGAATAAATTTGCCGCCCCTTCTCTCGCTCCTTGCGTTCGGGAACAGTCGAGCCACATCCTGTGGCGTGGTCTTTTTGTTCATCAAAATCCCTCCTTCGAATGAACAATCTCTAGCAAAATTAATACTACAATTCAGCCCATTTACTCTCTAAAATCTTCCCAAAATAGAAATTTCCCAAAAAGTATAAAACAGACCTCCTCTCTACCATTATATCACACCAAAACACTTTTGTCAACCATAAAACCAATAAGCCCAAAATAACAGAGGTAAACCTCGCAAAATTCAATGTTTTCCCGAGCCTCCCCGAAATTTATGCTATAACAAGGAGCAGCGAGTGAAGAGCCTGCTGGCAGGCTCTTCGGAGCGCGACGAAGTTACAGTATAAGTCGAAGACTTATGTTATAATGAACTTATGACGCCCGTGATGAGGTTTAAAAAACGGTTTTACTTCGTAGCTGCTCGCTACTTCCGGTTTTTTGCGAACTTCGCTCTCCGGCGCTGGCATCCCCGCATCATCGCCGTCACCGGCTCCGCGGGGAAGACCACTTTGCTCCACATGATTGAGTTTGAGCTTGGCGACCGCGCCCATTATTCCCACGATGCCAATTCCGCCTTCGGTATCACCTTTGATCTCCTCGGGATGGATGGCGTCCGCGGCTCGAAGCTCCGCTGGATTAAGCTTTTCCTTTTTGCGCCGTTCAAGGCTCTCTATTATCAGCGTAAAGGTGAGTTCTATGTCGTCGAAATCGATGGCGAACGCCCGCACGAGACCGAGTTTCTCGCGACCTGGTTGAAGCCCGAGGTTACTCTCTGGGTCTCCTTCGGTCTTTCTCACGCCATCCAGTTCGAGAACGCCGTCGCCGAAGGGAAATTCCCGACCCTCGACGCTGCCATTGCTCATGAATTTGCCACTCTCCCCGAGAACACAACGAAGCGCGTTTATATCGATGCTGATTCCGAGCCGATGCGCGAAGCGACCAAAAACATCAAAGCCGAAGTTATCGCCCTCTCGAAGAAGCAACTCAAGCGCTACAACGTCTACCCGACCCGCACCGATTTCGTCTTTGAGTCCGCCTCGTTTCATTTTGCCCAACCTCAGCCGAAAGATATCGCCATCCAGCTCCTCATGCTCGAGGATCTCATGGTCTATCTCGGCGTTCCGCTTCGCACCGATTTCAGTTCTATGCCCGTCCCGCCCGGCCGCAGCAGCTATTTTAAGGGTAAAAAAGGTCTTAATCTTATCGACAGCAGTTATAACGCCCATATCATCAGCGCTCAATCTATTCTCGAGATGACCCGCAATCTCCGCGCTGGCCATAAGTGGCTCGTTATCGGCGATATTGTCGACCAGGGATCAATCGAAGGCGAAGAGCATCATAAGCTCGCCAACCTCATTGCTGACGCTGGTCCGGAAATGGTCATCCTGGTCGGTCGCCGCACGAAAGAATATACCGCGCCCCGCCTCAAGGAACTTGGTATTCCTGCCCGCACCACCCTCGACCCGAAAAAAGCCCTCAAGTTCATCGAGAATAACGCCACTGGCGAAGAAACTATCGTTTTCAAGGGCAGCCAGTATCTTGAGTGGATTATCGAGAAGCTCCTTGCCGACCCGGCCGACGCCGCGAAGCTACCCCGCCGCGAGCCAGCCGCCGTCAAACGCCGCCAGAAATGGGGGTTAGACTGATGATCTCCGTCTCGCCCATTTCCGACTTAAGCTCGTCCGTCGTCTTCGCGCAGGAGGTCGCTTATGCCTAGTATCCCTGACCCGAAGAAACTCCCCAGGAGTCGCCGCCCGAAATTATATATCATTCATGGCTGGACCTATACCGTTGCACCCTGGGAACGCACCATTGCCCTCCTCGAGAAGCAAGGGCTTGTCGTCGAAATGCTCAATGTCCCCGGCCTCACTACTTCCTCAAAGAAAGTCTGGACGATTGACGAGTACAAAGACTGGGCTGACCGCAACATCCCTGATGGCGCTATTGCCCTCGGCCACAGCAACGGCGGTCGCATTTTACTTAATCTCTGTAGCGAAAAACCTGACAAACTTTCCCATCTCATTCTGCTTGACGCCGCCGGAGTTTATGAAACCTCCAACAAGCGCGACGTCGCCCGCAATCTCTCGAAGCGACTCGGCTTTCTCAAGAAAGTCCCTGGCTTGACTAAGGTCTGGCGTAAACTCACCGGCGCCTCTGACTATGCTCGCGCTCCCGAAAATATGAAGAAAACTTTGACCAATATGCTCGATAGCGACAAAAATCTCAATCTCGCCAAGGTGACGACTCCGACCTCTATTCTTTGGGGTGCGAATGACACCGTCACTCCGCCGCACCAAGCCGAAATCATGCATCAATCTATCAAAGGTAGCACGTTGAAGATTTTCCCAGGCTGGACCCACGCACCTTATCTTTCTCACCCCGACGAACTCGCGAAAGCGATTTTACAAGCCTATCGCCATCCGCCCGAAGTGAAGCCGGTTGTCGAGGTCACTCAGGCCGCCACGGTTTCTGCGTCGATGGCCATGAAGAAGGCAGCCGAGCCAGTCGTCCCGAGTACGGCGCCGATTTCCGCCACGCTCGCTTTCAAGAAAGCAGCCGGCCCGAGCGCCGATGATGCCTCGAAGATGTCTGCCGCTCTCGCCGTTCCGAGTTCGAAGGCGAAGCCTGCTGCGATCCATTCTCGAGCTCCGCTCACCCGCCGTCAGCGCGCCGCTATCAAGCGTCAATTTGAAGCCAACGCGCCTCAGCCCGTCGTCGCGGCTGCCCCTGAACGACCTGAAGGCGTCGAGTATGAAGCCGCTGATTTGCCGGCGCCCGAGCCGCACCAGATTATCTCCAGCGCCTCCGTCCCGAAAGTCGGTCGCCTCGAGCGCGCTCGCCGCAAAATCGGCCTGGAACCAAAAGTCGCCACAAAGACCTCTTCAAAATCAGTCAAATCCGCTGCCAAACCCGCCTCCTCTACGAAAAAATCCACGAAAGGGAAACGATGATTTTTCTTGGTCTTGCCTCGAATTATCCCGTCGGCCGCACTTTGCGACATCTTTTTGCCTGGGGCACCCCGAAAGATAGCCAAGCCCTTCGTCACGCCCTCGCCTCCCGCTACGGCTCCGCCGTCGACCAAGTCGCACTCTATCACACAGGCCGCTCCGCTCTTGCCGCCGCCCTCCTTGCTGTCACCGAGCCTGGCGCGAAGGTCATTCTCCCCGGACTCACCTGTATCGCTGTCGTCCGCGCTATCAAGGCCGCCGGCTGTATCCCCGTCTACTCCGACATCGACCCAGAAACTCTCCAATACGACTTCGACGCTCTTGACAAAACGCTTACGCTGTGCTACAATGGTAGTATAGGAGGGGAGAGCCGAGCTTGCTCGGACTCTTCCGAGGATACGCCCCATTATCTGAACGATAGTGAAGACAATGGTAGTAATGGCTCGATGAGCCCCGCTTTTCCACGCCCCGGCGATGCTTCCAGCTCGCCGGAAAACACCGAAAATAACCTCGTCCGAGCAAAAAACCAGCCTCGGCCGGTTGTCATCGCTCAAAATACTCTCGGTCTCCCTCTCGACGCCGAGAAGCTTGAAGAAGTCGTAAAAAAACACAATGCGATTATCATCGAAGATCTTGCCCACTCTGCTGGTCGTTTCTATCCCGATGGTCGCGAAATCGGCACTATCGGCGCCGCGACCGCTCTCAGTTTTGGCAAGGGCAAGGCCATCGACACGATTTGCGGCGGCGCTCTTATCGTCCGCCAGCCCAAATCTACCGCCGACCAGACCCTTGACCAGCCGCCTAAGCGACCTCGCCTGAGCGCCAGTTTGCGCGACCGTTGGTATCCAGTCTTCGCCGGTCTCAGCCGCACTTTCTGGAGCATCGGCCTCGGCAAAGCCATCCTTGCTGTCTGCGTCAAGTTTCGCTGGATCGAAAAGTCCGCCGACGCTGAGTTGTCTCTAGAAACCCGCTCAACTCATTGGCAGGCTAAACTCGCCCGTGAGCAACTAGACAAGCTTCCGAAAACCCCGCTCCGCGAACATGCCTTTGTAAAAAAACGCGATCAGCTTCTCCAGGAGCTTAAGCATAACGGCTACGACTTCTGTGAAATCTGGTATGACACCCCAGTTTCTCCGGTGCGCTATGCTCTCGAAGCCGACTTTCCGACCGATCGCTGCCCGAATACTGTCAAAGTCGCCCAGCACATCATCAATCTCCCGACTTGGTATCCGGAGACTAAGCTCGCAAAAGCTCGCGAAATCATCAAACCTTATGAGGTTGAACTATGACGCGTCCGCAGAACCTTTCTTCCAGTCTCGCCGAACTCTGGCCTAAAATCCAGCAGCTCTACCCCGAGGCGAACTTCCTCCAATCCCCCGAATGGGGTCGCATGAATGAACTTATCGGTCATAAAGTTATTATCGAAGCAACCGATAAAGCATGGTGCTTGATGATCGTCAAAAATGCCAAGCGCGGACGCTATCTGGAAGTTCCCGGCGGTCCACTCCTCGATTGGCAAGACGAAACCGCTGTTCAGGGGATTTTTGCCAAAATTCGCGCTATTGCTAAGCGCGAGAAATGTGTTTTTGTTCGTCTTCGCCCCCAGCTTCGGAATACCCCCGAGAATCTTCAGCTCCTCTCTAGCCTCGGCCTGAAGAAAGCCCCTATGCACCTCCACGCCGAGCATACCGTCATCCTTGACCTCGAGAAATCCGAAGATGAACTCTTGAAAGAAATGCGTCGCCAGACCCGCTACGAAGTTCGCCGCGCCGGCAAGCTCGGCATTACGGTCGATTGGTCTAGCAGCGAGGAGATTTTCCGCGAATTTCATCAAGTTCAGGCCGAGACCGCTCTCCGCCAGCATTTTGTCCCGCCCGATCTCAAAACCCTCCTCGCCGAGCGTGCTGCCTTCGACGACCACGCCCGCATCTATGTTGCCAAAACCGCCGAAGGTGAGCCGATTGCTTATGGTCTCATTTTGATTAGCGGCGTCGAGGCCGAATACTTCGAAGCCGCTTCGACCGAGCTGAACCACAAGCTTCCTGGCGCCTATGCTCTCGAGTGGCAAGTCATCAAAGACCTCAAAAAACTCGGTATAAAACGCTATAATCTCTGGGGGATTGCCCCTCATGGCCAGAAAAATCATCGCTACGCCGGCGTTACCACTTTCAAGACCGGCTTCGGCGGCGAAATCGTCGAGTTCGTCCCTGCCAGTGACCTTGTCATCCGCCGCTTCCGCTACCTCTTGAACCTCCTCGTCGAAACCGTCCGCAAAAAGAAAAGGCGCCTCTAGTGAACTGCCAGAAATGCCCCATAATACCATTATAGCACACTTTTCCGAAAAAGTCAATAATCAGCTCGCAAAAGTTGCCAAAATCACAAGAAAGCAACCAAATAATCTAAATAACAGGAGTAAAAATGTCAGAAAAAACTAAATCCATCCCCGAATCCCAGGCAGAAAACCAGTCCACCGCCCCAAAAACTTCCGAAAAAGTCCATCGCACCACTGTCAGGACTCCAGCCAGTACTGTTATCATCGAAACCACTACCAAAGAAATCCCCGCTTCGGAGATCGCCGAAACCGCGAAAGCCACAGGGAAATCTGAAGCCGCCGTCATTGCCGAAGTAGAGACCGAAGCGAAAGCCAAAACTCCTACTGTCTCCGTCTTCAATTTCGAAGATGCTAAAAATCGCGAAGAGTGGGACGATTTCGTCACTAGCCACCCCGAGGCAAACTTCCTCCAGTCTTGGGACTTTTATGAGTTCCATTTGAGCCGCGGCAACCATATCATTCGCCGCCTCGCCAAAGACGAGAGTGGCAAAATCGTTGCCGCTTATGCTGGCGTTATTGAAGCCGCTCGGCGCGGCCGCCACCTCGCTATCGCTGGCGGTCCGATTCTTGACTGGTCGAACCAGCCCCTTGTCACCGCTATCTTTGAAGACATGCGCATCCAGGGTAAGAAAGAAAACTGCGTCTTTGTCCGCGTTCGCCCGCAGCTCGAACGCACTCCCGAAAATCTCCAGCTTCTCGAAAGCCGCGGGTTGAAGCCAGCTCCAATGTATCTTTCGGTCGAGTTTGCCGGCGTTCTTGACCTCAATAAATCCGAAGACGAAATCCTGAAAGGTATGCGTCAGCGCCTCCGCCGCGCTCTTCGCAAAGCCGCTAAAAATGATATTCAAGTCGAAAAGTCCACCGACCCGAAAGATATCCATGAGTTCTACCAAATTCAGCTCCAGACCGCCGGTCGTCACGAATTCGTCGCCTTCTCTGAAGACTTCCTGACCAAGCAATTTGCCGCCCTCGCCAAAAACGGCGAAGCTGTCCTATATACTGCCAAATATCAGGACCAAATCCTCGCCCAAAACTTCATGATTTTCTATGGCAACGAGGCCTCCTATCATTACGGCGTCTCTTCCGAGCTTGGCACGAAGTATTCCGGCGCTCCGCTCCTTCATATGGAAGCCATGCGCGACGCTCGCGAACGGGGAATTAAGCGCTACAATTTCTGGGGCATAGTCGAGGAAGACGAAATCCACCACCGTTTCTACGGCGTCTCCTGTTTCAAACGTGGCTTCGGCGTCGACGAGCTTCGCTATACTCCCGCTCACGACATCATCCTAAAACCCGCCAAATACGCCATCACCAAGCTCATCGAGTCCGTCCGCAAAAAAGTCCGCCACGTCTAATCCAAAATTCTTCGCCAAAACGCTTATGCGTATGGTATAATAGACTAAAGTAAGAGGATTTTTAACTATGGCGCACATCAAGCGTAAATATATTGACAGCCATTGGCTAGTGTTTATCTTTCAGGGAGCAATCGCTTTATTCTTTGGTTGTCTGACCTTGTTCACCGGCAGCGAAAGCCCGAGAACTCTCACCCCGACCATCGGCATCGCTCTGCTCGCTCTCGCCGTCGTCGAATTCGCCAACTCCCTCCATCGTAGCCGCAACCGCCAGGGCTGGCTCATCGCAACCCTCGTCGCGCTCTTTGACGCCGCTTTTGGTCTCGTTCTAATTTGTCTCACCGGCCAAGAAATGGTTTGGCAACTTTCTACCCTCGCTGCCTATACTGTCATCCGCGGCATCTTCGAGCTCGTTATCGGTTTCCGCACTACCGTCGACCCGACCGACCGCTTCATCTGGGTTCTCACCGGCATCGCTGGCATCATCTTCGGTATCGTAATCTTGAACTCCGGTCATCTCATGAATATCGACTTCGTCCGCTTCTTCGGCGCATACCTCTTTATCTTTGGCGTCTCCAGCCTAATTTATGGTGTCCATAACCGCTCCCAGAAGCTCGAAGACCGCGAGGCTCGCGCCGAAGCCGCCAAAGCCGCTCGCAAGACAAAAACCGCCAAAAAGCTAGCCAAGAAATAGCCCCTTGTTTTAGCACGCAATATGCTATAATAGCGATATGAACTATCGTACCCCAACCAAGGCGATCATTACCGATGCTGGTTTTGCGAGCCGTTATTTACCAATTACTAAAACCGTGCCGAAAGCGATGCTCCCGCTCGGTGCGAAGCCGATTATGCAACTCGTCGTCGAAGAATGCGCCGAGGCTGGCATCGAAGAAATCATCATCGTCGCGACCCCTGAAGGCAAGCCGATTTACGAAGATTATTTCAACAACGCTATCACCCGAATCAAGAAACAGCTCCGCTCTCAAGGCAAAGAAGATCGCTACGCTCCAATTGAACAAATCCTCAACTTCCCTAAAATCACCGTTATCGAGCAAGATCCGTCCTATCCTTACGGCAATGGCTCCCCGATTGCTTCCGCGCGCAAGTTTATCCAGGATGACGAAGCCTTTGTCGTTCTTTACTCTGATGACGTCGTCTTCGGCTCGTCAGACGTAAAAACTCTTATTGAATCCTATCAGCAGCACCCAGAAGCGAAGGCGATTATCATCTCTCAGGAGATGCCTCGCGAGGTGCTTAATAAATATGGTATCATCCGCCTAAAAGAAGGTAACGAAATGCTTCTCCACGACATTGTCGAGAAGCCGAAAATCGAAGATGCTCCTTCGAATCTCACTAGCTATGGCCGCTACCTGCTCACTCCGGAAGTTTTCGACTATCTTGACCCGCGCAACACCGGTCTCGATAATGAACTTTGGACGGTCGACGCGATTACTCGCATGGTTGATGATGGTGATGTGATCGTCGAAAAAACGCATGGTGAATGGATGACGACCGGCGACCCGAAGAATTATCTCCAGGCCTATCTGAAATATGCCGCTGAGGTCGACGGTCTTGGTGACCTGATCAAAGAAACCGCCCAGAAATATTAAAAACTTTTGTGCCGCAGTTCGTTCGCTGCGGCACATTTAATAGCAGGCAAAATCGCTCGCAAAGGAGGTAAATAAATGAACGTAGCAGAATGGATTTTAGTCGTGATGCTCTCATGCGCATTATTGATTTTCTTGATTGCAGGTATCGTCCTCGCCATCAAACTTATCCGGCTCACCGAGGAAGCACAAAAAATCGTCGCCACCGGCCAGCAAATCGCTACCAAGGCCGACGATATTGTCGACAACGTCAAAGGTATGACCTCGGTCGGCGGCATCGTCAAAACTTTCGCCAATCGCGTTATCACTAATCAAGAACGTCGCTACGCCGAAGAAGACGCTGCTCGTGCCGCTGCCGAAGAAATTGTCACCGAAGCCGCCGAGGCAGCGGCCCGCGAAAACGCCCAGGCCTCTCGCGATGCTCGCGGCAAAGGCGACAACGCCAAGTCTAGCAAAGCCAAGAAATAACCGCGCCTAGCCTAAATTTTGTGCTATAATTAACCTATGACGGAGGTAACCAAGGAAGGCGAACCGCTCAAATGTAGCGACTTCGTCCATCTGCACAACCATACCCATTATTCTCTGCTCGACGGTTTGACCAAGATCCCCGAGCTAGTTGACTTTGTCAAATCCCAGGGCATGGAAGCTGTCGCCGTTACCGACCACGGCACCATGAGCGGCCTAGTCGAGCTTTATAAGAACTGTAATGATGCCGGAATCAAGCCGATCCTCGGTCTCGAGGCCTACGTTGCCGCTCGCGGCCGCGAAGACCGTGACCCGGCCTACGATAAGCAGCGCTTCCATATCACCCTCCTCGCCATGAATAACGAAGGCTTTGAGAACCTTTGTCGCCTGATGACCGAGGCTGAAATCCACGGTAAGTATTATAAACCCCGTATCGACCATGAAATCATGGAGCAATACAGCGAGGGAATTATCTGTCTTTCCGGCTGTGCCGGTTCCGAGATTTCCGAAGCGATTCGCGCGAATGATCTGAAAAAGGCTCGCGAGCTAATCGACTGGTATCACGGCATCTACGGCGACCGTTTCTATCTCGAGATGCAGGACCACGGCCATCCCGACTCACCGACTCATTGGGACGTCCAGAACACTATTAACCAACAGCTGATGAAGTTCCATGACGAGACCAACATTCCGCTGGTCGTAACCTGTGACGCCCACTACCTCAACCACGAAGATCAAGACGCGCATGAAGTCTTGCTTTGCGTCGGCACCGCCTCGAACCTTTCGAATCCGAACCGCATGAGCTTGAAAGATTTTGAACTTCATGTTATTCCGCCTCAAGAAATTATCAACCGCTGGGAGAAGGTTTGCCCTGAAGCAGTACGCAATTCGCGTCGCATTGCTGACCGTTGCAATATCGACCTTCAGCTTGGTCGAATTCTGATCCCGAAGTTTCCCGTGCCCGAAGACGCTTTGCCAAAACTAGAACTTGACGACGTTAAAAACGCTACTTCGCAGCAACTTGAGAAGGCTTATCTCGACCGCCTCGTTTTTCAGGGGCTAGTTTATCGTTATTGTGGTTATAAACTTGATGAGACGCTCGACCTTGAAATTCCCAAGTGTCGCGAACTTCTCGAAGAAGTCGACAAAAGCCCCGAGCGCGCCGAAGAAAAATTAAAAATCTTGCCGCGCATTGATTATGAACTTTCCGTCGTCGACAAAATGGGTTATAATGGCTATTTCTTGATCGTCCAAGACTTTATTAACTGGGGCAAAAGTCAGCGTATCGTCTACGGCCCGGGTCGTGGTTCGGCTGCCGGTTCGATTCTCGCTTATGCTCTCAGGATTACCGAGCTCGATCCTCTGAAATATGATCTTCTCTTCGAGCGCTTCCTGAACCCCGACCGTATCTCGATGCCGGATATCGATACCGATATCCAGGATACTCGTCGCGACGAAGTTATCGAATATTGTACTGACAAATATGGTAAGGGTCGCGTCGGCAACATCGTCACTTTCGGCAAGATGATGGGGAAGATGGCCGTTCGCGACGTCGCCCGCGTCATGGAAGTTCCCTATGCTGAGGCCGATCATCTCGCGAAGCTCGTCCCCGACCCCGAGCAGGGTCATCACGTCCCGATTGGCCGCGCGATCAAAGAAGTTCCAGAGCTGAAACAGGAATACGAAAGCAACCCGACGTCGCACGAAGTTCTAGACTTTGCCGAGCGCCTCGAAGGCACAATTCGTAGCCACGGCGTCCACGCTTGCGGCGTGGTGATTGCGCCGGATGATTTAGTTAAGTTCCTCCCGATGGAAGTTAGTGCGAAAGGCCCGCTCACAACTCAATATCCTGGCCCGCAGATTGAGGAGCTCGGCCTTCTCAAGATGGACTTTCTCGGCCTTTCGAACCTTTCCGTGATTAACAACGCTCTTCGCATGATTCGCAAAGTCTATCACGAAGACGTCGACATGTATGCCCTGCCGCTCGACGATCAGAAGACTTATGAGCTTCTCCAGCGCGCCGAGACGACTGGCGTCTTCCAGTTGGAATCTGCCGGCATGAAACGCTATCTGAAGGACCTCCAGGCGAACCGCTTCGAGGACATTATCGCTATGGTGGCCCTCTACCGCCCGGGCCCGATGCAGTTCATCGACAGCTTCATTCGTCGCAAACACGGCAAGGAGCCGATTACCTATCTCCATCCCGGTCTCGAAAACTCCCTCAAAGATACTTACGGTATTATGATTTACCAGGAGCAGTTCATGCAGATTTCGCGTGAATGGTGCGGGTTTACCGGTGGCCAGGCCGATACGCTCCGCAAGGCTGTCGGTAAGAAAAAAGTCGACCTCATGAATAAGGTGAAACCGCAGTTTATTGAAGGCGCGATTAAAATCGGTGGCGCGACCGAGGAAATTGCCGAAGAGTTTTGGCGTGAGCTACTCGACTTCGCGAACTACTGTTTTAACAAATCTCACGCCGCGTGTTATGGCCTCGTCGCTTACTGGACGGCCTACCTGAAAGCCCATTACCCCGACGCCTTCATGGCCGCTCTTATGACCGCTGATATGCGCTCGACCGATCGCCTCGCCATCGAAATCACCGAATGTAAGCGCATGGGCATCCCGGTCCTCGGCCCCGACATCAACGAATCTTATGGCGACTTCGGTATCGTCGGCACGGAAGGGAAGATCCGTTTCGGCCTTTCCGGCATTAAATCCATGGGCAAGGCTCTGGTCGAAGAATTTGTTATCCCCGAGCGCGACAAGAACGGCCCCTTCACTTCCGTCTGCGATTTTGCCTCGCGTGTCAATTCCAGCAAGTTCAACAAGAAATCTTGGGAAGCTGCCATTAAGACCGGCGCCTTCGACCGTTTCGGTGATCGCAGCGATCTCCTCTTCAATCTCGAGAACATCCAAGCTTACGGCGCCAAGCGTCAAAAAGACGCCGCCTCTGGCCAGACCGATCTCTTCGGCGCGATGGGCGATGCTGGCGCGATTCCGGAGCCAGAGATTAAAACTGCTCCGACCAAATATTCCGAGAAAGAACAACTCCTTTGGGAGCGTGACCTCATGGGCCTCTATATTTCCTCACATCCGCTCGACCGCTATGATGTCTATTTTGAGGAACAGACTCATCCTTACGACCTCATTACTGCCGAGAACGATGGTCGTCTCGTCACTCTCGGCGGCATCATCAGCGCCGTCCGCACTATCATGACTAAGAGCAATACTCGCATGGCCTTCGTCAAGCTCGAGAATAAAACCTCCGAGCAAGAAGTCATCATTTTCCCTAGCCTCTACGAAACCGTCGGCGCGAAACTCGAGCAGGACAACGTCATCAAAGTTACCGGTCGCGTCAACGCGAAAGATAAAGACGGCAATATCTCCTCTGAGGTCAAAGTTATCGCCGATACCGTCGAGATTATTCCTGATGCCGAACTTGATAATTATCAAGCCACCGGCCAAAAACTCCCGCTTCCGAAGGCTGCCCCGGCTCCAGCCCGTGGCCGGCGAGGAGCGTCGCGTGCTAGCGGGGTCGGCGGCGGAAGTAATTACAGCCGTGGCGGCACCAGCTTTAGCGGTGCCCCCCGCGCCGCCGCCCCCTCCTCTGACGACGCTCCTCGCCGCATCATCACTCCCCCGAAAGACCATCGCAACGAGCGCCTCTACGTCCTCATCGAAGATCCGAACAATCTCGAAATCCTGAACGAAATCCGCCATCTTTGCGAGCGAAACCCCGGCGTCCAAGAAGTCGTCATGGTCCTCAAAGATGAATCCGGCAAGCGCCCCATCCGCCTCCCCTTCCGTGTCGAAGCTACCGACGAACTCACCGGCCCCCTCGCCAAGCTCCTCGGCGCCGCCTGCGTCAAAGTCCAATAGTCAGCGTATTATAAGATAATCTAGAAAGGGAATAATAATGACCAGTATAACCTATCAAGTCGACTCGCCCGCTAAGCCTCCGATTACCGGCGAAATCATCTGGGCGGCCAGCGAATATTTCGGTGAGCTCACTGGCCGAACCTATAGCTTAGGCGAAATGGAGGCTACAAAAATTAACCAAATAACCGATCTCTCTCCAGTCGCTAAGCTCCTCCTCTCTGCTGTCGCCGGCGCCATCATCCAACACCTTCTCGATCAGAACCTCTCAGCCGACCAGATTTTTGCCTACGGGACCTTCCAAGTCATCGAAAAATCTAATTAATATTGACAAAAAGCATAAACTGTGCTACAATGGTAGTATGTGTAGCATAATTTTCGCACACTATCAGCAGCTAACAGAGGCCAACCTTAATGGCTTCGGTTTGCCAACGCTTCAAGATGTGCGGGAATTATCACTATCGAAATAACTTTTCTTACGACATGTAATATGATTTCTAGATAAGTCCCGGAGCTTGCCTTCGGGATTTATCTAGCCGCAGATCTTAAAAAGCGGCTAACCATTCCGTGCTAATGTAGCGCCAAAAGCTCTACGCTAGCACATGCACTTTAAGCACCTTAACAACTCTTTTCAGAAAGGAAGAAAATCATGCTAAAGTCAACTACCAACTCCTATGAAGTCCGCTCTCGTCTCCACTCAAATCCTAGGCGTAACCTTAGACTTGTTATGTTCGAGTCGGCACTTACACACGGATCAATTTCTATTGCCATCATGACTCCGTTCTTCATTTCGATCGGACTCAACCAGGCAAAAATCGCCGCCGTCCAAGCCATCTTCACTGTTGTCGTCATGCTCCTCAATTTTCCGACTGGCTGGCTCGCTGATCGCTTCAGCCGTAAATGGGCGAATGTTCTCGGTGATTTTGGCTGCGCCATCAGCTACCTCTGTTATTCCAGAGCCAATTCCTTCCTCACGGCTGTCGCCTGCGAGATATTGCTCGGCTTCTTCATGGCCTTTAGTCAAGGCGTCGATTTTAGCCTGCTTAAGCATTTCTCCGAACAACTCTCTTCCAGCAATGCTCAACAAGACCAATCAACCCAGGAACAAAACTTTCGCCGCCAGAGCGCAAATCTTGTCACCTATCAGTATCTCGCATCTATTTTACTTTGCCTCCTCGGTGGACCACTTGGCGTTGTCAGCTTTCGTTTTGCTATTGCCGCAAACGGCATAACTTATCTCATCGCTGGAATTGTCGGCCTGTTCATTCAGGATGACAGCGAAAGACTGACGACCACCAAAGCTACTCCGCTCGGCGACATGTGCCGTATTGCGCGCGAAAGTTTCACGCCTGGTCGCCTGCGCCGGCGTATCGTTGCGTTCGCAATAGTCCGCGAAATGACTCACGGTATCATCTGGATATTTACTCCGATGCTGCTTGTCGCCGGAGTTCCGCTAGCTGTCGTTTCGGCCGCCTGGGCATTGAGTTCGGTTGCTAGTACCATTGGCGCTCGGCTCGCTCGGCGTTTTTCGGTTAATCTGCCGGCTTGGAAGGTTCTGCTTATTCCGCTTGTTATTATCACCTGTGGACTTGGAATAATTACTATTGAGCTGAACGCTATAACCGTCTGGTGCTACCTGCTGGCAAGTATTGCTCAGGGGTGGGTTGGCGCTTCGGCGCTCTCGCTTGTACAACAAGAAGCTTTACCCGGCGAGCAGACTTCAGTTGTATCGCTTGCGAAAGTTCTCGGTCAACTACTTTACATGCCTGCCGTTTGGCTCATTGGTTTTGTGGCAGACTTTGATCTCCGGTATGCTGCCTTAGTGACCATTATCCTATTTGTCCCGGCCGGGCTGTATGTCGTTAGTCGCATCAGAAAAGAGTGAATCAAAAATACCCCTCAACCAGAGGGGTATTTTCATGGCTGCTGTTTACTTTCCGAACGGATCCTTCAGCTGCAAGTCCGGGCGGTCTTCGGCAATCCGAATTAGCTCGTTGTACTTGCAGATGCGTTCCGAGCGCGAGAGGGAACCGGTCTTGATTTGACCCGTCCCGAGACCGACCGCAAGATGCGCGATCGAAGTATCCTCGGTCTCGCCCGAGCGGTGCGACATCACCGTCCGATACCCGGCCGCCTTCGCCATCTTCACCGCCGCAATCGTCTCCGTGAGCGAACCAATCTGATTTGGCTTAATCAAAATTGCGTTCGCCGCATGCTCATTAATGCCATATTCCAAGAGCTTCGTGTTCGTCACGAAGAGATCGTCGCCGACCAACTGCGTCGACTTGCCGAGCCGCTCGGTCATCATCTTCCAGCCTTCCCAGTCGTGCTCGTCAAGACCGTCTTCAATCGAAACCACCGGATAATTCTCGACCATCCAAGCATACCAGTCGACCATATCCGCCGCCGTCTTCCAGGAGCCGTCAGTCTTCAATTCGTAGTGGTCATGGTTCCAGAACTCCGAAGCCGCCACGTCGAGGCCGAGCGCAATGTCTTCGCCCGGGCGATACCCGGCTGCCTGAATCGCCGCCATGATACATTCAAGCGGTTCATTATTGCCTTCGCGCACCTTCGGGCCATAGCCGCCTTCATCGCCGACCGTCACAGTATAGCCGCGATCTTTCAAAACTCGCTTCAAAGCGTGGAAAACTTCCGCGCCCATCCGCACCGCTTCTTCAATCGTTCCTGCGCCGCGCGGGATAATCATATATTCCTGAATATCCGTGCACCAGTCCGCGTGCGCACCGCCGTTCATCACGTTCATCATCGGCATCGGTAAGCACATATCGCGCGTCGTCCCCGCAATCGCCGCCACATACTGGTAGAACGGCAGATTTTGCGCCTTCGCTGCCGCTTTCGCGACCGCCAGGGAAACTGCCAGAATCGCATTCGCGCCGAGTTTACTCTTATTTTCGGTTCCGTCGAGCTCGAGCATCAACTTATCAACTTGTTCCTGGTTCGCCGAGTTTCCGACCAAGAGATCATGAATCTCATGATTCACGTTCCAGACGGCTTTGGAAACACTCTTACCATTATAATATTGCGGGTCGCCGTCGCGAAGTTCAAGCGCCTCGCCTTCACCCGTCGATGCGCCCGAAGGCACCATTGCCCGCGCCGCTTGACCCGTGCTTAGAAATACATCCGCCTCCACGGTCGGATTTCCGCGGCTATCGAGAACTTGCCGCGCCTTTATGTCTTGAATTGTAAATTTATCCATAATTACTATTATACCACTTTCATAAAAATCCGTGCTATAATAGGCTTAAACTTAAGGAGGGATATGGATAAAAAATCCACTAACATTGCTGGCACCGCTGAGCCAGCTTCAAACAGTTCGCCGGACGCCCCGGCGCAGCCTGTCGTCACGGTTGTTGAGACGCCAATCAACGAGCCTAACTCGACGACCGCCGCTGAAACTATGCCTGCGACCGACCCCGTGACTGGCGCTCCGGTCGACACCGTCGTCCTGGTCAAGCCGCTCAAGAAAAAGAAAACCGGCCTCATCGTAAGTATCATTATTGTCATCCTACTTCTCCTCGGCGGAATCGGCTTCGCAATCTGGTATTTCGCCGTCTACCAATCCCCCGAAAACGTCGTTTTCGACTCTGTGAACAAACTTATCACCGCTAAAAATGTTCAAACCGAAGGCGAGCTCAACTTCCTCGCGCCGTATGAAAAATACGACGATAGCACGATTCTTTTTCAGATTAAGTTCGGCAACCAATCCAAGTCGCTTCCGACCGCGACGACCGCTACACTCACTATGAGCGAGGTCGACCTCGACGATCACTCCGTTATCGAAGACCACGAAATTAGCGTCGAGCTCGGTAGTGTCCAGATGTCTGATGGAATCATCTATTTCCGTGCCAGCGAAATCACCACCGCCCTTGATACTTTCTTTGAAGATGAAGACGATGCTGATGTATTCCAGACCGCCCTCTATGAAATAGCTATTCTGATTGAAGACGAATGGTGGCAAATTTCCATCCCTGACCTTATCGACGAACTGGACGATTCCGGTCTTGACCTGCCAAGTAGCGAGATTAAAGAGCTTTATAGCTGTGCTGTTAATGTCATGAACCAAGATTATTCTGGCGAAATCGCAGACTTATATAATCGTAACCAGTTCCTTATTTTTGACCAGTCGGTCGAAAGCTCGAATATTCCTGGCCAAGTAATCTATGATATGTCAATCAATTACGATAATCTTGCCAACTTTTTGAACGCCCTGCCCCATGCTTCTTATTCTTTGGAACTTACCACCTGTTATAACGACTTCCTCAAAGCCACCGATAATACTGAAGAGACGGTTTCCCCGGATGACGCCGAGAAAATTACTGCAAATGATCTTCGCGAAGCTTTCTCTGATGAGCCGACGATTCGCTTTGATATTCATTCTTCAAGCCATCTTCTAGATGCGATTACCTTCGGTGACTCCGCTGATAATAACCAAGTTTATGGCTATCTGAAGTTTTCCTACGATAACTCCGAAGTTTCCGCGCCGAGTGAATATCGCCCGATTACCGAGCTTTTTGAAGAAGCCGTCGAGATTTTTAACTATTATCTTATGGGGCCTGAAGAGCTCCCCGGCCTAGATTTTGAACTTCCCGTCGAAATTGGCGTATAATCAGCAACTTTCCAGCCGAATTAAATATCGCCATTTCGAAAAGTGTAGTATAATATAAACTAAGGATAACTATAATCATCAAGACACCCCGAATGGAGAAATAAATGGGCTTCCTGGATACAGTAAAATCAGCCAAAGCGAAAGTTCAAGCCGCCGCTAAAGCCGTCAAAACTACCGATTACGACGGCGCGAATGGTCCGTCGGCGAAATCCGCGAATACTGCCTCCGCTCATGATGCCGATTACATCCCTCCGAAAGCCTCCGATGGCACTATTCTTGCCCTCGACATTGGTACCGAGTTCGTCAAAGCCGTCATCGCCCGCCAGACTAAAGACCACGGCCTCGACATCATTGGCATCGGCAAGGCCCACCAAGATTCCAGCAACATGTACGCCGGCGCCATCGCCGACATTCCCGGCGTCGCCAGCGTCTGTGAAAAAGCCCTTAGCCAAGCCGAAAAAATGGCCGGCACGACCAGCAAGCTCACCGTCGTCGGTATTGCTGGCGAATTAATCAAAGGCAACACGTCGACCGTTCGCTACCGCCGCAAGAGCGGCAACAAACCGCTCTCCGAGCAAGAAATGGCGCTCATCATCAAGCGCGTCCAAGATCGCGCCGGGGAGCGCGCCCGTAAGGAAATCGCCGACGAAACCAACAACCCGAACGTTGAAGTCCGCCTCATCAACTCCGCTATCGTCTCGATTACTATCGACGGTTACAAGATCAGCAACCCAATCGGTTTTAAGGGAACCGACGTCGTCCTCCAGTTCTACACCGCTTTCGCTCCGCTCGTCCATATCTCGGCCATCGAGAAAGTTTGCGCCGAGCTCTCGCTCGACTTGCTCGCCGTCGCTGTCGAACCGTTTGCGGTTTGCCGCGCTTGCCTCGGCGACGAGCTTGATAGCAATTTCTCCGGTATCGTCATGGATATCGGTGGCGGCACGACCGATATTGCCGTCGTCGATGATGGCGGCGTCGAAGGAACGAAGATGTTCGGCATCGGCGGTCGTAGCTTCACCCACCAAATCGCCGAAGCTCTCAACGTCGATTTCGACACCGCCGAGAAATATAAGCTCTCCGTCAACAATCCGACCAAAGTCCCCGCTGACCTCCGGGACAAGATGATGCTCGCCATCCAGCGCAATCTCGCCGTCTGGCTTTCTGGCGTCCAAATCACCCTCGAAGAGTTCCAGCTGACCGAAATGCTCCCGAACAAGATCCTCCTCTGTGGTGGCGGCGCCGGTCTCAGCGAGCTTCAGGAAGTCTTGAGTACGACCGACTGGTTCAAGGAGCTCCCTTTCGCCCGTCGTCCAGTTATTCATCTCGTCGAGTCCGCCGATATCCCCGGCGTCCACAATTCGACTGAGACCCATCTCGACCATTCCTACATCACCGCTCTCGGCCTGCTCCGTGTCGCCCTCGACACCCTCGCCGGCTCTCCCGACGAAGGTGGCCTCCGCGGCAAGTTCGCCAAACTCCTCCAGAACTAGCCTTGTTTACAAATTTTAAAGGACCATATATTATATGAAAGATGACGAAAACTCTGATGTAAAGTCAGTCGTCAATAATAACCTAGACGTAATTAATAACCAGCCTCCATTCAACGAACCTGATGCTGCGCCGACCGTTCCTGGTCATGCCGCTTCAGCTATCCCTGAACTCTCCACCGAACTTGCTGCCGAGCCTTCGCCGGAAACGAATCCGACAGCTCCTTCAATGCCCGCTTCATCCTCTCAAAAGAATAAGAAAAAGTTTCCTCTCGTTCCTGTTATACTGATTGTCCTTGCACTCTGTTCTGCTGTTAGTGTCTTCTGTCTCGTGAGGGCTCTTCAGAAACCAGAAACGGTTGTCGTTGTGAATGATCTTCCGGAAGACGACGAAAAGTTCCTCGAAACTTCTTCTGAAATTCTTTTTATAAGCGAGAACTTGCCACGCATCGACGCCTCTCTCGCTACGCAACCACTCACGGATGCTTTCATTAAAAATTTCACCGGCAAAACTACCGAAGAACTCGGCATCGAATATTCTAACACTCACCCCGGCTACGTAAAACTTATTAACAACGAAGCTGATCTTATTGTTGTTACCGAACCGAGCGAGGAAGAACTTGCTCTCGCTGCCGAAAAGGGAATCGAGCTTGAAGTTACAAAAGTAGTCAACGAGGGTTTCGCCTTTTTTGTTAATAAAAATAACCCGGTCTCCAGCGCCTCCTTTGACGATATTGTCAAAATTTACACCGGTGAAATCACTAATTGGAAAGATCTTGGTGGCAACGACGCAGAGATTGTAGCTTACCAACGCCCTGAGAATTCCGGTTCGCAGACCGGCCTGTATAATCTAGTACTTAAGGGCAAAGAAGTGAAAATCCCCACCATCAAAGAACAAGTTACGCTTTCGATGGCTGGTATTATCGACTATGTTGCGTCTTATGATAACGCGATTGACTCTATCGGCTACGGCTTCTATTATTATGTCAACACGATGTATTATAATGATAATCTAAAATACCTCGCCATCAACGACGTCGCTCCGACCTACACTACTATCCAAAATGAAACATACCCGATTCTCTCCGCCTATTATATAGTTACGCGCAAAGGCGACGAGAACGAAAACGTTGCGCTTCTGAAACGAGCAATGCTCTCCCGGCGCGGTCAATACGTAGCTAGCGAGGCTGGATATGTCCCAGTCGGAAAATAAATCTGCTGGCGCGGTCGATTTTGTATCAGAGGTTAACTCTGCACTTGTTGGCGGTGATGTATACTCTAGCAATTCTACTCCCAAACCCGCCACAGCGCCAGAAGCATCGACATCACCTAAACCCCAAAAGAAACCGCTGAGTAAGAAAGCCAAGGTTGCCTTGCTTGTCGCCGGCTGGATTCTACTCCTCGGTATCGCTGCCGGCGTTGCGCTATTGCTGAAGCCTGCTCCGGAAATCGTCTATACGGACGCTATTGTCGAAGCTTACAAGTTTTCCGGGCTAAATTCTGCGGAAATCCTCGATACGGTGGACGATCTCGATTATTACGGCTATTACGTCCCGAACCCGCTAGCCTTTACGCTACAGTCCGAAGGTAGGGAAAAGGGCGCCTACCTAATCTCCGGCCTGAAGAATAAGTCCATCGAAGACAAAATTAACAATCGCATTCTAGCGACAGCTAGAGAATATCACGATATCGCTCCGGAGCGTGATGGCGTTAGTATGGATATTACGGCGAATTATTTCAACATTCTGTCATTCACGATCGAACAGTATGATTATGATGCCGGAGCATGGCACAACGCCTATTTTACTTTTGACCTCAATACCGGCGAAGAGTTAAACTTCAATAACCTATTTTCGGAGAATCTTAATCTGACTTCGCTACTTTTCAATAGTTTCTACGACTCGCTCTCGACTTCAATTCAATTCAACCGACTTTATGCTGAGAGAAGCCTCGCCGCCGAGCAATATTTTCCGGACCCTGCGCAGTGCAACGCACAGTATTGCCCTTCTCCTGGCGAGACCTATGACGATCTTCGCGCACGCATCGCAACCTACGACGCTCAGCTGGCCAATATTGAGCAAATCACTATCGACACTATACAGAAATATTTAGCTGGAGAAAAGCGCTTCTATCTCAACAGCTTCGGTCCTGTCTTCGTTCTAGATGACGGTACTGTTGTTGAGATGGAACTTAAAGACAATATTCGCTACGCAGTTTATCTCAAAAACTATCGCTCCGATGGCCCACTCTTCGAAGACGGACTATCTGATTCCTCAAACCCGTTTTTCACCGAGATCCCCACTTCTTATCAAAAATATCTTAACGAAGAGACTGACGACTACCTCTTCGACTACACAGAGAGTATCTCATCGGACAATATTATCTCGCCCTCAATTCGGCAAGCCTTCCGCGATTACCTCAAGAACAAGGGTCTCTCCGCGCCTGGAGAGGAGGGAAAGTTTCGTTACGTTTCCGCGAGTGGCGCAGTCACTAAATGGGATAATCTTCGCATTGGTTATGCAACTCTTTGCGTCAACGAGACGGATAAAGCATACTATGACTCGGTTTACAGAAAGGTTATTATCGATAAAAAAGTCCAACGTAACTGGCTCGCTCCTCTGAAGGCCGGACGATATGACGAAAATCGAGTCATCCAACTTCCAGTTGACGGCAGCACCGAAGTCTGTAGCCAGCAGAAAAGCGTAGCCATTACAGACTCCGGCGCCATTATTGAAGACGTCGATGGGATCTTGGTCGACTCTCCCGCACTGAGCATTGGTTGGGAAGACTACCTCAAACGAAAAGCCTATCATGAAATTTGTGCTAGCACGTGGAATCCACACTGCTATACCGAAGCCGAAAAACAATCCCATGAATTCGTTTATATTTTCTCTGGTGGCGCCGGCATCACTATCAATCTCAAGGACGACTCCGAATCCGGTTCGAGCTACTTCTATTCTTTCAGTCTTGGCGAAATTCCTCAGCAATACTTTAACCCCGAAATTGTCATAAAATAGCGCCCTTATTATTTCATTGCTATTGCCCTAGCGAGGATAGTGAGCGAAGAAAAAGTTTACTTTTTCTTCCTAACAACGCAGCTAGCAATACTTAAGCCATTTATGGCTTAAGTATTGACAAAAAGCATAATCTGTGCTACAATGGAAATATAAGGACGCATAGCCTGTCTATGACGCCCCGGTTGCGTCGTGCCCAACCTATCCGAGCATGAAGAAAAATTAAGAAAGAGAGTGTGATCTTATGAATCCCATCGCCGACTGCCGTATTACCACCACCGCCTGGAACCAACCTCTGGCTGAGGCTAACAACGCAAAGATCGAGCCTCCAGCTGAGCCCAGCTCCTCTGCTGGCGTCATCAAAGCAAAGAGCGGTCGCCGCCAGAACCTGTTCGAGTTGATCTTCTGTCGTCGCCCGCCCGCCAGCCCTGTCGCTCGCCTGCGCCGGAGGTCATTCCTTTACTATCTCCGTCGCGCAAAAGAGCCCGCCGTAGGTCAGCGTCGTAAGAGCAAGACTGGGTTTCCTCCCCGTCCCTCCGGCGTTGCAGACCTCCATCGCTTTTGCCGTGACCTTAAGGTAGGCTTGGTTGCTCTGGCCATGAGCGCCACGTTCATCGCATGCTACTGCCTCTGGCCGGCTGTTCGTCCTGCTCTTGGCCCCTACGAACCGTTGGCCTGTTCGGCCGCTGTCGTCATGCTACTGTTCTCTGCACTGGGAATCCTTGCGAGTTCGGTAGAAATCCTGCGCATCCGCCGCGCCGCCCGGCACTATGCCGATTGCGTCATTGCGACCGTTGATGAGAAAGGACACTTCGCGGTCAAACCCGGCGACGATAGCGACTATGCTGAATATCTCGAGGCCTATGGCCCGGACAGCATTGTCTTTGCGCAACGCGAGTATTACGAATGGATGGTGAACAGCAACGCGCCTGTCCGCAAAGTCGCTCGCGACTATTACGGTGTCAGTAAGGAATAATCATCTCTCCCCAAAAGGGCGCCCCGCAAGGGACGCCCTTCGCATGTCTTCCAATATTTTCTTCAACTAGCCTAGCCCCTCAAGAACATCCCCGGGAATAGCGTATTCTAAACCTTCTTCACCTCTGCGAATTCCCCTGGCTCCAGCCCGCTCAGTTGATATGGCCCGAACGCCGTCCGGTGCAGCCGTGTCACCGTATATCCTAGCGCTCCGAACGTCCGCCTAATCTGCCGGTTGCGCCCCTCGATCATCTCAACCCGCCAACGCCGGCGCAAATCATCCAATCGCGTCAGCCCTAGCTTCGACACTCCGTCGCCAATCTCAATCCCAAAATCGCTAATCTCTTGCTGATGCAGCGGTTCTAAAGCATGATCCAGCTCCACTTCATAAATCTTCGTCTTCGTAAAACTCGGATGCGTCATCTTGAACGCGAAATCACCATCATTCGTCAATAAAATCAACCCTGAAGAATCCTTGTCCAGCCGACCTACCGTCTTCAAGTCATGATATTTCGCCGGCAAAAGTTCATAAATCGTCGGGAACTCACCCTGCGCCTTCCTCGAGCAGACATAACCAGCCGGTTTATTCAAGCCCACGTAAAGATAGCCCATATCAAAGGGGATTATAACCCCATTATAGCACACCTTATCATTTTTGTCAATACGCGCCCCTAAAATCGCCGGCGAATCATTGACGAGAACCTTGCCCGCCGCGATTGCGTCGTCCGCCTGTCGCCTTGATAGCCCAAGGCGCTCCGCCAGAAACTTGTTTAGCCGCACTTTTCCTTCCATAACTTCCTAACGCTGATTATGCCATCGGCGAAACCGTCCCGGCCGCACCGTCAACGGGCGAACCCGGCACCGCTGGATTAGTCGCCGCTTCGACAGGCTGGACTGGAACACTAGTAGGCTGGACTGGAACACTAGTAGGCTGGACTGGAACACTAGTAGGCTGGGCTGGAGGCACCGACGCAGGAGCAGGCATCGTAGGGGTTGGTGCAACCGGGGTTTGAGGCATTGCGGCTGGGCCTGGCGTCGTCGGAACCTCAATCACCGTCTCCGCTACGGCTGGCATCGCTACGTCGTTGGCTGGCGTCGAAGGGTTTATCGTCCCGTCCGCCGCCCGGTCGCCTAGCACATCATGTACCACGTTTACTACATCTTCAATTCCGACCTGTGATTTCACCAAATAGCGATCCGCCCCTAGGCTCTCGCCCCGCACTCGCTGATCCTCCGACGACAGTGCCGTCATCATAATCACCTTAATATTTTGTGTCTCTGGCGTCGACCGCAAAATATCGAGCATGTCAAACCCCGAAATTTTCGGCATCATTACGTCCGACACAATCAAATCCGGCCGTTCGCGCACCGCCACCGCCAGCGCCTCCTCGCCGTCCTTCGCCGTCACAATCGTATAGCCCTCAGCGGTCAAACGAATACTATAAATCTCGCGAAGACTATCGTCGTCTTCGACTAGCATAACCTTGCTCATGCGGTCTCCTCATTGGGGTTATTAATTTGTGGTTGCGCTTGCGAAACTTGCGGTTGCAACGAATGCGGCACTTGCGTCGATTGCGAAACCGCCCCGGCCGCCATCGCGCCTCCACTAGTCTCCGTCGCCTGCGGCTGAATTACAGCTTGCGGTTGTAAAACCCCCTCATTCGCCCCGACCGTCGGATCGGACTGCGCCATTGGCTTCCGCGCCACAATCGACGGCTGAGCAGCCACGGGGGCTTGAGGAGCAGCGACGCTAGTTTCAGCCCCATTTACCGAACCCTGCGCGTCGGCGACTCCTGCTCTTGCGGAGCCAACGACAACTTGTACCTCCGGTGCTGCTTGCACAGCCGCCTGAACCGCTTGCGCTTGCTCGGCCGCAGCGAAGTTCCGAATCATCTGTTCATTTTCATACGCGATCCGCATTTTCTCATACTCCGCATCCGAAATCCGCGGCAGGGAAACAAAGAACGTCGAACCGTCGCCGAATCCACTTTCGACCCAAACCCGGCCGCCAAGCGCCTCGACTCGCTGCTTCACGAGATAAAGCCCCAGCCCTGTTCCGCCGATTTGGCGCGTTTGTGAATTATCTACTCGATAAAACTTCTGGAAAATATGTCCCGCATCCTCGTTGGAAATCCCGATGCCAGTATCTGTCACATTAATCAGAACCTTATCGCCATCGCCCCGCGCATTCACCCAAATCTCGCCCCCTTCTGGCGTATATTTAATTGCATTCTCAATCAAATTATCAATAATCTCATGCAAAAAGTCCATATCCGTCGCCATATAAACCTTTGGCTCCAGCCGTTTCTTATCCAAAGACACCGGAGCTTCTGGCGTCCCGAAGCTAAACTTCAACTTCTTTGCGAGCATGTCCTTCTCGCGCTCGCTCGCAATCCTCTGGACGACCTCAACCGCATCCACTGGCACCAGATGCGCCTTCAAACGATTGTCGTCTAGCTTCGTCACGTCCAATAAGTCCTTAAATAAATGTCCGAGATGTTGCGAAGCTGAATGCGCCGCCTCGAGGTATTGCTTCGCTCGCGCATCGATCGTCGCCGTCTGCGGATTCAAAGCCAGCCCGAGATAGCCCTCAATCGAAGCCACCGGCGTCCGCATTTCGTGTGAAGCCGTCGAAATAAACTCCGCTTGCTCGTTTTCCTCAGCCAATTCTTTCGTAATATCGCGAAAAGTCACAATCCGATCCGCCCGCTCGTTGCCGGTCGGAATACACGACAGCGCCACCGCCACCCGATGTTCCGTTTGCGCCGAAACCAACCAATATTCCCGCGTAGTGAAATTTTGATTCGTCATAATCGCCGTATATAATGTCGATTGTGTCGGCTCGACCGGCGCGCCTTCCTCGGTCTGAAGTCGGAGAATCAGCTGATAATCCAGCCCGACAATCGTGTCTGCCGCGTCGTATCCAGTCAACGTCGCCGCCGCCGGGTTCGCAAACTTAATCATCCCTCGCTCATCAATCACAATCACCCCCTCAGTAATAAAATCCAAAGCCCGCTGCGCCAACGCTGCCGTATCCGTTCCCGCGCTACTTGCCTTTTTCTTGCCAAAACCAAAACTAAATAAACTCATTATTCTTATTTTACCATAGACGAGATAATTTGGCGTGCATTTTCGGAAAAATCTCCGCCCGGCGTCATTATTTAACACAAGCACGTCAAAATGTGATATATTTGTTTTATGAACAAGGAAGTTATTTACTTGGAGCCGGAGGATGATATCACCGATATCTTGACTAAGCTCCAGCAGGCTGAACAAAAACTTGTCGCCCTTGTGCCGCCGAAAAAGGCTACTATGCTTCGTAGCGCTGTGAATATGAAGCTCGTCGCCCGCGTCGCTAAAGAGTGCGAAAAGGTCGCCGTGATCGTAACTGCGGATCCGGCAATTATCAAAATGGCCATGGCCGCCAAAATCCCCGTCGCGAAGACTCTTCAGTCGCGCCCGATGGTGCCGACCGAAGAAAGCCTCAAGGCCTCTGAGCGCGAGGAACAGGTCATTGACGAGGAAACCGGCGATTTTAGCGACGAAAAACCCGAAAAATCCGCCAAATCCAAAAAAGATAGCGCTAAAATGGCTTCTAAGGCCTCTGACGTTGATTCTGACGATCGCAAAATAAAAGGTGCCGAAACTATCGACTTGACCGAAGAAAGCCTCGAAAACGACGGAAAAGACCCTAAAAACGGCAAAAAACCGGGCCAAAAGTCCAAAAACGGCCCGAAAGTGCCATCGTTCGAGAAATACCGCAAATGGATCATGATTGGCGTGCCTGCCGCCATCGTGCTGGTTATCGCCCTAGTTTGGGCCTTCGTCTTCGCTCCCGCCGCGACTATCACCGTCGCCATCAGTAGCACCTCTAGTAACTTCAACGAAACCGTCCGTTTTACGACCGACCAAGCCGCGGAAAACCTCTCTGAAGGTGTCTTCTATACCGAGCAAATAACCCTTGAAGAAAAATACAACACCGAATTTACCGCCACCGGCGAAGAAGATAAAGGCGACAAGGCAAAGGGCACTCTTCGCGTCGTTTATTCACTCTATGGCCGCGATTTCCAAGACAAAGGTTTTTCATACCATATTCCCGAAGGTGAAGTTTTTACGACTTCTGATGGTCTGAAATATCGCGCCACCACCGCCAGTACGACATTCTCTTGGGACGGCGGGGATTATCCTATCCTCTGCGACAGTCAAGTTAGAAATCCTAGCGCGCTTTGTACGAAAACCTTCGAAGTTCCTGTCGAAGCCGTCGAAGGCGGCGAAAAATATAACATCTCCGCCGGCGCGCGTTGGAGTGCCTATGATGACGGCGCTGCGACCGTTAACAACTCCAGCACTATCTCTGGCGGCACGACCCACATGGTCAAAGTCGTCAGCGAAGACGATATTAAAAAAGTCAAAGAAACCCTAGTTTCCGAGCACGAAAGCGAAGGCCGTTCGCATCTGTTCGAGGATCTTGGCGAAGATGTCGTCGCGATTGACTCCAGTTTCAAAGCTGAGCCGGGTGATGCCGACTCGACTCCAGCCGTCGGCGACGAAGTTGGTAGTAGCACCACCCCGAAAGTAACCGTTCCGGTCAAATATTCTGTCTATGTTGTATCTAGAGACAAAATCGAAGAATATATCAAATCGAAAGCTGATCTCGAGGAAGGGCAGAAGATTTACTCGATCGGCAGTCCATATTTCGAACGCTTCACTAGCCTCGAAGAAAACGCTCGCCTAAAGACCACCCTTACGGCCGGCCCGACTGTCACCGAAGATGATATTTTCGAGAAAGTCAAAGGCCATAAAACTGGCGAAGTTCAATCGCTCCTCCGCCCAATCAACGGCGTCAGCTCAGTCGAAGTTCGCACCCCGTATTTCTGGGTCTGGTCCGTTCCGAACGACCGTAGCAAAGTCACTATCATCCTGACCGGAGAGGACGAAAAAGCATGAAACTAATCGCCCTTGATGTCGGCACGAAGCGCATTGGCGTCGCTAAGGCTGATTCGAAAGTCCGCATCGCCATCCCTTATAGTGCCGTAGAAGTCGACGGCACCGAGTTCCAAAAAATCGCCTCGCTGGCTCGCGCCTGGGACATTGATAGTTTCGTGATCGGCCTCCCTCGCAACAGTCAGGGCCAAGAAACCGAGCAAAGCCGCTACGTCCGACAGTTTGCGCGCGATCTCAAAAAGTCTATTCCGAGCGCCAAAATCTGCTTTCAGGATGAATCTCTCACCTCAGTCGAAGCCGAAAAGCGCCTTAAAAATCGCAAAAAAGGTTATAAAAAGGGTGATATTGACTCCGAGGCCGCCACGATTATTCTTCAGGACTTTCTCGAAGAGAAAACCGGAAAGTCCACAACTCGCGCCGCCTCGACTCATCGCAAAAGCGTCAAGGCAGCTAAGCCGCACCGTTTTGCGACCGCAATTATTGCTATTCTAGTTTTACTAGGCCTATTGGGCGGTGCAGCTTTTGGATACTATAAATACAACTCGCGCCCAGTTTCTGAGATTAATTGCGCTGAAGTTGACGCCGACGAATGCGACGACACTGTCTTCGCAGTTCTGACCGGCTCCAGCGTTAGCGATGTTGCAAACGAGCTGAAAGAGGCTGGCCTCATCCGTGACAGCCTTGTTTTTCAGATTCATTTCCGCCTCACCTCGGGCGGTGACAGCCTCAAGGCCGGTGAATATAACCTCAATAAGTCCATGTCTGTCGCCGACATCACCGATTTGCTCCTTACTGGCAGTCGCGACAACGTTTTTAGTTTTACTTTCTTCCCAGGCGAAAACATCTTCGATTTCCGTAAAAAACTCCTACTCTATGGTTATACCGATGAAGAAATTACCGCTGGCCTTTCCGCTGACTATTCCAGCAAGCCTTATGCTTGGATTTTTGAAGGTCGCCCCGAGGACAATACTAGCCTCGAAGGCTATCTCTTTGGTGATACCTACGAATTTTACAAAGGTGATAAAGTTGAGAACATTGTCGGTCGTCTTCTTGAAGAAATGGCCGACGTCCTCGAGGAGAACGACCTGAAAGCTAAATTCGAAGCACAAGGCCTCAATCTTTATCAAGGAATCACCCTCGCCTCCGTCGTCCAGCGCGAAGCCAATAATGCCGAAGACCAAGCCAAGGTCGCCAAAGTCTTCTACAATCGCCTTGCCGATGGCTGGACGCTTGGTAGTGATGTCACCGTTCAATACGCCGTCGATCTCGTCGACCCGAATCGTGAAGTCTATGGTGACAATGCTGCCGCTCTCGAAATCGATTCGCCATATAACACCCGCAAAAATCCTGGCCTGCCTTACGGCCCAATTTCCAATCCTGGTCTCGAAGCCTTAACCTCTACCGCCACCCCTGATGAAAGCGTTGCCGACAAGTATTACTTCTTGACAGGCGACGACGGTACGATGTATTATAGTAGTACAGAGGATGAGCATAACCAGAACATCCATGAATACTGCCAAAGCCTCTGTAATGTTGCTCTGTAGTTGACAACAAATGGCGCTTGTGCTAAAATAGTTGTAGATAGCCCAGGCTATCTCAAATAACCTAGAAACTACACTTAAATTATGAAGACTAAGCAGAAGAAAGAACATAAGTTTTTGCGGGCAATCCGTAAGGTTTTGCCCTATGCGCTGACGGCGTGCTTGATTTTTGCGCTCGCAAAAATTGGCACCGACGACAAAAACTCGACCGACCCGGCCAGTATCAACATGAACACTCTTGCCGCTTCGAACAGCATTTCCGCCGATCAGCTCTCGGAACTCTATGTCGTAGCTAGCCTCTCCAACTCGTTTAACCTCGCTAGCATTGATACTGTCGCTAGTAACTACGTCGCTGCCTCGGTTTTGAAAGAAGTCGCTCAGACCAATACTGACCGCATTGAGAAGCCGGGCTACGTCACGATTCAGGACTCTCGCGGTGTGAAAAAGCACATCGTGAAAGAGGGCGAAAATGTTAACACTATCGCCTCTCTCTACGGCGTGTCTGCTGACCAGATTCGCTGGTCGAACGGTCTTAAGACTACTGATGTCGCCGTCAACACCTCTTTGAATATTCCTGGCACCTCGGGTATTGTCTATGAAGTTCGCGCTGGCGATACTGCCGCCAGCCTTGCCTCTCGCTATGGCTCCGACGCTGAGCGCATTATTGCTTACAATGACCTCGAAAGCACGGGTCTAGTCGCTGGCTCTCAGATCGTTCTCCCGAACGGTACTTTGCCGCTCACCGAGCGCCCTGAGTATGTCCCAGTCTACACCTATACTTTCCAGGGTAGCACTTCCGATCGCCAGAATCCGCGTGTTGTCTACGATAACGTCACTCGTAGCGCCACGAACCGTATGGTTTGGGGTCAATGTACCTATTATGCTTGGTGGTGGCGCGAAGCTTATGGCAACCCGCTCCCGGCATCCTTGACTGGCGATGCTAAATATTGGGCCGTAAACGCTAGCGCCCTTGGCCTCCGCGTCGATCATACCCCAGAAGCCGGTGCCGTCTTCCAAACTACCTCAGGTTGGTATGGTCACGTCGGCGTCGTCCTTCGCGTGAATGACGACGGTTCCATCCTCGTTCGCGAAATGAACTACGGCTATCGCGTCAACGTTATCACCGAATCCACTATCCCCGCTAACGTCGTCGCTAACTTCAGCTACATCCACTAATCTCACGAAATAATATACTAAACCTATCTAGCGCTTATGCTTATTGACTTTTTGAATAACCTGTGCTATAATGGTATTATATGTTCGTAGATACCGCAAAAGTCAAACTTCAAGCCGGCAAAGGCGGCGACGGCGCCGTCTCTTTTCGCCATGAGATTTACATCCCGAAGGGCGGTCCGGACGGTGGCGACGGTGGCAAAGGCGGCTCAATCATTTTTCGCGCCGACAAAGACACGAATACTCTTCTCGATTTTCGCTTTAACCCTGAGCTAACCGCCGAAAACGGCAAAAACGGCTCCGGCCAGCGCTCTGCCGGCCGCTCCGGAAAAGATCTCATCGTTGAAGTCCCGATCGGCACTATTGTCAAGCGCGACGAAGAAGTCCTCGCCGACCTTTCCGTCGACCAACAAGAAGCTGTCATTGCCAAGGGCGGCGACGGCGGCTTCGGCAACGCCCACTTCAAATCTTCCACCCGTCAGGCCCCGCTCATCGCCGAAGTTGGCGAGCCGGGCGATGCCTTCGAGGCGACTCTCGAGCTGAAGCTCCTCGCTGATATTGGCCTTGTCGGTCTGCCAAATGCCGGTAAGTCCACCTTCCTCTCTCGTGTTTCGAATGCTCGTCCCGAGATTGCCGATTATCCCTTCACGACTCTGACTCCTCAGCTCGGCGTCGCGACTGTCGACGATCAAGATCTCCTCATCGCTGACATCCCCGGCCTTATCGAAGGTGCCGCCGACGGCAAGGGCCTCGGCCACGCTTTCCTTCGCCACGTCGACCGCACCGCCGCCCTCCTTCATCTCATTGATGTCTATAATGACGATGCCGGCGACGCTTATCGAGTGATTCGCGGCGAACTCGAGCGCTATTCCGACCTCGCCAAGCGTCCTGAAATTGTCGCCCTGACCAAATGCGAGGGCGTCGACAATGACATTCTCGAAATGCAAAAGGATGCCATTCTCGCCGTCAATCCTGACGCCCAGATTTTCACCATCTCTTCCGCCTCTGGCCAGGGAATCACCGACGTCCTCCGTGCTCTCGTTAAGTTGAAAAACTCCGCCAGACACGATACCTCCGCGGTAGGAATTGCTCGTGGGCAGGAACGCTCGCCAGAGCATGACAACCAGGCTGGCGCGGGCCAAAATCACGACTCTTCAGAGCTCGATTTTGGGAGCGCCACTGCTTTGGTGGACGGTGCTGTCCGCAAACAGCCTCTCCCTGTCATCAAACTCGGTCCCGAGCAGCTCTCGAACGCCTGGAAAATCGAAAAAATCGAAGAAGCCGACCTTGCGCAAGACCCGCCAGTCCCAGCCAAATTCGTCGTTACTGGTCCGAAAATCGAGAAATTCGCCCGTCGCACTGACCTCGCGAACTACGCTTCGGTCAACCGCCTCCGCGACATCATGAAAAAGCTCGGCATTCGCGCCGAACTCACCTCTCAAGGCGCCGAGCCGACCTCTATCATCTCTATCGCCGGCAAAGAGTTCACTCTCGTCGAAGATTATTAAGCGTTGTAAAAAATACAACACGTTTGATAGATATTTGCGCCAAAAATACCTTGTTTGTTCAAATATGTTGTAAAAATCACAACATTTTTGCGCAAAATCCGTTGACGTGGCGACGGTTATGCTTTATTATAAGTATAAGCTGATACGCTTCACAGGGTTCCACTGAAGTTCAAAGTGGAGTGTGGAGACAAAACGATAAAAACAAACAGCGGATTAAAACAAACCAATGTGCCCTAGGGTGGGCGCGCATCAGCAGAAGTGCAACTGCTCGAAAAGCATCAGCGCTAGCGCAGATCAACATCTGGCGCAGAAACTGAAACTGACCTCTATCGCGGAGGTCAGTTTGCTGCCTGGGCTTCCGCTGGCCCTTAGAACTAGATTTTTTGAGCAGAAAATGCTATAATTATCTCAACTTATGCCAAAAATCAAATTCACTATTATCACCCTTTTTCCAGAGGCGCTGAAGCCTTATCTCGACAGTTCTATGCTCTACAAGGCGCAGGATCGGGGAATTATCGCGATTGAATACGTCAATCTGCGCGATTTTGGGCTCGGCCCGCACAAATCCGTTGATGACACGCCTTATGGTGGCGGCGACGGCATGCTGTTACGCTGCGAGCCGGTTTTTGCGGCGATTGAGAGCGTCAAAGCAGTCAGTCCTGACGCCGAGGTGATTCTCCCGACCCCTGTCGGTATGACCTGGAACCAGGATCTCGCCCGCCAGTTTGCCGGCGTAGATACCACCGATACCTCAGAGCGCCACTATATCATTCTTTGCCCCCACTACGAAGGCTACGACGAGCGCATCTTGACTATCATCGACCACAAAATCTCCCTTGGCAATTACGTCCTCACCGGCGGTGAGCTGCCTGCTCTCATTCTCATCGATAGTATTTCGCGCCTCCTCCCCGGCGTCCTCGGTGGCGAAACTTCCGCCCTGATTGAGAGTTTTTCCGACGGCGACAATCTCGAATACCCTCAATACACTAAGCCAGCCGATTTTCGTGGTCTGAAAGTGCCGGAAATCCTTCTCTCTGGCGACCACGGCAAAATCGCTGCTTGGCGCGCCGAGCACAGCGGTAAAAAGGCCAACTAACCATCGAGCCTTCAAGCGCGCAGTCTGCCGCTCGTGTTATAATATCCCTATGGATATGTCCGCCCCCATCGACACCGTCAAGGGTGTCGGCCCGAAAACCGCTGCCGCGCTCACCCGCGTCGGTTTGCGCACGGTCGGCGACCTGATCTATTGTCTCCCCCGCGTCTACGAGAACTACCAAGCCGCCGTCCGTATTACCGACCTCCGCCCCGGAAAAGTCATCATTCGCGGCAAAATCAGCGACCTTCGTACCCGCCACACCAGCCGTCGCCGCCTCACTATCACCGAAGGCGTCATCCACGATGTAACCGGCGCCATTCGCACAGTCTGGTTCAATCAGCCCTACCGCGCCAAGCAATTCGATGACAAGCATGAGTATTTTTTTACCGGCAAATACGAGCTCAAAAACGGCCGCTACGTCCTCACTTCGCCCTCGGCAGTCCTCGCCCAAGATATCGAAAAAACCGCCTCCGAATCTGGCACTTCCTCTGACTGTCAGCCGATTTACGCTGCCAAAAATGTCTTAAAACCCCAGTTTTTCCAAAAAATCCTCTCTAACCTCCGCCCGGAATTCGCTAAAATCCCAGATTTGTTGCCATTTATCGACGGAAATCCAGGATATGTCAAGCCTGGAGCTCGCGCCGAAGCTCTCTTCGCGGTTCATTTTCCCGAAAATGCCGCCGACGCCGAGAAGGGTCGCGCCTACCTTGCCTACGAGGAAATTTTCGAGCTCATCCTCGCCGCAAAGCTCAATAAACACGAAAATCAGCGCCTAAAATCCATTTCTTTACCCTTCGAAGCCGAGTTTATCCAGCAAATCGTCAAAAATCTGCCTTTCCAGCTCACCGGCGCCCAGCGCCGCTCGACCTGGGAGATCCTCCAAGCTCTCGAGAAGACGACCCCGATGAACCGCCTACTTCAAGGCGATGTCGGCTCCGGGAAGACGATTGTCGCCGCTCTAGCTGCCGCCCAGACCGCCCGTAACGGCCACCAGACCGCCCTCCTCGCGCCGACCGCCATCCTAGCCACTCAACACTATGAAAGCCTTCAGAAGTTATTTCAAGGCCTTGAGGAGGCAATTCCTGGCCTCGAACTGCCCCAAATCGCTTTACTTACCGGTGCCACCAAGCAGAAACCGCGCTTGAAAAAACGCATTGCTTATGGCGAAATTGACCTCGTTATCGGCACTCACGCCCTCCTGACCGACGACACTGAGTTTAACTCTTTAGCCTTCTGTATTATCGACGAACAGCACCGTTTCGGCGTCAATCAGCGTCAAAAACTCCTCCTTAAGTCCCCTGAAGGCCATGCTCCGCATCTCCTCTCGATGACCGCTACCCCAATTCCGCGCTCTCTTCAGCTCACCGTCTTCGGCGACCTCGACGTCTCGCTACTGAATGAGCTGCCGCCCGGTCGCCAGCCCATCACGACCCGCATCTTGAATGAAACCGAACAACGCGACGAATTATATCCGAAAATGCGCGAATTGCTAGCCAAGGGCCAGCAGATTTACTGGATTTGTCAACTAATTGACGAAAGCGCAAAGGCCTCGTCTAGTAAGACATCCGGTTCCGGTAAAACTTCCGGCGCCACTCCCGTCAAACGCCAAGCTAAAAAACTCCAGGAACTCTTCCCGGATTATACCGTCAGTCTCTTGCACGGCAAGATGAAAGCTGACGAAAAAGACCAGATTATGGAGGATTTTGCAATGAACAAAATCCAGATTCTAGTCTCGACGACGGTGGTCGAAGTCGGTGTCAACGTTCCGAATGCGAACATGATCATCATCCAGGATTCTGAGAATTATGGTCTCGCTCAGCTCCACCAACTCCGCGGCCGTGTCGGTCGCGGCGACCAGCCGGCTAGCTGTTTTCTCCTCACGACCGGGGAAGGGAAGCCTTCGCGCCGTCTCCGCGAAATGGAAAAATCGACCGACGGTTTTCACCTTGCTGAGGTCGACCTCAAAATTCGCGGCCCTGGCGAAATCTACGGCGCCATGCAACATGGCGAGCTGAACCTCCAAGTTGCCAGCTTGACAGATACGAAATTAATCGCTGAGGCAAGTCATCATGCCACCGAATTTGCCAAGCACCCCGAAAATCTCCAAAATTACCCCGAACTTGCCTCCCGCATTAAGAAATATCAGCAGCTCACCACTCTGAACTAGCCCCACCCCTTCATTATAGCACACTTTTCCTCGAAAGTCAAGTAAGCGAGCAAAGAGGGTGCTGGCGGCAGCCTCTTTCGAGTGCGCGCAGGTTTTTATGCGGCTTGGCCGCTATAAAAGTCAAGTAAGAATCACTAAAATTACCAAAACCGCTTGGAAACCTTACAAAAATGTTATATACTTTATTAAGTAATGTATTCTACGACTGCGATTTCGAAAAATTCGAAGCTTTCCGGCCGAATTGTTGGCACGCACCAGCGTCTCGACCAAGCCGCGCGCAAGGCCCTTGCTCATCATTTACCTCGGGGCAAATATTTTCCTGCCAGCAAGGAAATCGTCCACTTCGAGGGGATTCGCGGCCCTGACGGTCTGAAGCGCAAAAGCCCTGGCGTCGACGAGCCTTCGCACATGCTCACCCCGGAACCAGCTGTCAATCCCTCCGATCCTACCGACATCATTGAAACCGCTAACGCCGCTGAATGCCTCGAGGATTCCAGCCCCGCCAACGCCCCCGGTCACGAGCATCTCGACCAGCGCTCCGTCCTCACTCTGATCCAGGATCATCATTGGAATCTGGTCCGCGCCCTCAAACAGAAGAATGACGTTCGCGCCGCCTTCGAGGCTGCTTGGATGGCGCATATGCTTACTGACGGCCTCACCCCGGCCCACCACTATCCGCTTTCGCAGGTTCAGGACGAGCTCATGACCGACAAAGAAATGATGCGCGTTTTCGGCCAGCCGATTAAGGGCGTCATGCATGGCCGCAGCATGCTCGAGACCATTCGCAACAACTGGCTTTACTGGGGCGCCGGCGGCCATATGTCGAAGCATATTGCTTACGAATATGGCGTCGCGATGATTGCCGCCACCCTCCCGCCAAAATCTTTTATCCCCGATATTAAGCCTAGCGACCTCGAAGATACGAATATTGAACATATTTTTGACAAATCCCTCGAACTTGTGAAAAGCCTTAAGATGTATGACCGTTTTTGTCAAGACGGCTGGACCACCGACCTCGCCCTCCAGACTAAAGAGATTCTTCTCCCGGAAATCGTCAAAGCCATTACGCTCGGCTGGTATTCCGCGGTTGCAGAGGCGTATAATATTCGCCCGAAATCTCTATCCAAGCCGAACCGCGCGTCGAAGGAGATTCGTGAAAACTAGCAATCGCCACTCTGCTCGTCACCCCGCCTCAGACCACCGCCTTGCGCTTCGTTCCGGCTCTCACCCCCGCCCTGCCTCTGATCTGCGCATCATCTCCGGTCTTTATAAAGGACAAAGGCTTCGCTCGCCCGAATCCGCCCTCACTCACCCGATGGGCGCCCGCGAAAAACTAGCCCTCTTTAACCTTCTCCAGCCCTATCTCGACAATTCATCTAAAGTTCTCGACCTCTATGCCGGCTCCGGCGCACTCGGTATCGAAGCTTTGAGCCGCGGCGCTAGCCGAGTAGTCTTCGTCGAAAAATCCCCCCGCATCGCCCGCCTTATTACCGAAAATCTCGCCGTCCTAAACCCCGCCCCGGAATCCTCTGCGGTTTTCCCTGAATCCGTCTCGACTTTTTGCGGGCGCCCCGAATATCTGTCATACTTCGACATTATTCTTGCTGATCCGCCATATGATAACTTCCATCCTGAGGATCTCGCAAACATTAGCCAAATCCTCGATGAAGGCGGCGTCTTTCTCCTTTCTTCTCCCGCTAAAATTGATCCCCTTGAAATCCCTGGTCTCCAGCAGGAAACCACCCGCACTTACGCCGCGGCCCGCCTGACGGTCTACCGGAAATAAAACGTTGTAAAAATTACAACACTTTCGCTATCAACTATCTCGTGCTATAATGAACCCATGCCCGAGTGGTGAAATTGGTATACACGTATGCCTTAGGAGCATATGCCGCAAGGCGTGCTGGTTCAAGTCCAGTCTCGGGCACCAACTCTTGACAAAATCAGAAAAGAGTGCTACAATGGAAGTATAGGGCTACGAAAGTAGCCATTTTTTGTCCGCAAAGCAAACCACGAACTATAAAACGTATAGCGAAAGGCTTAAGCCCTATCCATTATCTCAAAAAACTTCGCAAAAATCCCTTGCCTCGTTGCGCACCGTGTGCTATAATGACCACATACGCGGGCGTAGCTCAGTTGTTTAGAGCGCTTCCTTGCCAAGGAAGAGGTCGAGAGTTAGAGTCTCTTCGCCCGCACCATATGTGATAATGTTCAATAGCGCCGACAAGGGCGATTTTTTGTTGCAGTTAGTAGGCCAAAAATTCTCTGTCGGGGCTGCTATTTTTAAGTCGAGGGCCTGTGCTATAATAAAATTAGTTTATTTAGCACAAGGAATAAGTATGGACGAACCATCCAAAAACGCAACTTTTCAAAAAGAAGAATTCACCCTCAAAAGCAATCATGACGGTCTCGTGCTAGGCGTCAGCCTCCGCATTCCGGCCGCCCCTAAAGGCATCGTTCAGCTCGTTCATGGCATGGCCGAGCATCGCGAGCGCTATCACGATTTCATGGATTATCTCGCTGAGCGCGGCTATGTCGTCATCATCCATGACCACCGCGGGCACGGCGCCAGCGTCGCCTCAGAAGATGACTATGGTTATTTCGGCAAGGATAGCGTGAATGGCATTATCAGCGACGTCCATCAAATCACCAAATACGTCAAACAACGCTTCCCGGGTCTTTCGCTCACTCTCTTCGGCCACAGCATGGGCTCGCTCGTCGTCCGTTGCTATATGAAAAAATACGACGCCGACGTTGGTCGCCTCATTGTCTGCGGCTCGCCCAGCAACAATCCCGGTGCCGGGCCCGCTATCGCTATCTCGAAGTTCCTAAAGGTCTTCCGCGGCGATCGCCATCGCAGCAACCTTATCAACAACCTTGCTTTTAGCAGTTACAACAAGCGTTCCGCCAAACTCGCCAAGTCCAACAACAATCTCGACGCCACCTATGACAACAGCCCGAACGCTTGGATTGTTAGCGACCCGGCCGTGGTCGCCGCCTACGACGCGGACGAGCGCGACGGTTTCGTCTTCACTCTCAATGGTTTTATCACGCTCTTCGGCCTTATGAAGCGCGCCTACAGCCCGAAAGATTGGCAAATGCGAAATCCCTCCGTCCCAATCCTCTTCATTGCCGGCGCCGACGACCCCTGTATTATTAGCCATAAGAAGTTCAACGAAGCGGTCGACTTTATGCGCGCCCGCGGCTACCAAGACGTCGTCAGCAAACTTTATCCAAAAATGCGCCATGAAATCCTCAATGAGCGCGGCAAGCTCGAAGTTTGGTCAGATATTCTAGGCTGGATTGAGGCGCATTCCGCACAATAAAGCGCAGCCAGGTGCAACCAAGCCAGGGTTCATTAGACAAATCAGACCCCTCTCGCTATAATAACGAGCAGCGAACGAAAATATGCTAGCATGTTTTTCTGAGCGCGAGGAAATTACAGTATGAACCGGAGGTTCATGCTATAATGAAACCATGGCTAATTTTTACAACCAGACGACTAAGGAGGTACTGGGCAATCTTGCGGTCAATCCCGAGACTGGTCTCAGCGATAAAGAGGTGCAGAAGCGCCAACAAACTTACGGCAAAAACATTCTCAAAGTAGCGGAAACTCCGCTCTGGCGAAAGCTAATCGAGCCGTTCGTTGATATTTTCATGGTTATTTTGGTGATTGCGCTCGCGCTTTCCGCCATTCAGCAAAACTGGATCGAGGCTATCACGATCGGAATTATCATCGCCGTCGACGCCATTATATATTATATACAGCGTTTTTCGACCGAAAAAATCCTCCAATCTCTCAAAAACAGCACTATCCAGACTATCACCGTCCTCCGCGGCGGAGAAGAACAGGCTATCGAATCGACCGAGCTCGTCCCCGGCGACATCGTGATTCTTCGCGAGGGCGATCGCATCCCGGCTGACGGCCGCATTGTGAGTGAATCCGGCCTCCTCTCGAACGAGTCCATGCTGACCGGCGAATCAGAGGCTATCGCGAAGGACGCCAAGGCCATCTCCGGTACCAAAAAAGTCTACGAACAGCGTAACATGGTCTTCGCCGGCTCTTTTGTTATCACCGGCACCGGCAAATTCGTCGTCACCGCGACCGGTAATGATACCGAATACGGCCGCATTGCCTCTCTCGCCTCTTCGCTCGGCGAGGAAAGTCCTATCCAGGCCAAAATGAACAAGCTTGTCGCTCAAATCGCCGCAGTCGTGGTCGTTCTGGCTTTCGTCGTTCTGATTATCCAGCTCGTTGATGGCATCGACCTGCTCGACGCTCTCGAATTTACCCTCGCCATGATTGTTTCTGCTGTGCCGGAAGGTCTTCCGATCGCGATTTCGATTATTCTCGCCCTTTGTGCGAAGCGCATGGCGAAGAAAAACGCCCTCATCAAGGAGCTTCAGGCTATCGAGTCTATCGGCATCGTCACCACTATTGCCAGCGACAAGACCGGCACCTTGACCGAGAATCGCCTCGAGCTCAAAGAAATCTGGACCACCGAGCCGAAGCGTGAGTTTCTTGACAATCTCGCTCGCACCGCTCTCCTCGAATCGGTTTTCATGGATACTGACGGCGGCGTCGGCGTGATGGACCCGCTCGATGCCTGTATTCTTGACTATCTGAAGAAAGAAAACTTCAAAATCTCCAAACTTGAATCCCTAAAACTCTATGCTTTTGATCAAAGTATTAAGCTTTCCGGTAACCTTTATCGTAGCGACGAGAAACTCATCCTTCGTGTCAAAGGCGCTCCCGAAACCATCCTCTCCCGCAGTAATCTTGACCAAAAAGAGCGTGATGCCGCCGATGCAAAACTTATCGAGCTCGCCAACAAAGGTTATAAAGTTATCGCGATTGCTAGCGCCGAAATTGACCGCGAAATCAACGAGCTCGGTCGCCTCGACAAGCATAGTATTTTTAAGTTTGAAGGCCTTATTGCCGTCGCTGACGCTTTGCGCAAGGAGGCTCCTGCCGCAATTCGTCAGGCCGCGCGCATGGGCGTAAAAACCAAAATGGTCACCGGCGACCATGCCGGCACCGCCTACGCTATCGGTCGCGAACTCGGCCTTGCCGACGACTTTTCGCAAGTTCTCGATTGCTCGAAGCTAGGAAATATTAGCGATGACGATCTCGCCGATGCCGTGAAAAATATCACGATTTTTGCCCGCGTCACTCCTGAAGATAAATATCGTGTCCTCTCTGCTATCAAAACGACCGAAATCTGCGCCATGACCGGCGACGGCGTGAATGATGTCCCCGCTCTCGTCGGCGCTCACGTCGGTATCGCTATGGGTAATAGCCCCTCTATTGTCCAAGACGCCGGCGACATTGTTCTTCTCGATAATAATTTCAAAAACATTTCCGAAGCCATCAAGGAAAGCCGCACCGTTCTGGCCAATATCCGTCGCATGCTCGGCTATCTTCTCGCCACGAACGCCGGCGAAGCCCTCACGATGCTCGGCGCTCTGATTTTCTCTGGCAGCCAGCTCCTCACTCCGATCCAAATTCTCTGGATCAACCTCGTCACCGACTCTCTCATGGTCATCCCGATTGGCCTCGAACCGCCCGAACAGAAAATCCTCCGCCAGAAACCCGAAGCAAAGGACGCACCGATCCTTTCCGGTAAAATGTTCGGTCGCATGGCGCTCATCGCCTTCACGATGGCCGCTGGCACTCTCGCTACCTTCTATATCGCTCGCGCCGTTCTCGGTGACCCCGCTCAGGCCAATACTCTCGCCTTTACGGCGCTAGTCGTTATGCAATGGGCTAGCGCTTTCTCTGCTCGCGGTACCTACGAATCCGCTTGGAAACGCCTCAAGGTCAAGCACAACAGCTTTCATCTCGCTATGCTCGCCGCGATCATACTTCAAATCCTCGCCCTCTTCGGCCCGCTGATGATTATCGTCAACACGGTCTCTGTCCCACTTCTCGCTCTTGTCATCACCGTCCTTACCGCTTTCTTCGTCCCGCTCGGCATCTTCGAAGGCTACAAGTTCCTCGCTCAGCGAAAATAAATCCTCAAGAGCCTCTCAGCGCCTATTTTTTGCTAGCCAAAATCCCAAGAATCTCGAATAACTATTGACAAAAAGTGTAACCTGTGCTACAATAAAAATATAAGCCTCGCGGAGGTTCTATCTGTAGTGGTTTGCTCCTTCAAAAACCAAGAATCTATCGTCGATAGCGTCGGGAGTACATCGCCTTCTATGCTCCTAACGCTGTCGATGACAGTAATTTTGACGAAAAGAGGTCTTTTCCGTGTTACAAAAAGCTCCCATTGAAATCCTATGTAAGGCTATCAAGGACGCCAATATTAGCCATGAGGCTGGTAGTGGCCACTACGTCCTCGAGAGCAAGAACGCTGCGAAAACTGGCCGCGCCGCCGACTATCCTCTGCTCCTGCTCCCCGAAAAGCTGCCCGTTGATGGGCGCGGAGGCTTCCTCCTGCCCGGTGGTGTCGGTGAAGTCAACTGTCCACAACTCTGTTTCGATCTGGGCGTACTGCCGCGTCTGGTGCAGCTCCATGTTCATACCGGACATCTGATCTCTGCCGACGGCCAGCCGCCTCGCTTTATCCTTCAGCACCCCGGCGAGGCTGATTGTTTTGCCCTGCATGTCTGCTGGAATGCAAATCTTATGCCGCCTGCTGGCGGAATGGATAGCAACTTTGCCAAGCGCCACGGCGCTATCTGGTACCGTCGTTTTGAGAATCTTTCCGACGACGAGGGCACAACCTATGGCAACGAGGACGTCTGGATGCTTCCGGCGACCGGTTTTGTGAAGGCGCTCTGCTATTCGTTGGCCGCCTCTACACAACAGTCCATTGATGCTGGCGACCAGGCTGAGCGCGACTTCCAGGAACATAAGGCTGAGCGCCGCAATGAGCTGGAGAAAACCGACCTCATTGAACGGTTCAATAAGGTCTATGGCCCCGACGGCACGACGTTGGAGTTGAAGGATGACTGTGTCGAAATTACCTCTCCGAACGGGGTCGACCGCATCCGCTATGATGCGAAATGTATCCCCACCCTTCGCCGAAGCGTTGAGACGGCCGAGCATTTTGACCTGATGCAGGACAGCGGACTCCTTGATGCTATGATTGAGTTGACCGCCATTCGCACCGTTCTCGGCTTGCTGTTTTGATTCTTGGTAAAAGCCCTCGACCTATCCAGGCCGGGGGATTTTTCATGCCCAAAAATTAGTA
>CANDYV010000001.1 GCA_947425085.1 uncultured Candidatus Saccharibacteria bacterium | reverse complement strand
GATGGTGTTGATCATGGAGAAAGTGAGGGTGCTGACGGCGGCGATGACGTTTTCGTTGGCGTTTTTCGAGGAGCGGTAGCCGGTGGCGAGCTGGTAGCCGGCGCGGTAGGAGGCGAAGATTTTTTCGAAATAATCGGGAGCGAGACGGTTGTCGGCATCGAAGATGAAATAGGCGTCGTAGGATTTGTGTTGGGGAAGGATTTGTTTCAGGGCTTCGTCGAGGGCGTAGCCTTTGCGTTGGCGTTCGGGGCGGGTGCGGATGATGACGGAGACGCCGTGTTTCTGGCAGATCTTAACGGTCGGGTCTTGGTCGGATTCAACGATGACGAAGACGTCGCGCATGGAGAGTAGGTTCAGGGCGCTTTTGGTCGAGGCGGCGGTAGTCATAATGGTTTGCTGCTTGAGGCTTTCGAGGAGACCTTCGATGACGGCGCTTTCATCGCGGGCGGCGATGAGGACGGCGATTTTTTCAGGGTTTTCGCGGGGTGTGAGGTTGAGCTTTTGGCGACCCATGACAAGTCCGGTTGAGAGAAACCAGATAGTTCCGAGGATTACGAGGATGAAGCCGATGAGAATTGTCATTTTTGATGCCCTTTTGGTGAATTTGCTTGTGTTATGTGATTATTATTCTCTGCTTTTATTTCCCGTCGGTGCGGACCATGTTTGGGAAGTAGCGCTTTAGGTAGTCGTCGTTGAACTTGGCGTCGAGGAATTCACCGATGGGGGTAAAAGGTTTGACGCCGTGGTGACGGAGGTTTTGGCGGAGGATGGCGGTCCAGGAGATGAGCATGTTGAAAATCATGAAGACGAGCAAGAGGACGAAGAGGCGCTCGCCGAACTCGCGAGGGATGCTTTCGATGAGATGGGAGAGGAAGGGGTAGATGATTTTAACGAGGATGAGGCCGAGGACGCCCCAGAAAGCCATGATCGGGACGGTGGTGCGGCCGGCGATGTTCATGATTTGGTTGGAGTAGTCCCAAGAGGTGGTGCCGGTGAAAGTTTCTTGGAGGAAGCTGAGGCCGTATTCGACGGCGCCGCCGATGAAGGCGGAATAGACGAAGATTTGCCAGTTTTCGAGTTTTTTGCGGAGGAGAACCCAGCACATGAGGGCCGCGCCGAAGCCGTAGATGACATTGAAAGGTCCCCAGATGACGCCGCGGTGGGTCATCCAGACGCCGGTGCCGGTCGCGAAGTAGGTTTGGCCGTAGATGAGGAGGTCTTCGTAGATAGTGCCGAAGACGGAGCCGATGAGGAAGATGAAGAAGAGTTTTTTGAAGGAGAGGCCTTCGGCGAAGGGATGTTTCTTGGCGGGTTTGGTTGGCTTCGAGAGCTTTGCTGGCTTTGGGGATTTGGTCGATTGGGCGGGCTTTTCTGCGGATGATTCGGCGGTTTTAGAGGCCGTGGCGGACGTTTGAGCGGTTTTAGCAGTCATTTTCGTCTTCTCCGCGCATTTCGTGAAACTTTTCGAGCGCAAACTGGTCGTGTTCGGTCGGGTCGATTTCTGCTCCGCTTAAGTATTCGTCAAACAGTTCTTCTTCCGGAAGTTTGGTCATAAGAATATTATAGCATATTTTTATCTGCGGGTTGCCATTATAGCATAAGTAGAGATTTCCGGGTTGACTTTTGGCGCGATGTTTAGTATACTGAAGGTAGTTTAGGCGGTTGCCGGTTTCGGTGCGTCTGGATGGTTAAAAGCCGGGGTATTAGCTCAGTTGGCTAGAGCGCTTCAATGGCATTGAAGAGGTCATGAGTTCGAGTCTCATATACTCCACCATGGAATTGTGGAATATCTCTCACAAAGTGGTTGCGGAGATATTTTTTGTTGCGCAAATTAGAGCGTGGGGATTATTGTCGAGAAATTGGAGGAGATCGGGCACCGCAAGGGCAGCGAACGGAGTAGCCGTTCTGCCGATTGTTGTTGTTGGACGGGTTGATGTTGCTGGTGCCGTTGAAGTTGAGGTTGTAGGCGCTGGTGCCGTTAGAATTCGGGGTAGACGACCAATAGCGGCCGTTGTCGCCGGCGTTGGCGAACAGATTGGTATTCTGGTTGACGTTGCCGCCCCTTGAGGTCAGCGTGGTCGCCCACCAGAGAAGAATATCATCTGCTACTTGACGCCGGAGACTTGGTGTTGGCTGCGTAAGCGAGCCAAAGAAGACGCTTGAAAAGGTTCCTTGCCGTGGCGAAGAACTGAAACTTATCTGTGAACTTTTTTGCGAGTTCGCGAGAGGTCTTCACGATCTCCATAATTGAGAATGTGGCCGGGCTGGAGATGTGAAACTCGGAGCGCGGCGGGATTCCCGTAGGGGTTTATGCCTACGGTTTTATTATAGCATTTTGGAGTGAAGGGCGGTCTGGTTTGGCGAGATGGCGAAAACTCTGATCTGTAGGGTAGTCTGGGTTCGCGAGATGATGGAAACTTCGCCCCAGGCGCCGCTCCGCCAGATAAATCCAATGCTAGAGAAGTCGTGTGGGGTTCGGGGACTCCACGAGTGGCTTGTTGGGCTTCTAGCAAGTTTTACGATATCGATTTTGTAAAAAAGGAATAGGTAGGTGCTATATCGTTCCCTGTTTGGGCGGGAGCTGTGAACTTATTTGACGGTTGCGGAGGCTGGGGCGAAGTTGAAACGTAAGATAGAGACCAGGGTGTTCAGCGGGCGACGCAACGGACAGAACGACCGACACCGCGATAGCTGTTGGTGGAGGGGCTAATGCTAGTCAATCCGCTGAAGTCGAGATTGTAAGCACTGTCGGCGTCTGAGTAAGCGGTAGAAGACCAGTAGTTGCCATAGTCTCCGGCGATGCCGAGTAGCCACTCTGGGTCTTGATAGATTACGCCGCCTCGGACGAAGAAATACCCATTGCCAGTCAACTTTGCGACATCATATCCGATATCTCCAGCGTTGATTAGATTGGCAAAGCTGCTTGGGTTGGCGTTGTTTGAGGTTGGAAGCTGCCAGTTTTTGGGGCAGATTGAGCCAGAAGCGTTGGCTCCGGCGATGACGCCGCCGGTGCCGGCAGTCGCGGTGTTGTATTGATAGTGGTTCCCAACGAGGTAATGGGCGTCGTATTGATTACCAACGACGGTTTGCTTACCGTTTTTGATGTAGAAGTCCGGGTCGGAAGAGGCGGTTTTGCCAACGACTGAAGTGAACTCTGCGGGGCAGTCGGCAAAACTATTTTTCTGGTGTCCGCAATCTGAGGGCGTTTCGGGGTTTGTAATGACGTAGTCGCCGAGGCTCCATGAGCGAGTGGAGATGGATGGGCTGCTGATGGTGCTGGCGGTGACGGACGAGGCGGTGGCGACTGGGAGATACGCGGTCGCGGCGACATCATAGTCGGATCCGGCTGGGCTAGGCCAGGATGTGCCGAGATCGAGGTCGAGGTTCTGGATCATCCAGCATTTCTCATCCGGAAGTTTGGCGACCCAGTAAAGTTTTCCATCGCGGGTGTCTTTGAGCTGTTTGGTTTCGTTCAGGACGCTATCCTGGCAGATTTTGCTGGTCATTTCTTGCATGGTAGAGATATCGGTGAGGGTGGTTTTTAGCGGGCTGGAGACTACGGAGAGGGTGATGGCGTTTTGGTAAGTATCGGCGGGGATGTCGCCAGCAATATTGGTGACGAAACTAAGGATGAGGGTTTTGCTTTCGGAGTAGATTTTGTGGCTGGGGTTCTGGTAGATGACGTTGCCTTGGCCGGCGGCGACGGCTTGATATTGGGCGGTTTCGGGGACGGAAGTTCCCTCTCCAGCATAATAGCCTCAAGTGTTGACGGGGAGATTCTGGAAAGTGGAGGTGCCGGAGATGCCCGGAACAGTGTGCTTATTGTCTTTTCCGACAAGGTTACTACTATTACTGCCGAGGTAGACGCTGTATCCGCTGGAGTTCGAGACGTCGATGTTGGCGATGACGTTAGTTTGTGCTTTGGCGCCGGTGCTGGCGTTTGGAGTGATTGACCCCGAGCCGGAGGCGGGCGCAAAGGATAGGTTCACAGTAGAAGGGGTTTCTCCGACGCTAAGTTTTGAGTCTTGGCTTGCGTCTATGGCATGAGCTTTGTCGGGGGTTGCGGCGATTGGGCTGACGAGGAAGAGTGTCAGAGCGAGCAACCCGAGACAACTTATCTTTCCGACGGTATTAAAGTTTGTATGGCGTTTTAGCATCACGGCCCTCCTTTTAGGTTTGATAGCTCGGGCGGCGCTGCTTGTACTTTGCGTTTCGATCGTTGGAATTGCGCATACAAAAATGGCACCGCGACGAGGTGTTCAAGCCTATCACCGGTGCCGATGTTTGGAAACATTAGCAACTGGCAGTCGTGGTGCCATTATTTTGCTAATAAATCCGAGATTGTATTAAAAACAACCGGTGATAAACTTGAACAACTCTATTGTATCGAGTTATTATGCTTTTGGCAAGACTAGATTTTTGATGAAATTGATTTTGTTGTGGTGATGAATATGAAAGTAGGAGATCGGGCACAGCAAGGGGCAGCGAACGGAGAAGCCGTTGCGCCGATTGTTGTTGTCGGACGGATTGATGTTGCTGGTGCCGTTGAAGTTGAGGTTGTAGGCGTTGGTGCTGCTCGAGTTTGGAGTAGACGACCAGTAGTAGCCGTTGTCACCGGCGCGACCGAACAGGTCGCTATCCTGCCAGACGAGGCCGCCCCTACAGAGAGGATTCGTCGTAGTTAGCCAGAAGCCGCTTTTTGTGGCAGATAACTGTGGTTATGTGCCAAGTCTAGCCTGAGGTTTGATGATTGCTCAGGGGGCTTCGCGATCTCCTTTTTTTGAGAAAGTGGCCGCGCCGGAGCGATAGCTCGGGCTTGGCATTGTTCCCATAGGGGTTTGTACCTACAGTTTTATTATAGCATTGTGGGGGAGGTAGCTCAAAAGGGACAAACCTGTGCCACGGCACAGGTTAAGAGGTGTCTTTATAGGGGTGAAATATGGATAAACCTGTGCTATGGTTTAAGTTTGAGATTAGTTGGGGCTTGAGTAAAAAGCTCTTCTTGGCGTTCAATGAAGTCGATATTTTCTTGGCAGTCTTTAATCTGTTGCCAGATTTGACGTTTTTTGGTTTCCAACAAGGCCTGTCGTGCGGGGATTGTTGATGAGCCTTGTCGTTCGAGGTTGATATAACGGCGAACTTCGCGATTGTTAAGGCCGCAACGTTTCAGAAAGACTAGCGTCCTGATTTGAGTGAGCTGGTTGGCGTCTAATAGGCGATAACCATTTTTGGCACGTTTAACGTTCGGAATGAGACCGACACGATAGTAGTAGCGGATGGCGCCAGGAGTGGTTTTGAGCTTGGTGGCGGCCTGTTTGATGGTGTAAAGATGCTCGTTAGTATTTTGGCCAGCCTCGGGATTTTTGGGGTCAGCGTTGGCACTTGCAAAAGGTTGACTGGCGGGGCTAGTATTATTGGTGGTCATAATTCGACTCCTATGGCCGGCTCGGAGGGGCAGGCGGTTAAAATGTTTTTGATGGCGTCGTGCTCGGCTTGGGTGACCCAGAGGCGATATTTGTATTTGACGCTGACTTGGCGGGCGACGTATTGGCAGCGGAAGGATTTGTTAGCGGGGAGCCAGGTGGCGGCGTCGCCGTCGGATTTTTGCTGGTTGGCGCTCGAGTCGGCGGCGATGAGGTTCAGGGGGTCGGTCGCGAGCTGGTAGCGTTCGTCTTTCGAGATTGCCTGAGCGCCTTTTTGCCAGGCGTCGGAGAGGGCGACGATGTGGTCGATTTGGAGGCCTTTGGTGAGCTGGGATTTTTCGGTGAAGGTGAGGGTTTGGCCGGTGTAGGGTTCGGTGAAAGTGCCGGCGAGGACGGTGCAGTTGTCGTCGGCGAGGGTGGCGGCGTCGCCAAGCTCGCGTTTGAGGATGATTTGGCGGAGGCTGCAGCCGGAGATTTTCGGCCAGTCGGAGTAGAATTCGTCGCGCGAGTAGCCGGTTTTCGGGGCGCGGCCTTTGACGGCGAGCTGTTCGAGAACGTCGAGGGCGAGGGGCGCATTTGAAGAGGAAGGGTTGGCCGGGGCGGTATTGTCGGAAGGGTTGCTAATTAGGGGCGTTTCTTCGGCGCTGGCGTTATGATCAGGGGCGGTTGCGCTGACCGGGTCATCGGCGGGTTCGTAGCTGCCGGGATTGGCGAAAATGAAGCCGAGGGCGACGGCGGTAAGAGCGGCGACGCTGGCGATGCGACGGGAGCGATAAGAGGCGCGGCGAGATTTCGGGGCGGGCGCAGAGGCGGCGCGAGGAGAAGAATTGGTCATAGATATATAATACTATGGTTCGACGAAGCCTTCAAGGAGTTGGGTGCGGAGGGCGTCAGAAGTGGGGATGCCGGTGAAGAGGGTGGTGATATGGCGGTGAGATTTGATGGCGTTCCTGGTCTGTTCGGCATAGAGGGTCGGGTCGGCGCCGAGGTCGACGAGGGCGGGGAGGTCGTGGTCGATTTCGAACTTGTAGGTGCCAGGTTCGGCGCCGATGATGCTCTGATAAGTGCTGCCGTGAGGGAGCCAGTCGTTCAGGGTGATGGTGCCGGTAGCGGCGATGAGGATGAAATCGCGGGTGGTAAGGACGGAGCCGAGGGACTCGTTGTAGAAGATGCTGAGGCGGAGTTCGGCGTCGCCGTGTTCGCGGAGAAGGTTGGCGATGCTGCTTAAGTTATTTGTGACGAGTTCTTCGTCGGAGTTCGCAGGGAGTAGGAGGACGAGCTCGCTGGGGAGTTGCCCTTCGTCAGATTTGGCGGTTTTACCGGAGTTAGTGCTGGGGCGGAAGTCGCGGAAGAGGTATTTCGCGCCGGTCGAGGGCGGGAAATAGCGGTTGATAAGGGCGTCGGAGGTGGTGCCGAAATAGAAGGCACGGCCTATGATGGCGTCTTCTGATTTGGCATCGTTGGGGGTTTCGATTGGGCCGGAGATGGAGTAGACTTCGTGAGAGTTATTGCATTCAAAGAGGCCGGAGTTCGGGTCGGTAATGCTCATGAAGACGATGGAATAGGACTGGTTCTGGCAGATAGCGAAGACGAGGTCGGAGAGTTCGGGCGGGGCGTCGCCGAGGCGGGCGGCTTTTTGGGCGGCGGCAAGGCGCTCGATCGCGGCGTAGTCGATCGGCTCGGGCGGTTCTTCGTAGAAAGCAAAGAAGCTGAGAACGATTTCTAGCCCAGAGAGAGCCATGCCGGTGATGAGGAAGACTTGAAGCGCCATGTAGCCGAGGCGGGACGGGAGGACGTTTTTCTGGACGCAGAGGCTGAAAAATGGCGTGAGCAGAACGACGAGTGGGACGAGGATGGTGAGGACTTGAGCGGGGAGCTCGAGCATAATTCCGAGCCAGATAATGAAGTTCAAAAGGAGAAGACCGAAGGCATAGATGAGGGTGCGGTGGCGAACTTTGGCAGAGAAAGGCTGGACGTTGGTGAAGGGGTTGTTCGTGGTTTCGCGGAGGTTTTGGAGGGTTTTTAGGAGCTGCGGGATGAGGAGGAGGTTGAAGAGAATCAAGAATCCGAGGGCGATTTTGCCGGAGGCCGGGGCGTAGACGGTGCGGACCCATTCGGTGTCCTGGAAGACGGCCACGAGGGCGAGCTGGACGGGGCCGGCGGCGAGGGCGGCGATTGAGCCGAGGAAGAAGAGGGCGCGGGCGAGGCGGAGCTGGACGTTCTTGGGTTTCCGGGCGCGGGCGATTTCTTCGATGAGATGAGTCGGCCAGACGAGACCTTCGTCGGGGATTGGGTTAGGATTTTCGGCGGTCGCGTCAGCGGGAGTGGTGTCCCAGGTCAAGGCGGCGGCGGTCGCGCTGGGGTTTTTGCGTTGCTTCAAGCGGGCAGCGAGGCGCTGTTGTTGCTGAATCTGGGCTTTGCGGGCTTTTTCGGCGGCCAAACGGCCAGACGTAGCTTCGGCGCTGCGATTGTTGCCATTGCCAAAGGTGGCGCCAATGTCGACGCCGGCGTTGATACCCATGCCAAAAGCTGAGCTGGCATTTCCGCTGCCGCCCGGCACGAGTCGGTTCCCCACCTGATTACCTTCCATAATATTACTATTGTAGCATAAGTTGTTTGGTTTGTGCGAGATAATTTTGCGATTTCTATGGTATAATATAATAAATAATTCTTGGGAGTTTTGACAAAAATGCTGAAAGTTGGGATTGTGGGGTTGCCGAATGTGGGGAAATCGACGTTGTTTAATGCGCTGACGAATGCCGGGGCGCTGGCGGCGAATTATCCGTTTGCAACGATTGAGCCGAATGTGGGGATTGTGCCAGTGCCGGACGAGCGGTTGGAGGTGCTTGCGAAAATGTATGACACCGAGAAAGTCGTGCCGGCGACGGTGGAGTTTGTGGATATTGCGGGGTTGGTCGAAGGGGCGTCGAAAGGTGAGGGGCTCGGGAATAAGTTCTTGGCGCACGTTAGGGAGTGCGAGGTGATTTGCCATGTGGTGCGGGTGTTTGACGATCCGGACGTGACGCACGTGGCGAATTCGGTCGATCCGAAGCGGGATATTGAGGTGATTCAGACGGAACTGGAGCTGGCTGATCTCGAGACGCGCGAAAAAGTTGAGGCGAAGCGGAAGAAAAATGCTGCGAAAGGCGCGGAGGAGATAATTCCCTATTTGACCGAGAAGCCGGTGATTTATATGTTTAATGTGGACGAGAAGGAGTTGGCGGATAAAGACTTGAGGGTGCGGCTGGCGGAGAGCGTGGCGCCGTCGCAGGCGATTTTTGTGAATGCGAAGCTGGAGGCGGAGATGTCGGGGATGACGCTTGCCGAGCGGAAGGAGTTTTTGGCGGAATATGGGGTTGAGGAGGACGCGCTGAGCGAGCTGATTCGGGCGGCGTATAGGACGCTGGGGCTGCAGAGCTTCTTGACGGCTGGCAAGAAGGAGGTTCGGGCCTGGACGATTAAACAAGGTGCGACGGCGCCGGAGGCGGCGGGGGCGATTCACACGGATTTCCAGCGCGGGTTTATTGCGGCGGAAGTGATGAAATATGATGATCTGGTCGCGCTGGGGAGCGAGCAGGCGGTGAAGGCGGCCGGGAAACTGCGGACTGAGGGGAAGGGGTATGTGATGGAGGAGGGGGATATTGTCGAGTTTCGGTTCAACGTGTAGAGGGTTTGCTTATTTCGTGAGATACGGCGTTAGAGATTGCGCTGCTCCTTCGCTGGACTTTAGTCCCGCTCAGTTCGCTGCTCATTTCTGCCTTGTCTCTCGCGAAATTATCTAAACCCTTGTTTTAACTCCAAACCGAAAAGTCCCACGCTAGTCTAGACAAGGGGAAAGCCCCGGGGCGGATGGGCCTCGGGGCTTTTTGCGTTGCCGCAAATGAGCGGCGGGTATGCTGTTTTTTTGGAGAAGTGAGGCTTAAGCCTCGCGGATGCCCAGGAGCTTGAGCCACATCGCAGTCTGATGGTTGGCCCTGAGGCCGCGGAGGTTGAGCCAGATCTGGTCGTGCTCCCACAGCTCGTTCAGGGACTGCTGGAGCTCGGCCAGGATGTCGGTGGCGAAGAACATGTCCTGCCACTCTTCGGCGCCGCTGAAGGCGATGCGGATTTCTCCGGACGTGGGGTCGATCTTGCCCTCTTCGGTGGAGACCAGGATTTCGTAGGGGACGCGGATGGCGCCCTTGTAGCTGGTCAGCCCGTGCTCGCGGAGGAACTCGGCGGTGCCCTTCGGCATCTGCTCGATGTAGTCCAGGCCGGCGATCCTGTTGAGGGCGACGTCCATATAGGGGATTTCCTGGCCGTTGGGTCGGTTTTTCAGAACGGGGGTAATGCGATCCAGGAAGGTGCCCACGCTGTCCAGGCCGGTGGCGGCCAGGTCGCCGAAGCGCTTCAGCATGGCCATCTTGACCTCGGCGTAGTTGCCGCCGCCCCGGTTGCTCTGGACGTCCAGCAGGAAGTAGGGGTGGTCCTCGCCGTTGCACTGCATCTCGATAATGGCGCGCCAGCCGTCGGCGACGGAGGCGTCGTAGGCGCAGACCAGGCGCTCGATGTTGCGGAGCATGACGGTAGAGAGCTTGGAGTTGTTTTCGATGTGGATGTTCAGAGGGATCATGATGGAATCTCCTTCAAAATAATCTCTACGGCTTTAATGTCGTAACGACGCCGCAGGATAGAAGCCGGCTTTTTGAAGTAGACTTGTATCCTGGGCGTGAGCGGATTATTTAATTGAAAACAGCATTTTAAGGTGCTTATATTTCTATTGTAGCACAGGTGGGTAAAAATGTCAATAGTTAGGACATTTTTGACGAGGGGTTGGGTATTTTGGGCTTTGTTTAGGGTGTTATTTAGGGCATGAAAAGGCCCCGGCGTCGGGCCGAGGCGCTTTTCTCTCGATTTGATGGATGTGCATGCCGCTTGACCTTGCTGGACGTGTTTTATTTTGTCCAGCGTGGGCCGAGTGATTTACTGGGCGTAGGGCGGCGGGACGGGACCGGGGTCCGGGTTATGGAAGCAGGGGAAGGCGTCCAGGTGCTGGAGGAAATCGAAAAATCCTCCGGCATGAGGGCTGGTCTGGTCGGGATTGATGGCAGTCAGAGCTTCGGCCAGGGCGTAGAGTTCCTGGATGTCGCCGTCGGTGGCCTGGTGGAGGTCGTCCGGGGAGATCAGACATTGCAGGGCTTCGATGACGTGCGTGCGGGCGGCCGGAATCAGAATGCTCTGGAGGTAGGTGCGGCGGGTGGAATAGTTGCAGTCGGGGTCGTTCCAGGGGATTTCGACCATGCGGGTTATTCCCTGGCAGATGCGCGGCTTGGCTCCGGGGAGCGGGTGGTTGTCGCCGTCCTGGGTGAGGTAGGCCTCGATGCTTTCCATCGGGAAGAGCTGGTCGAAACTGCGACCGGTCGGCTGTTGCTCGGTGCAGGTCAGAAGCTCGGTGGCCAGCTTCACGATGTCGCGGTTTTTGAAAAGGAACTCCTGGAGCGTGTCCGGATCTTTGAACCCGTTTTTGCCGGCCAGCATCAACAGAGTGGTGATGTGGCGGCGGCCTTCCGGGGCGGAAACCACTCCGGCGGGATCGACGGGGATGATGCGGGCGCGGCAGCAGGTATCCGGCAACCATTGCGGCTGCGGAGACTGGGGCTGAGGCTTGTCGGAGAGAATCCGATACAGCTCGCAGAGCATCTGGACGCGGGCGGGCGTGGCCTGGCTGACTTCGCTGGGAGTGAAAACGCTGCTGAGAGCGTCGGAGACGCGCCGGCAGGATTCACGGATCAGCACCCACTCGACGTAATCGCGGCGGGCGGTGCTGCAGCAGCCGGAGTCGGTCGGCGACAGCTCGATGACTTCCATCTGGCCGTTTCGGACGCGGACTTCGACGCTGGGCAGCGGGTTGCTGTCCTCGTCACGGAAGCTCTCCACGCTTTCTAAAAAGAAGTAGCTACTGAAGCGATTCTTCCAGGGCTGCGGGCTGACGCAGGTCAGGATGCCGGTCAGGTCGTCGCTAATCTCGCTGCTCTGAGTGAGGAAAGTACGGAGCTCGTCGGTCGACTGGAGATTGGCGGTTTTGCCGGCCAGTTTCCGCAGGAGGCGGAGGCGCTGGTGGCACTGCTCGGTGTTCAGAGCGTCGGTCTCGGCGCTGCTCGGCTGAGTACTGCCCGGTGCGGCCTGGACGCCGTTGGTCTGATACTGGGTCGGAATGTGGGTGTCGCGGGGATCGTGGACGTTCATGAGATACCTCTTTCTCGCGCAAAGCGCATGTATTTGGACGCAGATGTGCTGCGGTTCCAGCGGTTTCTGGGGTTTGCGGTTGGGCCATGAATCGAGAGTGATAAACAACAAGAACCTCTGTCTGCGCTAGTATTTTAGCTAATTTTAGGTTTTTTGACAGAGGTCTCTACTTCTATTTTATCACAGGTAGCCGAAAAAGTCAAGCGGATTAGGCTAGGGTGATTGTAGTGGTGTTTGGATATAAAGATGGCAATTTGGCGGATTATGATTATTCGTCGAGCGGGAGCCAGGCGTCGAGATGAAAGCCGGGGCCGCTGACCGAGGCGGCGGCGAGAATGGGTTGGTAGTGTTGAAACTCGGGATGCTGGGCGAGGAAGGCTTCGGCGGCGAAGCGGATTTGTTGGCGCTTTTTCGGAGTGATGGCGGAGAGCGGCGAGCCGTGGGTGGCGGATTTGCGGTATTTGACTTCGGTGAAGTAGATGGTCGAGGGGCCGGCTTTTGGGGAAGGTGCGGCGGAGGATTGTGTGACATCGGATTTTTGGGGCGGAGCCGGCTCGGCGATGGAGATGAGGTCGATTTCGTAGGACTTGGTCTTGAAATTGTGGGCGATGATGGTGTGGCTATGTTCGGTTTTGAGGTATTCGGCGACGATTTGTTCGGCTTTTTGACCGCGAGCGGTGGTGGTTGCGATTTTTGCGGGGATTTTGTTCGCTGGGGTTTGGTTCTTGCTTGCTGCGGTTTGGTTCTTGTTTGTTGTGGTTTGGCTTGATTCCCTGGCGAGGAGGTCGGCTATGGGGCGGAAAGATTTGCGGTGTTCGGGGCAGGGGCCGAGGTCGAGGAGGGCGGATTTGTGGGCGGCGGTGCCGTAGCCGACGTGTTTTTCGAAGCCGTAACCGGGGTATTTTTCGGCGAGGTCGGCCATGTAGTGGTCGCGGGCGACTTTGGCGATGATGGAGGCGGCGCTAACTTCTTTGATGAGGAAGTCGGCTTTCGGGAGGAGGGTGACTTTGTTCGCGAGAGGGGTGTCGGCGAGGAGGTTGATGGTGCCGTCGATGAGGATTTCGTTGAAACGGATTTTTTGCGAGAGGACTTGTTTGACGGCACGACGAGTGGCGAGCTTTAGAGCGGGACTGAGGCCATAGCGGTCGATTTCTTCGGCTGAGACCCAACCGAGGCCGGTCGCGGCGGCGTGTTCTAAGATGAGTTCGTTTAAGATTTCGCGTTTCCTAGCGGTAAGTTTTTTAGAATCGGTGAGCTGTTCGTATTCGGGGAGGACTTTGAAATTTGAGCCGAGAATAACGGCGCCCACGACAAGTGGCCCCGCCCAGGGGCCACGTCCAACTTCATCTATTCCGAGGATGATTTTCTCGGTCATTTATGAGTTTACAGATTATGCTTTGTTTTCTTCGGCTTTGACGTCTGCAGCGACTTTCTCAGCGGCGTTTTCGACGGAGGCTTCGACAGCTTCGGCGACCTTTTCAGCATCGGCCTTGACTTCGGCTAAAGTGTTGACAGCGACGCGATCGAAGGCTTTGTTAGCCAAGCGAGCGGATTTGCCGGAGCGTTCGCGGAGGAAGGAGAGGTTCTTGCGGCGAACTTTCGCGCGGTGAACAATCTCGATTTTCTCGACGAGCGGGTTGTGAATCAAGAAGGATTTCTCGACGCCGACGCCAGAAGCGACCTTGCGGACGGTGATGCGGGCGGTGTGAGAATCTTTGCGGTCGGTGCGAATAACGACGCCTTCAAAGACCTGTGAGCGGAACTTCTCGCCTTCTTTAATTTTCTGGGTAACGCGGACGGTATCGCCCGAGCGAACGTCGACGACGGCCGGTTTTTTCTGGGCATCGCCGATTTTTTTCAAATCTGTAAAACTCATAATTTAACCTTTATATTACAACTTTCACTATTTTATCATACTTTCTTGGATTTGAGAAGAGGGATTTCTAGGTTTGTAGGCGGCGGAAAGGGAGTTCTCTGGGCTTGTGTGCGAGATCGAGGTAAAAAAGAGAGGGTCTATCTTTCTATTGTATCACAGATTGCTTAAAAAGTCAATAGAGGAAAGTGGTTTTGCTCGACTTTGGCGGCGAAATGAGTTATAATAGTTGAGATTACAATACAAAATGTCAGGAGGCGATTTTTGACTTTGTAGGGACCCTGCGGGGTCGAAACCCAGTCTGGGCGGTCGTGTAATCGGGCCGGCTAGACGCACGTTAATAAGGAGGTTTTATGCGCAAATGGACCAAGCGGGCGGTTTCGTGGCTGCTGGCGATCGTGATGCTGTTCTCGATGAGCGGCGTGGCGATGGCGGCGGAGACGGAATTGCCTGAAGAGCCTGCTGTGACGGCTGAGGTCGAAGCGGCGGAGAATCCTGAACTGACGGATACGAGCGAAGCTCTGGAGGGCGATGCTGGCGATTTCGACGAAACTGAGGCGGCGGAAACTGGCGCGGTTGAGGAAACTAAGCCGGAAGATGCTGATGAGGCGGAGTCGGAAGAGCCGGAAACGCTCGAAGTGGACGAAGAAGGCGCCGCTGCTGAAACGGTGACCGTGTACGTCTGGATGGACGGCTATGCGGAACCGGTGCCGGTAGAAATGCCGGTCGACGAAGCGCCGCCTGAGGCTCTCGGGATTGACACTACGTCAACCAAACGCAGGGCGCCGGCGAGAGTTAGCCTTCCGTCCTACGAGGAAGCCTACGCGGCGATGATGGCCTTGATGAGCGAATACCCGGAAGGTATGACCTGGACGAACTATGAGCCTTATGGCGATAATGGTAAGCTGGGAAAATATTACCGTTTCCAGGGTGGCACGATTCATGGCGCTTACGCTGTGGGCGTGGGATGCGCAGCACTCTGCTTTAAGTTCCACGATCTGACCTATCCTGGCTTGCCGATTTATGTCTATGACAGAGGCGGTTTTGATTGGGAAGACATCCATGTAGGCGATTTCCTGCGGGTGGACAGCGGCACGCACTCTGTGACGGTGCTGAAGAAGACCGACAACGCCATTATCGTCGTTGAAGGCAACTACAACGGCGGCGTGCACTGGGGGCGGGTCATTAGTAAAACCGATCTGATGCGCGAGATTACCTATATGGTGACCAGCTACCCGAAGGGGTATACTGATCCGTCGGACAACGTTGAAGTGAAAGTCGACCATAGTGGCACCGAGGGGAGCTTGAGCTGGGAGTTAAACAGTAAGGGCGTTCTGACTATCACGGGTTCTGGCGCGATGCTGGATTATGACCTGAATGACGCGAGGCCTGGCTGGTATGATTATCGCGACCAGATCTACTCTGTAGAAATTGGCGAAGGTGTCACCAGTATCGGCGACAATGCGTTTCGTGGTCTTGAAATTGCCTATACGAACCTGAACAGCGTAACTATTTCGACGACCGTCACAAGGGTCGGCGCTTATGCGTTCTATAAGACCGGACTGGTTGGGGTGTCTATCCCTGGCAGCGTAAAAACTATCGGCGACAGCGCATTTTATTGGTGCCCCAATTTGACAACGCTTGACCTCGGCAATGGTGTCGAGACTATCGGCCAGAAAGCCTTTTACGGTTGTACGGCTTTGAATTACGTCGACATTCCGAGCAGCGTGAGGTCACTTGGCGGTGTCGATGGCGCAGTGTTTTCTGGCTGTACCAATCTGTTTCAAGTCAGGTTCATGCCGAATGACAACATTCAGATTGGCCCGAACACATTTACCGAATGTCAGAGGATTAATCTGATCTCGCTGCCAGAAGGCATGACAGAACTGCCTCCGGGGATGTTCCAGTCCTGCAAGCTCATTAAGTATATTTATATGCCGAGTACGCTGAGGTATATTACCGTCGCGGGCGTGACAGACCCGTTTATGAGTAGTAATGGTGTAAGTTTTATTAACTTTGGCGGGACTGAGGCGCAATGGAAAGCGTTAGTGGCGGCAATACCGACTGCGCAGCATCAATCAAAGAAGTGGATGGATGCTGTTACGGAGGCCGGGCAAGTCTACTACAATCAAACTGACCCGTTCGTTCCCTTGCCGGATACCGATGATGTGATGACTTGCGTCGGTAAGGGTGAGCATCTCGGGGAGAAGGACGCGGAAGGCAACTGTGACGTTTGCGGCGAGCCGTTTGACCGGACGCCTGGTTCGACGGTTGACCCTCCAATTGACCCTAACCCGCCCGTTGATCCTGATCCGCCGGCGAAGCATGAGCATGATTGGGCTACTGGTTGGACGAACGATGAGAATGCGCACTGGCACGAATGTCAAGCTGCTGACTGTTATGTGACGGATAATGCCGGAAAAGACGGCTATGTGGCGCATGATTACGGCGCGTGGGTTGTTGATACGGCGGCGACCGCGACAGTAGCGGGCAGTCAACATCGGGATTGTGTGGTTTGTGGCTATAAGCAGACCGAAGCGATTCCGGCGACTGGTGGCAATACCGGGAATCCGAGTAACCCTGGCGGCTCCGGAGGCACGAATAAGCCGAGTAATCCCGGAGGTTCTGGGAATACGAGCCGGCCGAATCCTGGCGGCGGGTCGTCAACTACGACTCCGACCAATAAGCCGACGACTATGGTGACGACTGACCCGAAGACTGGCGCAAAGATCGAAACGACGACGAGGCCGGATGGCTCGAAAACGGTCGTCACGACGCAGAAAGACGGCACGGCTGTCACCGTGGAAACAATGGTGAATGGCGCCGTGAAGACGGAAGTGCGATTGTCGGCGAAGGTGATTAGTGAGTCCGACCAGCGCGGAGAAGCGGTTCGGTTGCCGGTCGAGGCGGTGCATGTAGTGCGGAATATACCGGATACGATGCCGATTACGGTGCGGACTGGCTCGACTGAAGAAGTTCAGGTTATGATTCCGGCCGTTTCAACGACGCCGGGGACCGTGGCTATGCTGGTCGGGACGGACGCTTCGACGAACGTCGTAAAAACGTCTGTCGTGACGGCGGAGGGCGTGATTGCTTCCCTGCCGGATGGCGCGACGGTAGTTCTTGTTGACAATAGCAAAGTGTTTACGGATGTTCCGGCCGGAAACTGGGCGGCGGACGCTGTGGCGTTCGCATCGGCTCGGGGACTGCTTGTTGGAACTTCGGCGATGATTTTCTCACCGGATGTGGCAATGACGCGCGGAATGTTGATGACGGTTTTGGCGAGGTTTGCCGGAGCCGACACGGCTGGCGGCGAGACTTGGTACGCGAAGAGCGTCGAGTGGGCGGTCGAGAACGGCATCAGCGATGGGTCGAACCCGAACGGCAACATCACCCGCGAGCAGCTGGTCGTGATGCTTTGGCGCTATTATGGTTCGCCGACGACGGCCGGGACTTTGACTGGCTTTACGGACGCTGGTCAGGTGAGCGGCTATGCGCAGGAAGCAATGGCTTGGGCGGTCGAGAACGGCATCGTCAGCGGTTTTGGCGATGGTCGAATCGGCCCGAAGGGCCAGGCAACCCGAGCGCAGGTCGCGCAGATTTTGATGAACCTCTTGAATAATTTGGATTTGGCGCGGTGACGCGTCACGGACTTTAGCTCGATTTTATGCCAATGGGTGTGAGATTGAGCAAAACAAAGGCCGTCTGTCTTATGGCAGGCGGCTCTTTTTATGTGTTTTTGTAGACGGCGGGTCGTTGTTTGGAATTATTTCTGCTTGAGGGCGAGGCGGATACGCTCTTCGACGGGGAGGCTCGGGTCGACTTCAGCGAGAGCGGCAGAGGCTTCTTTGAGCGGGAAGCCGAGGGCGATGAGGGCATCGAGGGCTTCGTCAGCGGGGCCTTTTTCAGGGGCGAGAGTGAACTTGGTTTCGGTGGCGCCATAATGGCTAGGGAGGCCGACTTTGTCGCGGAGGTCGACGATGACGCGTTCGGCGGACTTTTTGCCAACGCCAGCGGCTTTGGAAATGAAAGCGGCATCGGTATTAGCGATGGCGTTTCTGACTTCTTCGGGGGTACCGAGACTGAGGATGCTGATGGCGGCTTTTGGACCGATACCGTTTACGGAGATAAGCATTTCAAAAAGTTTTTTGGCGGCGAGGCTGGTGAAGCCGTAGAGGTCTTCGGCGTTTTCGCGGAGGGAGTGGAAAGTATAGAACTTAACTTCGTCGCCGAGGTTGATGCGCTCTGCATCAGGAGCGGAAAGGATTAGTTCGTAGCCGACACCATGGACGTCAATAATGACGGAGGTGGGGAGTTTTTCGGTGATGGTGCCAAAGAGGTGCGCAATCATAGGTCACGGAACTCGTTTAGCCCACTTGCGAGGTCCGGACGATTATTTAGATCGCCGAAACTATTAGCGTTAAGGCCGGCAGCTAGTTCTTGGCGGTCGGATTTTTCGATAATCTTGCGAGATTTTTTGTGCGCGATGAGGTTAATGATAATGATGAGCAGGACGGTCAGAATGAGAGCGGCGGCAGAAAGGATGAGTGGCACCGTCTCGCGGTCGATGGTGACGCCGAATTGCTCTTCGATAAAGGTTAGGGCGGAGGTGACGATGGCGTCGAATCGGCTCATGACAGTTTCTTCGGCGTTTTCTTCTGTAGTGTCCGCGGCCGAGATAATTTCGCCGGTAGATTCTATTTCATCGCTAGGCGCAGTTTCGTCTGGGAACGGGGTTTCATCGACAGGCACGGCCTCGGAGGTCGTAGTATCGAAAGTCTCGGCGGTCGCGAGAGCTTCTTCGGAGCTGATAGTCGGCTCCTCGATCGTGTCGGTGATAATGTCGCCGGTAGCGTAAGTGCTGTTTGGCATAGAAATAAGAGTGAAAATGCCCACCATGCCCACCGAAATAGTAAAGATAAGTTTTTTGAACATAATAACTCCTTGTGTTGCTACTATTGTAGCATAAGTTATGACTTTTGGCGAGTTATTAAGTTGTTTTGCGCCGCGACAATAGTTTTAGATGGAAGTTTTGAAGCAGGTTCGTGGCCTAGGCGGAAGTTTTGGCGACGAAAGAATGAACAATGGCGGCGGCGAGGGCATCGGCGGCGTCGTCGGGCTTCGGGACTTGCTCGAGATGGAGGTGGAGGCGGACCATTTCTTGGATTTGAGGTTTATGGGCTTGGCCGTAGCCGCAGATGGCTTTTTTGATTTGGTTCGGACTGTATTCAAAAATCGGGAGATTATATTGTTTGGCGACGAGGAGGCAAACGCCGCGGGCTTCGGCGACGGAGATGCCGGTCGTAATATTTTGTTTGAAGAAGAGTTTTTCGATCGACATGACGTCGGGATGGTTCTGGTCGATGATTTCGTGGAGAGAGTTATAGATGTCTTCGAGGCGGTCGGGGAGCGGAGTATGCGGAGGAGTGGCGATGACGCCGTAGTCGAGAGCAGTTGTGCCTTCGATGACGCCGAAGCCACAGATGCCGGTGCCAGGATCGATGCCTAGGATGCGCATTTATTTCTCGTTGACGTATTTAATTAGCGTGTCGCGGAGGTCACGGACGGGGATGACGAACTTGTCTTTAATCGTGGCAGGGGCAATGGCGCGGGTGAAGCCGAGTTTCTTCGCTTCGGAGATGCGTTGATCGGGACGGAAGGCGGAGCGAATCTCGCCGCCGAGACCGACTTCACCGAACACGACGTATTCTTCGGAGAGCTTGCGGCCGGCGACGGCGCTGGCGATGGCAAGGCAGATAGCGAGGTCGGCAGCGGAATCTTGGAGCTTCAGACCGCCAACGACGTTGACGAAGATGTCTTGGTCAGAGAGTTTGAGCTTCGTGCGGCGCTCGAGGACGGCGATGAGAAGATTAAGGCGGTTCAGATCGCAGCCGGAAGCGGTGCGCTTCGGATAGCCGAAGTTTGAAGGGGTGACAAGGGCTTGGATTTCGACGAGGATGGGGCGAGTGCCTTCGAGGGTAGCGAGGATGATTGAACCGTCGGTGTTTTGGCGCTCGGCGAGGAGGGCGGCGGAAGGGTTTTTGACTTCGGAGAGGCCTTGTTGATTCATTTCGAAAATGGCGGCTTCGGTGGTCGAGCCGAAACGGTTTTTGACGGCGCGGACGGTCTTGAACCCGCCGTAGCGATCGCCTTCAAAATTCAAGACGACATCGACGAGATGTTCGAGGACTTTCGGACCGGCTAAAGTTCCTTCTTTGGTGACGTGGCCGACGATGATGACGGCGGTGCCGGAGGTTTTCGCGGCGCGGATGATGAGATTACCGCAGTTCGTGACCTGGGAGATGCCGCCGGGCGCGGAGGCGATTTCAGCGAGGGTGAGGGTTTGGATCGAGTCGACGATGACGAGGTCGAATTCGCCGCCTTCGATGGTCTTCGCGATGTCGTTGGCGGAGGTGCTGCTGGCGAATTTCAAGTTATCGGACTTAGCGCCGAGGCGGACGGCGCGAAGCTTGACCTGGCCGGCAGATTCCTCGCCGGAGATATATAATACGGTGCGAGTTTCGGCGATTTTGGCGCAGATTTGCATGAGGAGGGTGGATTTGCCGATGCCGGGCTGGCCGGCGAGAAGCGAGACAGAGCCGAGGAGAATGCCGCCGCCAAGAACGGTATCGAGGTCGGGAAAGCCGGTCTTCAGGCGTTCTTTTTCGTTCGAAACTTCAAGGTCGTTAATCGAGGCGTATTTCAAGAGTTTGCCGGAGGCTTGACCGCGAGAAACAGCAGATTTTTCATCGCGCGCGTCTTCGGGGACTTGTTCGATGAGGGAGTTCCAGGCGCCGCATTTGCTACAGCGGCCGTTCCAACTGGTGTAGATGGCACCGCATTGCTGGCAGACGAATTGAGAATGAGATTTAGCCATAGGTTTATTATAGCACTCCGCTGATGGTTTCGTTATGGTTTATGATGATTCGGGTCGGGCAAGTTTGGTCTTGATTTTGCTATTGTTTGATGCTAGAATGGAGTTATTAAGGTTGTTTGATTACTTTCGTTTCTTAACGAAAGTAATCTTTATTTGGAGTAAATTGATCCAAACTTTCATACGTTTGATTGAAAATCGTATTACCATAACCCTATCCTCCTTTCTCCCTTGTTAAGCGTGCTTAGATCAAGACCTACTTTTGCCCGTGGGTTTAGTATATAGCAAATCTTTTTTGATTAGCAAGCATAAGCACGAAGATTTTAGGGAGATTTTTGTGTTTTGGTTTTTGGCTAGAAAACTGGGCATTATACCATATTTTGGTTTTGAGATACAAACATAGCCACGATGATTTTAGATTTTTGTGGATTTTGCTTGCGGTTTGGATTTATGTGGTATAATGAAGTTGTCTATACAATGTGTTGCGTCAAGGCAGGTTCGTTTTTATTGGTTTCTGGTTTTTGCAATTTTAGCATTTTTCGATCGATGAATGGTGCCGCGAGGCACGGTGCCCGATGGAGAAGTGCTAGGAAACTAGAGCTTGCCTGATGCATTGTATAGACACCTCGCGGTGCCATTTTTGTTATGTTGACAGAGCGGCTCGCGATGTGTCTATCAATAATCAAAAGGAGGGCCGTGATGCGAAAAGGTCAAAGAAAAGTTAATATTGTTGGGAGTATAAGTTCATTACTACTAGCATTCTTGATAGCGAATCCGCTACTAAGTTTGCCAGCGAGTGCGCTGGAGGAGGTTATCGAGATGGAGAATGATGAAGTTGATACTGAAGGATCTCCGGATTATGGTGATTCGATTTCCGCGCAGGCGACGACTATTTCGACGGTGAATATCGCTTTCGAGCCGTCTTCGGCGAGTGGCACGGTGACTCCGATAGATTCAAAAGGCGCGAAGGCGAAGGTGGATGTTAAGGCGACGGTTCGGGTGCAAAATTCGGGCGGATATTATGTTTACCTAGGAAGTGACTCGTCACAACTTAAAAATGGAACTAATGCGATTGATTCGGTTGCATCTACTACGACATATGCCAATATGCCAGTGAATCGTTGGGGATATTCGTTTGCGGTTGGAACTGCAGCAAAAGATGCTTATAGTGCGATGCCGGCAACTTTGAGGGGCGCAGCGTTGGACGAGAATACAAGTACGAATATCAAAGATGAGACGCGGACTTATATGTTGAGTTTTGCGGCGAATATTGGAGCGGACAAACCGGCTGGGACATACCGGAATTCAGTGACGATGAGTGTGGTGAGTAGCCCGATGGAGATTACTGGATTGACGACGATTAGCGAGATGCAGGAAATGACGGCGGATGTGTGCGCGGCTAGCGAAATTGGCGAAACGAAGCAACTGAAAGATACGCGGGACGGAAAATACTATTGGGTGGCGAGGCTCGTTGATGGTAAATGCTGGATGACACAGAATCTAGATTTGGATTTGTCTACGAGTAAGACGTTGACAAACTTAGATACGGATTTGCAGGGTTCTGTAGCTTCATATAAACCAGAGTATACTACCGCGACAACAGCGAGTAGCTCGACAATTTTGGCTAATGATACTGGGCAGCGGTCTTGGAGTTTGGGAAATTATCGGATTACGAATCCAACCACCTCGAGCGCTTGCGGTTCAAAGAAAGCTAGCTTTGCGGATTGTCCAAGCCAGTTTACAGCCTATAGCACGCCAACTACCGCGAACGGTGACGTGAATGCACATTATATCGTTGGCAACTTTTATCAATGGAACGCTGCGACAGCCGGAACAGGTGGCACGATCACCTCTGGCCAGGCAACAAGTTCTATTTGTCCGAAAGGTTGGAAATTGCCAGAATCTAATACGACCGCTGCTGGCAGTTTTGGTGGGCTAATTGCAGTCAGCGGAATTGTGGGCGATGTGAAGAAGCTTACTGCTGCTCCATATTATTTCGTGCGTGGCGGTAACGTTGATCAAACGTCTAGCACTTTGCTTTATGGACCTGGGGAGGGCGGGTTGTATTGGTCGTCTACTCCGTATTCGACGGCAAGCAAAGCTTATTATTTGAGTTTTGATGGTGATGCGAGCATAAAACCTTCGCAAACTAGTACGCGAAGAGACGGCTTTGCTATTCGCTGCATTGCGCGATAACTATATTTAGTTCTTTAATACTCCGTCTTGGCCGCCGTGCCGCCAAAAGGTCATGACCCTGCCTTTTACAAGCTGAGCCGTTTTTGGCGATTGAAGTTTGTTAATGTAGGGGCGATATAGCACATACTTATTCCTTTTTTACAATAAAACGATATCGTATAAGTCCCCAATAAGTTATTGTTGTTTTTAGGACAACTTAACTTATAAACCGTTGGTGGCTCGGCGGCTGGGGCGGAGTTTTTTGTGGAACTTTGAAAAAATGGGTGAGTCGAACCTTAACTCTGGCGGGTGGCGACGGCGAGGCGGTCGGAGTCGCCGTCGAAAGTATCTTTCGGGTTGGCGCCGAAGAGGTGGCGGCAGAAATCATTGAAAGTGAGCAGGCCGGTGACTTTGCCGTAGCGGTCGGTGACGAGGAAGAAGAAGGCGTTGGTGCGGAGGAAGGCGTCGAGGGCTTGCTCGAGGGAGTAGTCATCGCGGACATAATAGAGGCCGGGGTCGAGGATGTCGGCGACACGGCTAGAGTTTCTGATGTCGAGATTGTTGAAATGGGTGGTGTGGACGCAGCCGATCAAGCTGCCATTGTCGTCTTTGACCGGAAAGTGTGAGAAGCCGGAGCGATAGAGGCGGTCGAGAGTGAGCGGTCCGAGGACTTCGTCGGCGTCGACGTAAACGATTTTTGAGGCGGGGAGCATGATTTCGGAGACTTTGACAGCGGGGAGGTCGAGAAGGTTCGTCATCATGTTGCGCTCGCGCTGGCTGAAAATATTATGCGGAGCTTGGGTGAGAATCTCAAAGATGTCGGCGCGAGTCTGCGGAGTGTCGTCGGAAGCCACAGAAGAGGCGGGCTGAAAGGTCGGGGCTTTGGGTGTGTCGGGGTTAGAAGGGTTGGTGGGCGCGGGCTGAGGAGTGCTCGTGAGCGTAGATGCATTGCGGGGATGGGTGCGGTAGGGCTCGAGCTTCGGGTCGATCCACTTGGTGAAGCGGCGAAGAAACTTTTTCCAACTGCGCTTCAGGAAGGCGCCGAAGTTCTTGAGGGCTTTCCAGATAGATTTAGCGACTTTTTGACAAATTTTGAGAAAGTTTTGGGCGACACGGCGGGCTTTTTCGGCAAAAGTGGGAGATGCGGGAGGTTTTGGGATATAATTAGCCGGTTCCATGCTATAATTATAACATAATAAGTTATCTAGCTTAAGGATACTAGGAGGAAAATGGATAAGAAAACTTGGATTATTGTCGGCGTCCTGATAGTGGCGTTCTTAGGGCTGGTTGGGATTAGTATTGCGCAGAATACGATTCCGCAGAATGATATTTCGATGGTTTATGAACCGAGTGATGCGAACGGAAATTTCGGGGAAATGATTGAGGGCGATCCGAATGCGCCGGTGAAGATCTACGAATACGGCGACTATCAATGCGATGCTTGCGCGCCGATGAACCCGTATGTGAACGAAATTGTTGAGGAATATGATGGAAAAGTGGCGGTGGTCTATCGGACGATGATCATGTCTTATCATCAGTGCGGCACTTCGGCGGCTTCTGCGGCGTTGGCGGCTTCGCGGCAAGGGTATTGGAAGGAGTATAAGGATTATCTATACGAAAACCAGGATGATTGGTTTTATTCTGACCCAACGGAGTGTCCGACGCAGTTCCAGGATTATTTCAAGAAGGTGACCAACGGCAAGGGCGACATGGAGAAGTTCGTGGCCGACATGGGAAGTAGCGAAGTCTCGCAGAAGATTAGCTTCGACGCCGGTCTCGCGAAGAAACAAAAGGTTTCCTTCACGCCAACTTTCTATGTTGAGGGCGACTTTGTCGATCAGCGAAACAAGACGCGCGATGCGTTTTTGGAGGAGCTCAAGGCAAAGATTGACGAGAAGTTAGCCGAAAAAGGTGTCGAAAAGTAAAATTGAACGCTAGATAAGACCGCTAGCTTTCGGGCTGGCGGTTTTTGTTGGGGTCAGAGCGGGTTCAGGTAGTCTGGTTCTAGGACGTTCAGGTCTTGAAGCATTCAGGCGTTTTATGGGCGTTTGTTATGGCGTCAAAAAAGTCCCAGGCTTTGCGGGCTCGGGACTTTGATAAGCGTATTAAACTTATTGCTAGAACTTTGGCTCGATAGAGTGAAGCTAGAACTTCGGCTCGATTTCAATGAACTCTTGCCAAGGCGCAGGCGGGAAAAGTTTCTCGCGGCGCGCGTTCGGGCGTTTGGATTTACTACGCATTCATTCTCCTGTTTAAGTGCTGTGCGCCTCGGGATAGCAGCAAAAGGCTAATCGACCTAATCCTCCGGAACACCTTACTATGATAGCAAACCTTGAGCTATAAGGCAAGCATAAGCGAGATAATTTCGGGTGGATTTTAACAGAGGTAGAATGACAAAAAGATAGAAAAAGTAAGATTAGGGCGCGGTTAGGCTAGGATGAGGAGCGTGCCGATAACGAGACAGGCGACGATGATGCGGTATTTGCCGAAACTTTGGAGGGATTTTGGTTTTTTGAGGTAAGTAAGGAGGAAGCGGAGGGCAACCAGGCCGACGATAAAGGCGACGAGATTGCCAAGTAGAAGTGGTCCGAGGTTGGCCGAGAAGTAGTCGCGACCAGTCGAGGAGAGGAACATGCGAAGACAAACGGCGGCCATAATTGGAATCGAGGCGAGAAAAGAGTATTCAGCGGAGGATTCAGAGTCCATGCCGACGAGACGGCCGGCGATGATAGTCGAGCCGGAGCGAGAGACGCCAGGAATGAGGGCAAAAGTTTGCAACAGACCGATAATAAGCGCGCGGACGGGCGTGAGTTCGTTTTCGTCTTTAAGTTTCGACATGTGCGGAAGGTGGTCGATGACGACCATGATGATACCGACGATGCCCATGGCGGCGCAGACGGTATAGAGCGAGCTAAAGAAACTGTTTTCTTCAATAAAACTCGAAAGAAGCAAGCCGATGATGCCGGCTGGGATGCTGGTGATAAGAATGTTTAGAGCGAGGCGGTAGTTTTTTTCGACAAAAATGCCTTTGATGATTTTCCAAATGCGCTTGCGGAAGTAAATTAAGAGCGCGAGTAAGGTGCCGAGATTGATGAATTCGAGGAAAAGATGAAAGTTCTCGCCGGAGAAGTTGAAGAGCTGTTGGACAAGTTCGAGATGTCCGGACGAGGAAACTGGGATGAACTCCGTGATTCCTTGAACGAAGCCGAGCAAAATTGACTGAAAAATATCCATAAGTTTATTATAGCATAAGTATTATGTGATTATTCGATATTGCGGAATAGGATTTTCTTGACTTTTTCGGTGATGGGTTTGATTTGCTCGATGCCGAGGAAATAGCCGGCAACAAGGTAGGCGACGAGCGAAACGATGGTGATGAGGCAGAACTTCGGGAAAACGACAAAGATGGAGTCGTCGGTTGCCATGAGCGGGAAAAACTTGGTCATAGAATAGGCGACGCAGCCGGTGATGACGGTAGCGATGGCGGTTTTGGTGAAGTTACGCCAGAAAGCTTTGTTCAGGAGGTCGCGTTCGGAGCGGCGCTGGAGGATGCCGAGAAGGAGAACGATTTCTAGAATGGCGCCGATAGATTGCGCCCAGCCGAGGCCTTCCGGGCCAAGTCCGAGCATTGTGAAGGCGACGGCGAGGAGGATCGTGGCGCCGATAGCGACAACGGAAATAATGAATGGAGTTTTTGTGTCTTGTTTGGCATAGAATCCGCGCGACGCGATATGGAAGACAGAGTGCGCGAAAATCGAGATGATCAAAGTGGCTAATACCGATGAGATAAGCTGGTCGCCGCCGTTTTTAATAAAGCTGACGACATAACCGCGAGCGAAAAAGGCGATGATAGAAATGGGCATGGAAATCCAGATAATAGTGCTGAGGGCGGTGCGAAAAGTCTGACGAAACTTGGCTTCGTGACCGGCACCGACTTCTTCGGTGAGCTGCGGGAAAAAGGCGGTCGAAATGGCGACGCCGATGAGGTTGACGGGCATGCCAGCAAGGCTGGAGGCTTGTTGATAAGAGCGAAGCGCCCCGGCACCCATGCGCGAGGAAAGGTTGGTGGTGACGAGCGTGTTGACGTAGTCAATTCCCTGGTCGAGCGAGCGGGCGGGGAGGAGCTTGAGGACGGAACGGAAGCCTTGATTCTTCCAATGGAGCTTGAATTCATAATCAAAGCCGAGACCAAAGAGCCCGACGAGACTAACAATGAGCTGAAGCACGGCGCCAAATACCACGCCGAGCGCGACGCCCATGATTCCGCCTTCGAAAATTTGCCAGCCGAAGATGTTGATGCCGCCGGTGAACCAAACGATGCCGATCAAGATGCCGATATTATAAAGGGCCGGGGCGAGAGCGTAAAAGACGAATCGACCGAGAGCCTGCTGGATGCTGGAGAGGATAGTGGAGATAGAAAAGAGGAAGGGGTTGATAGCGATGACGCGCATCATGTTGATAGCGAGGATGGTGCCGGATTCGTCGAGGCCGGGGCCGACAATGTAGCGGACGAGCGGATCGGCAAAAACCATAATTAGGATTGAAGCGACGAGCGTCATTAGTGCCATGAGGTTAAGGATACTAGAAGAAAGCTCCCAAGCGGACTTTTTATTGCCAGAGGCGAGACGCTGATTGAAGACCGGGATAAAGCTGACGGCGAGTGCGCCAGAAGTGAGGATGAAAAACATGAAGTCGGGGATAGTGAAGGCGGCGGTGTAAGCGTCGATGCCGGTCGGGTAGGTGTCAAGATAATATGAGTTTAAGAGGCGGTCGCGAAAGATACCGAGCAGGGCCGAGACTAGGGTCGAGCTGGCGAGGACGACTGCGGCAAATTTGACGGAGAGCTTGCGATTTGCGAGCGCGACGACGGAGCTAAAGCGGAAATGGCTGCGGCGCTTGCTTTTTGGCGCATGGGGGTCGGCCGGCGGGACTTCAATATCAGGCGCGGCTGAGTTTTTGCTGCGTTGTTTTTCTTCGTGCGGGAAATTTTTGCCCTGCTGGGATGTTTGCTCCGACCCCGGCATAGCTAAATCTCAGTCGCTCCACCAAAGTATCCACGCAAGGCTTCAGGAAGTTTGAGTTTTCCATCTTTCTGCGCGTAATTTTCAAGAACAACGACCATAGTGCGAGCGAGTGAAATTGCGGTCCCATTCAAAGTATGTAGGACTTCGACCTGGCCGTCGTTCCGGCGGACGCGGATGTTAAGACTGCGAGCCTGGAAGTCGGTGCAGTTCGAACAGCTAGTAAGTTCGCGATATTTCTGATCGACCGGCGACCAGTATTCAATATCATATTTTTTGGCAGCGGGAGCGCCGAGATCGCCAGCGGCAATATTGATAACGCGATACGGAATGCCGAGTTCTTGCCAGATTTCTTCTTCGATTTCGCGAATTTTTTCGTGCATTTCTTTAGACTTTTCTGGCAAACAGAAAACATACATTTCGAGCTTGTTAAACTGATGGACGCGGAAGAGGCCGCGAGTATGTTTGCCGTAAGTGCCGGCTTCTTTACGGAAGCAGGCGCTATAACCAGCGTAGCAAAGCGGGAGATCTTTTTCGTCGATGATTTCGTCCATATGATAGCCGGTGAGCGGCATTTCGGCGGTCGCAATCATGGCAAGGTCTTCGCCCTCGATATAATATTCATCACTTTGCTCGCTGCTGCGCGGATTAAAGCCGCAACCTTCGAGGATTTTGCTGGAAACCATGTCGGGGACGGTCATAAAATTGAAACCATGCTCGGTGACTTTTTTCAGACCGAACTGAAGCAGAGCATTTTCGAGAAGGGCAAGACCGTTCTTTAGGTAGTAGAACTTTGCGCCGGCAACTTTGGCGCCACGTTCAAAGTCGACCCAATCGCGGGAAATTGCATAATCAAGATGGTCGACACCATCGGTGCGGTGTTCGCCCCAACTTTTGATTTCGACACTACATTCTTCGCCACCAAGCGGAACATCCTCAAAAATGATATTTGGAACTTGTTTCAAGCCGTCGGCAAGTTGTTTTTCGATGTCGGAAAGCCCAGGCTCGAGCGCGGCGAGTTGTTCTTTAACTTCTTTTGCCTGAGCAATAAGCTCGGGATCTGGCTTGCCGCCTTTCATGCGGCTAGACAATTCATTGCGGCGCTGGCGAAGTTCTTCAACGGTTTGGAGTGATGACTTGCGCGCATCATCCAGCTCAAGAAGGGTAGGAATATCAACTTGATAACCTTTTTCGCGAGCAGACTTTTCAACTAACTCTTGATTTTTCCGAATGAAATTGATGTCTAACATATAATTATTGTAGCACAAAACTGCGTAAGTTTAGAGTTTTATCGAGCGATAACTGACTGGGTGTTGGTGGGGAGGATTACCAAGTGCCGCCTCCGCCGCCACCTCCGCCCCCGCCGGAGAAACCACCGCCGCCGATACCGCCACCAGACGAGCTAGAACTGCTGGAAGATGAGACAATTGTGCTCGAGGCTGCGCTGCTCATCTGGGTCATGGCCGAGCTGAAGTCGCGAGCTGAGAAGGCGCCCATACCGATATACCAGGCCGGAGTAGCGACGTCGGGCTGTTCGTAATAGTGGCTAAGTTCATCTAACCAACTTTTTTCAAGCTGAAAGATGATAGCGTAAGGGAGAAGTTTCTCATAGAGTTTGACAATACCCTCGTTGGTTGTGTCGGTGCCATCGACGCTTTGAAGCATCTTGAGACGGTCGGCTTCGGCCATTTTCATATAAAGTTTTAGGCCATCGAGATAGCGAGAATATTCGAGACCTTTCTCGGTATGTTTTTCGAAGTGAGAAGTATTAGAAATAACGACAATCAGGAAGATGGTGACGCCGATAAGGATGGCCGCAAGTAAGGTTCCGAAAAGGGCGGCATTTGGCAGGGTGACGTAATTTGGAAGCGAATCTTCGTCGAAAGAGAAGATAATGACAAAGATCCAGGCGATTACCCAGATTGCGGCACAAACGCTAAGAATGCCGGAGAGTTTCGGTTTTGACTTGGCGGTAGGGGCGGTTGGTTCGGCGGTTTTGGCGGCTTTCGAGTCTTTGGCAGTCGGTTCGAGAAGACCTTTTTCCTCGAGGCGAGTCTTAATATTATCGTCGAAATCTTTGCCGAGTTGGATGAGCGCGGAATTGGCGGTATGGGTTTTAATATCAATTTCTTGACCGACATGGATATTAGTGTTGCTACCAGCGAGAATCTTGAGAACGATAAGTTGCTGCTTGGTCATCTCGTTAGATTTAATACGAACTTTCCAGGCAGGAACTTTTTTGCCGAAGAGCCCGTCGGTCTCGGTTTTAATGAGTTCGACTTTGTGATTGACGGCGAGAGTAAGCAAAGTTGCGACTTGTTTGCTGCCGTAAGATTTGCCGATGTAGTTTTCAGACATTTCCGCGACCGAAAAACCAGCAGGCGGGGTATATTCAGGTTTGATGAAGTAGCCTTTATAGAATTTGCGTTTTGCGCTGACGCTACGCCAAGCAACGATGCCAACTCCGACAAGGACAAGACCGAGCGCGCCGGCCACAATGACCATGACCATTAGACGATTGTCGGTGTAAGTTTTGGTATCGAGAATGTAGCCGTCGTCCTCATTGTCTTTGAAAGTTTTAGAGTCGAAGGCAATAGCGAAAGTAAGATTTTCGCGGGCATTTAGGTTTTCGGCAGAAAATTCCAGACCGTCAGAGATTTTCGAGACAGTGCAGCGACTCTGGCCGCTGCTGCCATAGCGTCCGACATAACAGGCGTAATCGCCAGTATAAGCCTTTTCAAGACCCTCGCCGAAGTGGACGCGGGCGTTCAATTCGAGGAAGGGTTTCGTCCAGCCGGTGCCGTTCGTATTCCAATAGAGCTCTTGGTGAGTTTTTTCGGTTGTGATGACGTTGCGGTAAGTATATTCGAGACGATAAGTCTGGACGCCGGAGACGGTGCGGTTCGCATTGCCAACGCGCAGTTCAAAGTTGTCGTCGTCGGTAATGATTCGAGCAATATTTTCGGGTTGGCCGTTGCGAGTGGCGGTGATAGCGAGAGTTTTCTCATCGGTCAAATCTTCTTCACCGGTGAATGGAAGAATACGGGTGATGCCGTGTTCTTCGCTATCGGCCGGAAAGACGGCGGTAATTTCTTCGACGACGCGCAAGACGGACTTTCCTTCATCGTCTTTTTCAAGATAATAGTCAGCGTCGAAGCTGCGGAAGTAGGAGCTGGCGTAAATTGTGGTTGCGCTGGCGGTCGCGACGGGAGCGATAAGTGGTAAAAGAGCGCCGATAAGGACGAGACCGAGGAGACGGAGTTTTTTAAGCATTTTTTGCCTCCTCGGGTTTTGCGCCAGTCGTTTGTTCGGCCTCGGTGATGGTTTCGCGGATAGCGTTGGCGGATTTTTGGAACTTAATTCCCTCTTCTTCGGTAAGCTTAACTTTCAGGCGGCGAATGATTCCAGCTTTACCGACGACGGCCGGAAAACCGTTGTAGACTTTTGTGTTGTCGTCATAAGAAGAAACCGGGAGGATGCGACGTTCGTCGTTCAAGATGCAGTTGATGATTTGGACGACGCAGTTGCCAACGCCATAATAAGTCGCGCCTTTTTTCTGGATGATTTGGTAGGCTTTATTGCGGACATAATCTTCGATTTGGTCGCGCTTATTTTTGGAAAGAAGGTCGACGACTTTTTCGCCGCCGGTCGTAGCGGCCGACCAGAGAGTAAACTCACTATCGCCATGTTCGCCGATTTGATAGGCGTGGACGGATTTCGGATGGACGTCAAGTTCTTCGGCGATACAGTAGCGTAGGCGCGCCGAATCGAGGACGGTGCCGCTGCCGATGACTTTTTCAGCAGGCAGACCGGAATACTGATAAGTTAAGAAACTTAAAGTATCGACTGGGTTGGAAACGACGAGAAAAATACCGTGAAAGCCGGCGTTCATGACGGGGTCGACAATACTTTTCAGAATGGCGGCGTTTTTGCGGACGAGGTCGGTGCGAGTTTCGCCAGGCTTTTGGTTTGCTCCGGCAGTAATAATACAGATATCACAATCGCCAGCGTCGGCGTAAGTGCCGGTCTTGATGCGCAAGAAACTGGGCGAGACGGCGAGTGCATCGGTCAAATCCATGACTTCACCCTCGGCATCTTCAGTGTCGATATCAGTTAGTATTACTTCTTTGACGGGGGTGCGCTGATTCAAAAGCGTAAACGCAATGCTCGAGCCAACATTGCCCGTCCCTACAATCATAATTTTACCACTCATATTACTACTATTTTAGCACGCTTAATGAGTTTTCGAAAAGTCGATTTTAGGCATCACATATGAAAATAGCCTCCGTTCTTAGAGGCTATTTCTGGGCTATTCGTTGCGATCTTTGATGATTGGGAACGGAACGGCTTCGCGGCCGCTGACGCCTTCGAGGAGCCAGAAGTTGCGCTCGGAGTTACCCCAACCGCAAGCGGGCGGCATACCATATTCGAGCATTTCCACGAAATCCATATCAAGCATCTGCGCCTCATCGTCGCCGGCGTCGCGCATAGCCTGCTGCTCTTCAAAGCGTTCGAGCTGGTCAATCGGGTCGTTCAACTCGCTATAGCCATTACCCATTTCGGTACCGGCAATAATTGGATGGAAGCGCTGGGTGACGAGTGGGCGTTCAGGAACGATCTTCGCGAGCGGGCTGAGGCTTAGCGGTTCTTCAATCAACCAGTACGGACCAGCGGAAGTTTTGCGAATTAGCTTCCAGAGGTTGTCAAGCAAGCGCGAATCAGCGACCTTCGGGTCAATCTGAGCGCCGTTCTCTTTCAAAATTGCGAGAGCTTTTTCGCGGTCGACATTGAAAACATCGATACCGAACTTATCCATCAAGAGGTCGGCATATTTGACGCGCGGCCATTCTTGGTCAAGATTCACTTCGAAGCCGCCGACATTGAATTGCAAAGTCCCCCAAGTCTGCTCGGCAACATACTTAATCATCGCCTCATAGAGTTCCATGCCGTCCTCATAGTTTTCGTAAGCGGCGTAGGATTCCATGGCGATATGTTCCGGCAGATGTTCGTCGTCGACGCCTTCGTTGCGGAAACGAGGGCCGATGTCGAAAACTTTGTCGAAACCGCCACCAAGCAAGCGTTTGAGCGGAAGTTCTTGAGAAATGCGGAGATAATAGTCCTCGTCGAGCGCGTCCATGTGTGTCACGAAAGGATTGGCATCGGCACCGCCGGTCGTGCGTTCGAGGATCGGAGTGTTAATTTCGATGAAGCCGTGGCTGGTGAGGAAGTCGCGAGTAGCCTGCCAGAACTTTGAGCGACGGACGAGGCGTTCGCGGACTTCGGGGTTGACGTTCATGTCAACATAGCGGCGACGATAGCGCTCTTCCTTGTTAGTTAGGCCATCATAGCCTGGAAGCGGACGCAGAGACTTCGTGAGAAGGCGCAAGGAGTTCGCAAAAACTGAAATCTCGCCGGTGCTAGATTTGCCAACGGTGCCAGCTGCTTCGACGAAGTCGCCGGTATCGAGGAGTTTAAGCTGTTTGACGCCAAAATTGCCTCCCGGAATGTCGTCAACGGTTTGCATAAAGACTTGCACTTCGCCGAAATAATCGCGGAGCTTGACGAAGGCGATTTTGCCAAAGGAGCGGATTGCCATAATGCGGCCAGCAATACAAACTTCTTGGCCGTCTTTTTCGTCAAAATGGTCGACGATGGTCGAGATTTTAGTGTTACGATGTGATTTTGCGGGGTATGGATCGATGCCCATTGCGCGGATTTCGGCTAATTTACGAAGCCGTTCGTCGCGATAATCGCTAAGTGTAGTCATAATTTATCCTTTTTAAGTTAATTAGTTCGACCTTTATTCTTGTCGAGGGGTTTATCGGCCTTGATTAGCCGACGTTTTTGATGGTGACTTTCTTGCCGTTGAAGTCGAAACTTTCGCCGACTTTGCGACCGAGAAGCTCCTTACCAATGGGGGATTCGTGAGAAATCTTGCCTTCGAGAGGGTTAGCTTCGACCGGGCCGACGATAGTATAAGTAAACTTTTTGCCGCTCATGGTGATCTCGACGGTCGAGCCGATAGAAACTTTGTCTGTTTTCTTCGGGGCTTTAATCAAGACGGCATTTTTGAGAGTTTCTTGGATTTCGAGAATGCGATTCTCGACAGTTTTTTGCTCAGCACGAGCATCGGTGTATTCTTGGTTTTCAGATAAGTCACCAAAAGCACGAGCAGTCGCAATGCGCTCGGCAATGGCGGGACGCTGGGCAATAAGTTCAGCTAATTCATTTTCCAGCTCAGTTTTGCCAGCTGGCGTAAGATTGATTGTCTTTTTCATAACTCTTAAAGTTTATTATGGTTGATAGATCTTGTCAATATTTATTCTGCGAGTAAACTCTGTTCTTGTTTACTGGAAGTTTTAGAAGTGAAGGTCGCTAAGCGAGAAATCTTTGGCAGGAAGTTCGCGAGTTTCGCCCGTAGCGCGGTTCGTGACTTCGATAATTCCCTTTTCTAGATTGCGGTCGGAGACGACGATGCGATACGGAATGCCGAGGAGCTCGGCGTCGGCGAATTTTTCGCCAGGACGGAGGTCGCGGTCGTCATAGAGCGTATCCTCTTCGTGATCTTTGTAGAGTTTCTCGGCAAGTTTCGTGCCTTCGTCGCCGATATTGACGAGATAATATTTGTAAGGAGCAATGTTTTCCGGCCAGACCAGGCCTTTGTCGTCGGCAAGTTTTTCAGCGATGACGCCCATGACGCGGGAGACGCCGATACCATAGCAGCCCATGAAAACGGTTTTGCGACTACCACCTTTGTCATTGAAGGCAAGATCGAGCGGAGCGGAATACTTTTCGCGGAGGGTGAAGATGTTGCCGACTTCAGCGGCGCGGGCGGATTTTAGCTCCTCGCGTTTGACGCCGAGGTCCTGGAGAACTTCATCATTCAAAACTTCTTCGTTCAGGACAACGGACTTATCTTCGTTGAAATAAATTGTATCTTCGCCGACTTCGGTGATAGTCTGGAACTCATGGCTGTATTTCGAGAAGACGCCGCCGCTCGCAAAAGTTTGGAAGGTGTCGCCACCAATGCCGAGGCGATCATAAATGCGTTTATAGGCTTTTTCGGCTTCGTGATAAAACTTATCGTGCGATTCTTCATCGGTCGAATAACTATAAAGATCCTTCATTAAGAATTCGCGGGTGCGCATAATGCCGGATTTGGCGCGGAGCTCGTTGCGGAACTTAGTCTGGAATTGATAGACATAAATCGGCAAGTCTTTATAGCTAGAGACATAGGACTTCAGCATGTTCGTCATCGGCTCTTCGTGGGTCGGGGCGAGACCGAGTTCGCCTCCGGCAGCGAGTTGAGTGCGGAACCAGATGTCCATTTTTTCAATATCCCAGCGATCGGTTTTTTGCCATGGCTCAGGATTTTGAAGACTGGACATGAGGACTTCTTGGCAGCCGATTTCGTTCAGCTCTTCGCGGATGATTTTTTTGATGTTTTCGAGCACGCGAAGGCCGAGCGGCAAGTAATCGTAGATGCCGGCGAGTTCTTTATGAATATATCCAGCGCGCAAAAGAAATTGGGCGCCGCGAGCCGCTTCGTCTTTCGGGGCGGTGCGGAGGGTCTTGGTGAAAAGTTTACTAAAACGCATAATGGGTATATTATAGCATAATTTAGACTTTAGAGGGCGATATATATTGCGTAGAAGGCGATGCCGTTGGAGAGGATGTGGAGGAGCATGCCACTCCAGATGGTGCCGGTGATTTCGCGAAGGCCGCAGAGAATGACGCTGAGGATGAAAACGCTGATGCCGACGTTGAGTTGACCGTGGAGAACGGCGAAAAGAATTGAGGTGAGGAAAATGGCGAGGGGGATTTTGAACTTGTTGCGGAGTTTGCCATAGAGCCAACCGCGCATGATAAGTTCTTCAGCGATCGGGGCAATGAAAACGATGGCGAGCATGGCAAAAATGCGGTCGCTAGTAGTGATAAAATAGCCGTTAAAGCCGACATTTTGCTCTTGGTCAGCATTAAACCAGGGGAAGCTAGTGAAGATGTTGATGATAATGTTCGTGAGAACGGCGTAGGCAAAATAGGCAATGGGCGCGAGGCCAATATCGACGAAAGTCGGCCAGCTTGAGACGCCGAGCTCCTCGGGATTGGTCGAGAAAAGTTCGTCGGTCTCTGCGGTAGGCTTTACGACTGCCCGGGGGGCTTCGATGGCTTTCTCGGCTTTAGCGCGATTGAGGCGAGCTTGGCTGGCGGGTTTTAGATCGCCTTTAGCATTATGGTTTCGCCGGTAGAGTGCGGCGAGTTTTGGCGGGACGAGGATGACAAGGGTGAGCGCCAATGCGTTATATAATATATAGTAAATAAATGTCCAGAACGGTTCAGTGAAGCTCTCACCGAGAATCCAAATCATCGGATAAATGATGATAAATTGGCTGGCGGTGATTGCGAAAGCCGTCCAGGCAAGGACGAAAATGGCGTAATAGACTTTTTGGCGGGTTGGGAGTTTGAACTTAGGAGATTTTTTGGCTTTTGAAGAGGTCCTGCCGGTTTTTGCGGAAGTTGCGTTTGAGTTTACGGAAGTTGTGTGAGGTTTTGCCGGTTGAGTTTTAGGGGTTTTGGGAGTTTCGGCCATGGTTAGAACAACTTAATAATATCAAGAATGGTGATAATAGCAATGAGGGCCAGAAGCACCATAAAAGCGCGAGAAACGATTTTCTCCTCGGTTTCCTTGGTGAGTTTTTTGCGGCGAAGTTTGTAAATCGCGATGATGAGCCAGCGGCCACCGTCGAGCGCCGGAATCGGGAGGACGTTCATACAGGCGAGCGAAACGGAGATAAGCGCTGCGAGGAAGGCGAGGTTGGAGATTCCTGTGCTGGCGAATGTCGGAAAGATTACTCCGATAATGCCGACGGGACCAGAGACTGAATCTCCGGCGGCAGCAAGATCTTCGCGGCCTTCCTCGCGCACGGTATCGTTCGGGCTGAATTGGCGAAAGATGCCAGAGACTAGGTTCCAGACAAGCTGGCCGAGGCTTTTGAAGGTTTCGCCGGTGATTTGGGCGGTGACGCCGAGGCCGACGATTGGCGCTGACCAGGTCGAGCGGATGAAGGTTTGGCCGTAGCTTGCCATACTGACGCCGAGAGCGTATTCAGAGTCGGCGGGGTTAAGATTGGCGGTGAGTTCTTTTTCTTCTTCGCCGCGTTTGATTTTGTATTTGACGGTTTCGCCGGCATGGTCTTTGCCGTATTGGCTGATAACGGCAGCAGAGGAAACGGTCTCACCTTCGATAGCGATGATTTCGTCGCCACTTTCAAAGCCAGCCTCGTCGGCAGGCGAGCCTTCGACGACTTTGTCGACGACAACGCTGCGGCTGACGTCGACTTGCTGGGCGTCTTGGCCGAGATAGAATTGATGTTCGAGGAATTGCGGCATGCCGGTCAAGGCTAGGACAGTCAGGATGACGAAAGCGACTAGCCAGTTCATAGCGACGCCGCCGAAGAGGATCTTTGTCTTGCCCCAGAAGCTGGCCGCGCCGAATGTTCCCTTGCGGCGGTCAGCATCAGATTCCCCGTCCATTGCGCAGAACCCGCCGATTGGCAGCCAGTTCAGACTGAAAATCATGCTATCTTGAGGCTTGTTCCAATCTTTTTTCGGGATTTTTACCCATTTAAGCTTCATGATTGGCTTACCATCGGCGTCGAGGAGAGGTTTACCGTCTTTATCTTTTTGTTCAACTGGTTTTTTCACCCAAGCGATAGCGCGCGGAGCGAAGCCAATACCGAACTCGAGGACTCGAACGCCGTTTCGACGAGCCATGATGAAATGTCCGAATTCGTGCGCGACGACGAGTAGCATTAAAATAACCAAGCCAATAATAATCCCAAATACAATATTCATAGTTACTATTGTAGCACAAAAATCCGGAAGGCTAGTTCCGGATTTTGCTTATGTTAAGTTTTTAGCGGCAACCATTAAGTCGCAGCAAGCCTGTCGGGACTTATTTGCCGAAGCGACGTTGGCGGTTGTGAAACTCGTCGAGAAACTTCTGGCAATCTTCGGCTTCGATGGCCGGGAAGTGTTTGTCGATAAAGAGGAACTCGGCATAGGCGGCGCGCCACAGCTGGAACCCGGAAATGCGTTCTTCGCCGGAGGTGCGGATGATTAAGTCGCAGGCCGGAACCTCGGGATGATAGAGATACTTCTCGAAAGTTTCAGGAGTGAGTTCGGTTTCGCCGGCAGCGATAGCTTTCGTCGCGGCGTCGGCAATCTCCCACTTACCACCATAGTTAAAGCAGATACAAATCGTCTTGCCGGTGTTTTCGGCGGTTTCGGCCTCGGAATTCATGATTTTTTGCCAAAGTTTCGGCTTGACTGGCTCTGGGCGTCCCATGACGACAACGCGCATGTTATCTTTCATGGCCTTTTTAGTCAAATCGTCGATTTTCTTCTCGACTAAGTCCATCAGGTAAGCGATTTCTTCGGGCGAGCGATCCCAGTTTTCGGTGCTAAAGAGGAAGAACGAAAGAAATTGAACTTCGGTATCTTTGAGTGCGTCGATGATAACTTCAACTTTGTCGAAACCGCGTTTGTGACCTTCGAGGGTCGGGAGGTTTTGAGCCCGCGCCCAGCGGCGATTCCCGTCGCAAATAAAACCAATGTGAGTGAGTTCGCCTGCCATTAGATTGCCATAATCTCCGCGGATTTTTCTTTGAACGCGGCATCAATTTTGTCGGTGAAGGTTTTTGTTAGCTCATCGACGGCCTTTTCGGCTTTTTTCTTCACGTCTTCGGGAAGTTCGGCGTTTTTCAGTTCTTTACGCGCATCTTCGCGGACGTTACGAATGGCGATTTTTGCGTCTTCAACTTTGGAAGAAGTGGTTTTGACGATTTCTTTGCGACGTTCTTCAGTCAATGGCGGAACCGGCACGCGGACAACGTGGCCATCATCGGACGGGTTAAGGCCGAGAGCGGCGTCGCTACGAATAGCGGTAGCGATGGCTTGGATAGTGCTAGGGTCGAAAGGCGTGACCTGGAGCATAGTCCCGCCGCTTGCGGTGACGTTTGCAACTTGATTTAGCGGCATGAATTGCCCATAAGCCTCGACTTTCACGTTCGCAAGCATGTCGGGGTGCGCCCGGCCGGTGCGAACTTTTTTCAACTCATCCTGAAAGCGCAGGACAGCGGCGTCCATCGCCTTTCGATATTCACCATCGTCAAACATAATACCTCCTCGTAGGATTATAAAGTCGGCGCCAGGATACTATAAGGCCTAGCGCCGAGCAAACTTAGCAAATTATTCGGTCACACCGAGTTCAAGGCGCTTGAATTGGCGCACGGTGATATTCTCGCCGGTCTTGGCGATCGCTTCCTTGATGAACTGAGCGACAGTCAAATTATCATCCAAGATATAAGGCTGTTCCATCAAAACTTTGTCAGAGAAAGCCTTCTTAATCTGACCACTGATAATCTGGTCTTTCATATTCTCTGGGCCCTTGAAATTGGCTTCAAATTCCTTCTTCTTGGCTTCGAGATCTTTTTCTGGAATGTCCTCAATCGAAACGTAAAGCGGGTTCATCGAGGCGATTTGCATCGCGAGCTTGTGGGCGAGATCTTTGAACTCGTCGGTCTTGGCGACGAAGCTGGTTTCGCAGTTAACTTCGACGATAGCGCCGAGACGGCCGTCGTGGACGTAGGTCTCGATGATACCTTCGCGAGTTTCGCGATCACCGCGCTTCTCGGCCTTGGTCATACCTTTTTTACGCATAGCGTCGAGAGCCTTGTCGAAGTCGCCTTTCGCCTCAACGAGGGCTTGTTTCGCGTCGGTCAAACCAACGCCGGACAATTCCTTGAGTTTTTTGATAAGTTCGATAGAGATGGCTTTGACTTCGCCAGCTTTTTCTTTGAGTTCTTGGCTCATTTGCCTCCTTTGTTAGTTTCTAGTTCTCGGATTGCCGAGAGAGATTAAGCATTTTTCTTAGCTTCGCCAGCCTTGATAGCGGCAACGAAGTAGTCGAGCAAGAGCTGGACAGACTTGATAGCGTCGTCGTTAGCCGGGATGACGTAGTTGACGTTGGATGGGTCAACGTTGGTATCGACGATAGCGAAGACAGGGATCTTCAAGGTGTTCGCTTCTTTGATGGCGTTCTTATCCTGGCAAGCGTCGGTGACGATGATAGCAGCTGGCTGCTCGGTCATGTCTTTGATACCGCCGTAGCGTTCGTTCAAGAGGTCGATTTCTTCCTGGAAGCGCTGGACTTCGAGCTTCGAGTAGCGAGCTTCAAGTTCGCCAGAAGCCATGCGGCGCTCAAGGTCTTTCAACTTCTTAATCTGACGATTGACGGTCTCGACGTTGGTCAAGATGCCGCCAACCCAGCGAACCGTAACATACGGCATGTCGACGGATTCAGCAGCAGCCTTAGTTGCGTCTTTGAGCTGTTTCTTCGTGCCGACGAAGAGGATTTTCTTGCCGCTCGCGGCGATTTTGGTGAGTTCTGGGAGAGCCTTTTCGAGAGCTTCAACAGTTTTCTCAAGGTTAATAATATGGCCACCCTGGCGTTTGCTGTGGATGTATGGCGCCATTTTCGGGTGCCAGCGGCTAGTTTTGTGGCCGAAGTGCGCACCTGCTTCGAGCAGGGCTTTGATATCGATGTTTTTTGGATCGACAGTCATGGTTATCCTTTCTCTTTGCGACGGGCGGGATTTCTGGCCGCTATTGAGGCTTCATCGCAAAGCTGCGACATGGCGCTCTCACCGGCGGCTTGAAATCAGGAAACCTCCCGAGGCTGTTTCGTTGATTAATTTACTCCTTCATTATAGCGAACTTTAGTTAGTTTGTCAAATACTTCGGTCGGCGTTTTTAGTAATTTCGGGGTTTACAGGTTGGCGAAAGTGTGATAAACTGGAGAAAGTTATGAGTAAAAAAGTTTCACAACCGCAAGAATATCGCTATGTTGTCTTCATGGATGAGGCAGCGAACTTTTCGTTCTTGACGCGCTCGATGGCTAAAAGTGAAGAAACGATCAAGTGGGAAGATGGCAATGAGTATCCTTTGGTGAAAGTTCAGATTTCTTCTGCTTCGCATCCGTTCTTTACTGGTGAAGAGAAGATTATCGATACCGAGGGTCGTGTCGATCGCTTCAAGGCTCGCGCTGAGCGTGCGGCGAAGTTGCGTGCTTCTCTTGGCAACAAGGTGAAAAAAGCCGAAAAAGAAGCTGTCAAGAGAGCTGAGAAGGCCGAAGCTAAGGCTTAATCTTCTTCTGCATTTAGGCGATGTTTGGAAAATCCCAGTTTTACGGCTGGGATTTTTGATTGCGTTGGAATGGTATCAATTACGGGTTTGTCTTTAGCGATGTGCTATGAGATACAGGAACTCCGCCCCAGTCGCCGCCCCGCCAAATAAGTTAATAAATCTGTTGGGTAGATTTATAAGCTCTTCGATATCGATTTTATTGTAAAAAAGGAATAAGTATGTGCTATATCGTTTCCTGCGTTATAATTCGCGGGCAGGTTGACTTATTTTGGCGGTTGCGGAGGCTGGGGCGGAGAAAACCTAGAAATTCCAGAAACCCTCAAACTCTATCACCATTGTAGACTTTTATTTTTCTCCACCCCTGTTAGTCAATCTCCAAACTCTACAACCGTTGTAGAGTTTTATCGCGCGATGCAGCGAACGGAGCAGCCGTTAAAGCGGCTGGTGACACCCGACGGCCAGATTACGCCAGGGTCAAACGGCACGATAAAGGCGGTTGCGGCGCCCCAGGAATAATACGTACCGTAAGTGGCATTGTCGGCGCTTCGATATGAGGCAACGAGATCATTGCTGCTATTATTAAAGTTGGACGGCGAGCCGGTTAGCACAGTAGCCGGCGGCGTCCATGTCGTCGAGACATCGGAAAGTTCGCTCGTCAATGGAGCGCCTGGATCTAGCGCATAGTCTAGGTTCCGAGTTATCCAACAGTTATTATCCTTGGCAAATTTGGTGACGGGGTAGATTTGACCGTCGCGCTCATCGATAAGTTCGACCTCGGTGCCCGGCGCTGTATTTTCGCAGATTTTACTCGTCATTTGTTGCAAAGTATCCAAATCACTGAGCGCGACGAGCTCGCGCGGCGAGGAGATAACCGAAAGCACAAACTTTCCTTCGTAGGTGTCGGCCGGGCGATCTACGCCAATTTTCGTTGCGAAGCCAAGTGTGAAAGTATGGTTGGTTTCGCGAACTGGAGTGTTCTGACTGGCCAAGAGGTCGCCTTGGCCAGCCGATAACGCTTTATAGGTTGTATCTGATGGGAGGCTTTCTTCCGTAGTGACGGCATAGCCCCAAGTGTTTGCTGGGAGATCTTCGAGAGTTGAGGGGTTGGGCGTGCCGGAAATTGTTGCACCGGTCTTTTGACCGACAAGCTCGCCGGAACCGCCTAGATAAATGCTATAGCCGCCGGAATTTTTGATTCCGATGTTAGAGCGAACCGTTGCCTGCGCGGACACGCCTTCAGGCGTGGTCGGGGTAATCGGGCTAGGAGAGGCGACCGGTAGAAATTCGATCTTGACGGAAGAACTTACGAAGGACTGCCCAGAATCAGCTTGGCCGGCTTCTTCAATGGCGCTAGCTGGCGAACTTGCGAGTGGGTTGATTAGAAAAAGTTCTAGCAAAAGTAAGCAAAAGCAGCTTATTCCTCCAACAGCATTAAAGTTTCTTTGGTATTTTAGCATCACAGCCCTCCTTTTAGGTTTGATAACCTCAGCGGCCGTCCATGCCCTAAAACAAAAACGACACCGCAGGGGTGTTCAATCCTGTCAACGCGTCAACTTTGAACCTTTCGGACCATCGTGTGCATTGCTGCGGTGCCGTTTCCGACACGCGATAATCGCAAAAGGTAAAAATGACAACGTCACTAAAAATAGTTGACATATGTTAACAAGATTGAACGTTTTTATTATAGCATAGAAAGTTTGGCTTGTGTGGAAAATTACGTTTCTTTTTGCCGTCTTAGTAATGCATTCGTCTATGTTTTTGACAAGAAAATTGGGCGGCCGTTATGGGGCCGCCCTGGTCATGAGCGCGGGTTGGCGCAGGGTGCGCCTGGTGTGCTAGCGCAGGGGTTGTGCTTCGGTTTTCGCGCGGACTTTGCGCGAAGAGCCTTTGCCGCGGAGAGCGGCTGGCTTGGCTAGCCTTCCTGGTCAGCCTCTCGCCGCGGTTAGCGCTTCAACTGCGCTAAAGCGCGGGTCTTGGTGGCGACGGATGTTGTCACTCACAGGCGACCTTCACGCTTGAGTCTGGCGACCTCGCGGTCGTACTCGGACTTGTAGACGCCGTAGGCGTCTTCACATTGCGCAGGGCTCTTGCTGAATCCACTCAAGAGAGCCGAGATCGGGCTTGAGTGGGAGCTGCCATATGCGCCCGTAGATTGGGTTCCGGCCGGTTGCAGGTCGGAGTTGTGCTGAGTCCAAGACATTCATATTCACCTCTTTTCTGTGGTGGATTTTTGGACCAGTGCGAAGCGAACCGATTGGGGAGTTCGAGCGATGCCTCTTCGGACGCGTAGTGCGTCTCGCTTTAAACATTTTAGACATGCCGAAACTAACCAATTCGGTTGGCTTACATCTATTGTAGCACAGGTCGATAAAAATGTCAAGTCTGTGCGTTAATTGCGAGTCGTTTCCGGGTGTCACCTCGGAAGAAAGGCCTCTACTAGGGTTCATTCGGAATCGGAAATGAGCAATTCAACGAAGGCGCGGATGTCTTTCATGGTGTTGTCTTTGTTGGCTGAGAGGAAGAGATCGGGATTCTTGACAAAATCAAGGGATTTGACCTGGGCGTAGACGGCTTTGATGAGGGATTTCAGTTCAGTCTCGTCGGTGTCGTTATACTCGTAGACCTTGTCGTGGACTTTTTCGTCGGCGTCAGGGGTGACAAAGAGGATGTGGCCGCGGGTAACCTTGTATTTGCTATAGGTCGGGGAGAGATTCAGGAGGAGCTTGTAGAAACCGAGCTGGAGGCGGTATTTATAGAGAGAGGGGCGGCCGTCCCACTTACCGTCGTGGAAGGTGCCGGTTTTGAAATCGTAGACTTCGATGGTCTTGGCGGCTTCGTCGAGGTTGATGTGGTCGATTTTGCCGGTCAGGGGGACGCCGTCGAAACTTAATTTTTCAGGAGAGAGGTTGGCTTCGGCGCGGGCGTTCGGATGACGGAGAATGTCGCTAAACTCGGCGAGGGCGATGCTAAGGTCGTGCGCGCCTTGTTCGAGGAGCGCTCGCTGCTCTTCGGGCTCGAGCGCGGTGCGGGGGACGGTGTTTTTGAAAAGTTCGAGGGCGGCTGCGTCGTCAATTGATTGGCTAGTGACTTGCTCGAAAACAGAGTGAATTAGAGTGCCGTAACAGAGGGCGCGGCTGACCGGCTCGTCGGGAGCGCGGAGGACTTTGCGCTGATAGAGGGCCTGGGGGCCAGCGTAAGTCAGGTCGATGAAGGTGGTTAGATCGGAAGCGGTGAGGCGATAATTCTCAAGGCGGGCCTTCAACAGCGGTTCAATCTTGGACGGTTCGATGTTCTGGTAGGCGGAGATCCAGCTGAGGCGTTTGGTCTCGATTTTCTGCGAGGCGTCGAGATCGCCGTCGTGAAGGTGGATGATTTTGTCGGAGGTCGGAAGATAAGGCGATTCCCCGGCGACGCTGTCGCGGCTATCCTCTTCGAGGTAGGCGAGGCGATGAATTTCTTTGCCGCTCGGGGCGAGGCGAGAGTTGGTGAGGTAGAGGCTTTGCTTTGCGCGGGTAATGGCAACGAAAAGGACGCGAAGTTTCTCGTCGTCGCTGGCGCCGGTGTGGCGGATGCTGACGAGGTTTTTCGGGAGGGCGAGGAGGTTGTTGTTACCCTTAGCCTTACCCCAGGCGGAGTCGTCGACCGAGGTTAGGAAGACATGCTTAAACTCAAGACCCTTGCTCTTGAAGGCGGTCATGACCTGGACGGCTTGACTATCGTCGCGATAAGTACTGATGCGCATAATTTCGGCGTCGGCCGCTTCATAGTCGTCGAGCGTGGCGATGAAATCTTTCAGTTTCGGGGCGTCGAGCGAAGCGGTTGGGTCGAGACTTTTCGCGTGGGCGAGGATGGTTTGGCGGAAAGTGGCAAGATTCTCATAGAACTCGAGCTTCTCGAAGGCGGTGGCGTGCTGGTCATAATAATTCAGGAAAGGCGAGGTGAAGTTGTTGAGAGGCGCGGCACCAGTCAGATAGTCGAGCCAGAGCTCAAGCGGAGCGGTCGCCGAAGCGGTCGCAAGGTTCGCGAAGAAATCGGCGAGATTCTCGAGGCGCTCGTCGCCAGAAAGGTAACTCAGGGTCGGCTTATTCGTCGTGCGGCTGGATTCAATGGCGCCAATGACAACGCCGGACGGAATGCCCCAAAAATCGTAAGAAAGAATCTCGAGGAGGCGATGCGCGGGTTTCTTCCCTTCGGCAAGTTCGTAAACGAAGCGGGCAATCGTGAGGAGAGGGCGAATTTTGTCGTCCTGAAGGAGGTTGTCGCGCTTTTCGTAAGTGGCATCGAGGTTTTTCGCCTTGAGATAGGGGAGGATTGGGGCGATATTTTTATGCTTCGGAGCAAGGATGGCGATTTCGTTCGGATCTTCGCCGGCATCGACCAGCCCACGGATTTTCTCGGCGATCCAATAGTATTCCGCCTCAGGGCAAGAAAACTCGTGACGCTCGATTTCGGGAGTTTCCGGCTTGCCGTTCCACTCGTCCTGCATGGAATGGAGAGTTTTGTCGACTTCATCGTAGTTTTTGGCGAAACTGTCGGTGATTTGGTCAGCAATGTGTTTGGAAAACTCGAGAACGGCGCCGATGCTGCGGTAGTTGTCGACCAGAGTAATAACTTTTGCGCCGTAATGTTGCTCGAAATCCATGAGATTCGAAGCGTTCGCGCCCTGGAACTCATAAATCGCCTGGTCGTCGTCGCCGACCGCCATGATGAGTGGCTTTTCGTAGTCGGTAAGAAGCTTAATTAGCTCGAATTGAGACGGGTTCGTGTCTTGGAACTCGTCGAGCAGGATATATTGGAAAAGTTCGGAGAGACTAAGGCGGAAACCGCGGTCGGTCTTGAGATAATGGATAGCATACTCAATCATATCATCGAAGTCAAAAAGTCCGTTCGCAGCGAGATACTGGTCGTATTTTTCCATGATATGTGCGAGCGAGAAAAGCTTTTTATTGGCGATGGTATCAGAGAGGCGATAGGCAGGAGCGGGATGCTTGCGGTCGCCAGCGTCAAAGATTTCGACATACTTTTTCTTCCAGGCGGAAAGCGGCTGGACGCTGGGCTGTTTCGGTTTGCCGGTGGCGGTGACTCCGGGGTCGGTATTTTGGATTTCTTCAATAACTTGGTTCAGCTCGCGAAGCATCGTATTCGCGATGCGTTCGATATTGCCGACAATCGGCTTGGGCGAGGTATATTTCGCGAGGATTTCGAGGACGGGCTCATAGACTTCTTCTAGGGCTTGGTCGAATTTCAGACGGGGCGGGGCGGCAAGGAAAATCGGCGAAATCTCGGCGCTAATCGCTAGGCTATCTTCGGTGTTTTGAGTGGCGATTTTCTGAAGGTCGCTCGCGGTGAGGCGAGCGGATTTCGCGCTTGAAATCGTATCAATAATATCTTTCGTGCCGGAGTTTTTGAGGATGTCGGTCGCGGGGAGCGATTTCTGAATGTCGGCAACGATTTTGTACTGCGCGGTTTGGTCGATCGGGGCGTCAAGCTTGCGGTCGAGAGTTTCAGCGTAGTTTTTGTAGCGTTCAAGCAGATTCGCGCCGAAAGCGTGATAAGTGTAGATATTAACATCAAGAGCTGCCTTGCCAATCATAGTCTGAAGACGGTCGCGCATATTCTCGGCGCCAGCGTCTGTAAAGGTGAGGCAGAGGATGTTCTCGGGGTTAGCGTCGGTATGTTCGAGAATATAGGCGACCTTCGCGGAAAGGAGCTGAGTCTTGCCAGTCCCGGGACCTGCCAAAACCAAGAGCGGCCCTTCTAGGTATTCGACGGCCTCTTTTTGTTGTTGATTGAGCGGCATGGTGGGTTCCTTTCTTGGCGAGGGTTGTTAGCTGGCGGGCTTAAGATTTTGATTGACGGCGGACTTTTTGTGAAGTATGACGAGGTTTTCGAGATGCGGCGTACGCGGGAAAAAGTTAAACGGGATAACTTTTTTAATTTCGTAGGCTGGGCTGTCTGGCGTAGTAGCGGTTGAATTATCCGTGACGGGGCGAGGACTGGTAAGGATTTTGAGGTCGCGTGCCTGAGTGGCTGGGTTACAGGAGAGATAGATAATGACCTCGGGCCGAACTTCGAGAAACTTATCAAGAAGCTCGGGGCGACAACCAGCGCGCGGAGGGTCAACGATTACGATTTGCTCTGGCTCAATATAATCGAGAGCTTCTTCGGATTTCGCAAGAACGGGGTGAACGTTTGCCCCCTGACGGCGAGCCTCTTGACAGTTGCGCTCCATCTCAAGATAGGCTGGTTTGTCACACTCGACAAGGGTTAGGTCTTGGTCGCGGGCGACCGAGAGACCGATCGTGCCAACCCCGGCGTAGAGGTCGAGGACTTTTCGTGGGCGCGGCTGGTGAGAGTTTTGCGCCTGCGCGGTGGCGGGGTGGATTTCTTGCTGCCAGGTTTCTTGTTGGATTTCTTTCTCAATTTCTTTCTCAATTTCTTTCTCGATTTCGCGAAGCGCCATTTCGTAGACCGGCAGGTTAATCTGGAAGAAGCCGTTCGGCGAGTAGGAGTAAGTCTGGCCGAGAATTGCATCTTCGAGCAGGCTAAACCTCGGGCGAGGTTGATGATTCTCAATCAGACCACCGCTCACTTCGCCGGATTGATTGGCGCGGAGTAGAAGCGATTGGTATTTGCGAGCTTCATCATGTTTTTCGTTCAGCTCGGCGATAATTTGCTGGGCTTTTTGAAAAATCTCAGGTCGTTCAAGGCTAGATGAGTCGACAATGACTTTTTGATGGCTGCCGCGAGTGCGGAAGGCGGGATGAATCTTCTGGTCGCTGTGGTCGAAATACAGCGCGTACTCCATTTTGTTGCGATAATGAAAATCCTTGCCGTCGGTCTGGACGGGCGCGATTTCAACTTGGCTCGGTAAATCGATTTTCTGCTGGCGGAAAATCTCTTGAAGTAGCGCATGTTTTTGCTCCAGTTCATAATCATAAGTCATAATCTGCCAAGGCGAAGTTGATAAGTAGCAATCGTCGCGTGGCGGGATGCGATGCGGAGAGGGGTTTTCGAAATCGAGGACAATTCCCTCGGCGTAAGTGCTTTTATTTTTGGTGAGCTGGATTCTGGTGGCAATTTCGCCAGGCAAGGCATTCCAGAGAAAGACTTTCTTGCCACTATTTTCACCATCGGAAAGCGTCGCAAGACCCTGTCCGCCAGGAACTAACTTCTCGATAGTTATTCGTTCTGTGATATATTCTGGGGCTTTTTTCGATTTGTTTCGACTCATTTTGGGTAGTTTTATTCGTTCTGTGATATATTTTGCTCGCGGCTTACTCGTAGCGAAGGGCGTCGATTGGGTTCTTATGGGCAGCCTTCCAGGCTGGGGCTGTGCCAGCGAGAAAGGCGATGAACATAACGATAAGAATAATCGGGATGACATTAGCCGGCGTGAATTCGAAGAGATTAAAGGTCGGCAGAGCTTCCAGGAATCCGCCTGGAGCGTGAACAAGGGTGTTTGTGATATTGCCGATGATGATAGCGACAAGAACGCCGAATGCGGAACCCCAAAAACCGAGCGCAATAGCTTCGACGGCAAATTCAAGGAAAATCCTGCCGGAAGACATACCGAGCGCTTTATCAAGACCAATTTCGCGAGTCCGTTCCTCGACCGACATGAGGAGGGTGTTGATAATGCCGATCGAAGCGGCTAGCAAGGCAATCCCGCCAAAAATCGTGAAGACGATCATGATGACGTCGAAGAAGGTGCGAATCATTCCCATCATGTCGGAAACGGTAAGGCCAACGAAACCGGCCTCTTTTAGCTTGGCTTTGATTTCATCTTCGGTGTATTTTGAGTTATCAAAACGAGTTTGGATGGCGTAAACAAGTTCTTTCTGTTCGGCAGGGTAGTATTTTGTGCCTTCTTCATACATTGCATCTTCGAGGGCGCGACTGATAATCGAGCCGTTCACGGCGACGACGCCCGGCGCCTGAACACCAACAACTTTGGCTTTAAACTCAATGGGCTTATTCGTCATCGTATCGAGCATGACAAGAGTGACGGTTTTGCCGATAGCATCTTCGTCGGAACCGAATCCGAGCGCTTTCGGGTAACCAGGCTCAAGCGTAATTTCGTATTCCTTAGTATCCTGGCTCGGCAAGGTGCCGGCGGTGGTCGCAATATTAAATTCGCCTGGAGGCATCGCGCCGACCGTGATGTTATATTTCTTGTCAGTTTCTTTGCTTGTGATATATTCGACCGGTATTTGCTTTGCGATGTAGAAGTCATCTGGGTTTAGACCATCAATTTTGCCAAGCTTATCGAGCTGTTCCTTATTCATGGCGGAGAGGGTCTGGTTCGGATTATATTCGGTCGGTTCGCTCGAGGTCGACATCATGGAGTTCATCATACCGACAGCTCCGCTGCTAGTGATCATAATGTAATCATCACCACCAAGGCTAGCGGTTTGCTTGTCGATGAAAGAGTTGACGCCGGCATTGATAGCAACATTCAGAACGATCGTAAAACTACCTACGAAAATCGCAAGAATAGTTAGAAAAGTGCGGACTTTGTTGCGAAAAAGGTTATGATTAGCGGTCTTGATAATCTCAAAAAGTCCCATTACTTTTTAGCTCCTTTCTTGGCAGGTTTAGCGTTCGACATAGAGGTCTTGGCGTTTTTCGACTGCGAGTTTGGTTTCTTGGATGACTTTTGCGATTTGGCGCCAGTATCCTCGACGATTTCGCCATCCATGATACGAACTTGGCGATCACAAAGCTTCGCTAGGTCTTCATCATGAGTAACGATAATCAAGGTCGTGCCTTTTTTGTTGGCGTCAAAGAGAAGTTTGATGATTTTGTCGCCAGTTGTCGAGTCGAGATTCCCGGTCGGTTCGTCGGCAAAAATGATGCTCGGATCGTTCACGAGCGCACGGGCAATACAGACGCGCTGCTTCTGGCCGCCGGAAAGGTCGTTAGCCTTGAATTTAAGACGTTCTTCAAGCCCGACCGTATGTAAAGCTTTAGTTGCAAGCTCTTTGCGCTTCTTGCGCCTCACGCCGGCGATTTTGAGCGGAAGCATGACATTTTCAAGGACGGTATCATTCGGGTTCATGAAGAATTGCTGGAAGACAAAGCCGAAACTCTGGTTGCGAAGTTGGTTAAGCTTGCGGGCACGGAGTTTAGTCGAATCGACCCCGTTGATCTCGATAGTGCCAGAAGTTGGCTTATCAAGAAGAGCGAGTAGGTGCATTAGCGTAGACTTGCCAGAGCCGGACTTGCCGATGATAGCGACCGACTCGCCTTTGTAGATATCTAGATTAAGGTGTTTGAGCGCGGTGAAGGCGGCGGAACGCTTGCCGTAAACTTTGACTAAGTTTTTTACCTCAATAACTTTTTCCATTGCTTTATTCTAACATGGCTGCAGCTAGTGCGCAACGTTAAGCGTTTAGTTCTTTCGAGTTCTGGCAACGGTCTTCCTCGAACTGGTAGGCCGGCCCTGCGAGGCGAGCCGCAAGATCGGAGAGGTAGAAGCCAACAATGCCGCCGATGACCGGGACCAAGACATAAACTGCAAGAGCTAGACCGGCACTACTCGCGAGGGCGCCAAAGTTTTCGGCCGTGGTCGGCAAGACGCCATACATAAGAGCGGAGGCGGGGTTGAAGACGATGCTTTCAGTAAGGCCAAAGAAGTTCTGCGAAATCACCACGCTCAACAAATAAGTCAGGACAATGCTGCTCGCAACGGTAAAGGCGAAAACCAAAGTATTCTTTTTAGCATAGCGAATAGCACGAGCGAAACAGAAGGCTAAAATAACAGCGCAGAGGAGGCTAATAAAGGTGAGTGCCCAGAAGTTTTCGCCGGTGGCTTCAATAAGCTCGGGAAGGGTTCCTCCGACGTCGCCGCTACCACCAAGGCGGAAGGCGTTAAGCAAAAGCGAAGCAATCCAAGCACCAACGACCTGAGATAGAATATAGAGCACGCCGCGAATTGCAGACATGCGGCGAGTCGCCATCATGCCAGCGGTGACGAGCGGGTTGAGTTGAGCGCCAGAAAGTTTAACGATAACAACGTAAATGCCGATGACGGCGCACATTAAGAAGATTGGCACAAAGTCGACACGGAACATGCCGATTGTGCACATGAGCAACATAGTCAGAAGCATAGTACCGAGCACTTCGCCAAGGAGCGCACCCCAGATTTTCGGGGTTTTGAAAATATTAAGCAAACTTTCTTCGCTGGGGTTATATTTGCGGGCGAAGAAGCCGGGTTTGTCTTGATTCATGAATGACCTCCAAAATTATTATATCTATTATAACACATGTCATAGTTTAGCGGGCATATTGCCAGATTTGACCGTCTTTCGAATCGAGTACAGAGATATTTTGCGCCAATAGCTCGTCACGTAGACGGTCCGAGGTCGCGAAATCTTTCGCGGCGCGAGCGGCTTGGCGCTCTTCAAGGAGCTTTTTGGCAGCAGAGCCAAGCTCAGGCGAGTCAGAGAGTAGACCTAACCCGAAGAGGTGGTCGATTTGTTGCCAAAAATCAAGGTCGTCATTCGTGACGGCGTCGATAATGGCGAAAGCCTTCGGGGAGTTCAGGTTGTCGTCGAGGGCATCAATAATGTCGGCGATAGCGTCAGAAGTTGTAGTTGAGGAGCCGGCGGAAGTTTGGTAGCATTTCGCGATACGATTGCGCCAGTTCAAGCGGCGAATGCGTGCGGCCTCGAGGTTCTCGAGGCTAAAGTCGCGCTCGGATTGATAATGCCCTTGCAAAACCCACATCTTGAAGTCGAGCGGCGAGTATCCTTTCTCGGCGAGGTCGGCGAGCGAATATCCGTTGCCGAGCGACTTGGAGATTTTTTGACCTTCAGAGGTAAGATGATTACAATGGATCCAATATTTGGCGAGTTTTTTCTCGAAGGCGGCTTCGCTCTGGGCGATTTCGTTGGTGTGGTGGGTAGGAATATGGTCGATGCCGCCAGCATGAATATCGATAGTCTCGCCAAGTTCGGTATGAATAATCGTCGAACATTCAAGATGCCAGCCGGGATAGCCGGGGCGACCGAGATAATCCCAGCGCATTTCGTGTTTCTCGCCAGGCTGGATAAACTTCCAGACCGCAAAATCGGAAGGATTTAACTTTTCGTCAGAGAACTCAACACGAGCGCCAGCCTTCAAGTTGTCGAGATCAAGTCGAGCGAAGTCGGCATAATGCGGGAACTTCGCGGTATTATAATATATACCGTCGCGAGTTTCGTAAGTATAGCCCTTTGCAGTCAAAATATCAACCAGTTCAATGTCTTCCGGGATATAATCCGTCGCGCGGGCGAGAAGGTCGGGCGGGGTCAAATCGAGCGCGCTATAGTCGGCGAGAAACTTATCGATATAGAACTCGGCGACTTCCCAGACGGTTTTTCCGGTCAGACGCGCACCTTTTTCAAGCTTATCTTCACCGTCGTCGGCGTCGGAAGTTAGATGTCCGACATCGGTCAAGTTTAAGACGCGCTTCACACTGTAGCCCTGCGCTCTCAAAGTCCGAATTAATAAATCCCAATAAATATAGGCCGCAAAATTGCCAATGTGGGGCTGACTATAAACAGTCGGGCCGCAAGTATAAATTTTAACTTCGCCGGCATTAAACGGCGTGAAAGTTTCGACCTTGCGGCTTAAAGTATTATACAGTTTCAGTTTGTTTGCTGGCATTTTTCAGAACCTTCTTTATCTCTGCTAATATTTTAGCACGTTTCCCGACCGAAATGTCATGTTGGCCAATCACGCTGACATAAGTAATGTAGCGCGAGTTTTGCTTGGCGGCGCGCTTCAAGTTCGAACGCATGACGAGCGGATCGAAATGACCGTGAATAATAGTAGTCGGGATGCGGATTTTGGTGTAAGTTTGGTAGTTTTTACGATTTAAGATGACTTGCTCCATAGATTTCGCAAAGGCGGCGGTGCGGATATAAGTGCTACGAAAACTACTGAAGCGCTGGACGAGGTGCGCCAGAACGTCGGCGGCCGGAACTTCGGTCGCAATCTTGTGGAGCGAGCCATAGGTTTTTGTATAGGCTTTATCAGGAAGACGGGCAAGCTCTTCGGCCATCAAAACTGGTGGCGAGACAAGGACAAGTTCGGCAAGTTCGACGCTGGGATGAAAATTCGTGGCATAATCAGCGGCAATCAGCGAGCCCATGGAGTGTCCGACAAGAACAACCGGAGTTTTGACGCGGAGATGTTTCAAAGCTTGGTCAAGCGCCTGGTCATAATCGAGATAATCATAATCGAGCCAATCGGCACGAAGTGACTTGCCGAAGCCGAGCAGATCGAGAGCAACGAGACGAACTTTCTCGAGATCAGGGTCTCTCGCGAGTTGCTTCAAGGTCGTGCGCCAGGTGTCGGAGGTGGCAGAAATACCGTGGAGAAATACTACGGTCAGTTCCGGTTTTTTGACTTTACGATCATAAGTTGCCTCGAGGCGAACGGGAACCCGGAAACACTTGTGCCAGACCCAAGTGGATGCATTATAGAGTTTTTGCGTTAGCATTATGCCGCCGGCTCGGAAGTTTTATCGGCGGTGTTTTGCTGGGCAAGTTTTTCAGCGCGAGTAGCTTCGAGAAGCCCCGGCATAATTCGCACGACATCAGCGACCACTTCTTCATAGTTCGTATCGTAAGTGCGGAAGCCGGCAGCGTAAGGGTGACCGCCGCCGCCAAAATATCCAGCGATTTGCTCGGCGATCGGCTCGGCGGTGCGAACTTTGCCGGTGACTTTGCCATCCGGATAAGTTTTAATCGCGATAGCAACCACCACGCCTTCAATCAGGCGCATCTCTTCAAGAATTAGGACGTTCGGGTTGTATTCGTTGGAATAAGCCTGGATTTCTTCGAACGGAATGTGAATAGTCGCCAGTTCCCCGTCGAGCGAATACTCAATGCGCTTAATCAAATCGGCCTTATAGTCGAGAATGCGCGGAGATTTTTTCATAAAATCGCGACGGCGTTCATCAAGCTCGGCAGGATTTGCGCCGAGGTCGATTAGTTCAGCCATGGTGCGCATAGTTTCGGAGGTGACGGAAGCACTGACAAGGCCGAGCGTATCGGAGGAAATCGCAGCATAGAGAGCTTCGGCGGCTTCTTTCGGAACGGCCAAGTTTTCTGCCTTGGCAATTTGAAAAATCAAATCAGCACAAGCTGGGCGCGGTTCGATAATAGCTTCATGCGGAAAGTCGAGGTCATCCTCCGTTTCATGATGATCGATGACGAGAACGGGTTTATTATAAAGCGAATTGCGAATCGCAACGTCGTCGAGAAGTTTCGAAAGCAAGACTGCTGCGGCAGTATCGACGATAATATAGCCATCGGCTTTGTAGTCGAATTCGTTCGTGACGCGCGACCAATCCGGGAAATAGTGGAGATAAGTCGGCAAGTCGACCGGACAATAAAGCGAGTTCTCGGTGTCTTTCAAAATATAATCGAGCGCAATGGCGGAGCCGAGCGAATCGCCGTCGGGATTCTCGGCCTGAATAATACAAATGCGCTTTTTGTCGGCTAAAAACTGAGTGAACTTCTGATACATATATATTATTATATGCTACCTTCGGGGTTTTGTCGACTTCGAGGAAGACTTGGCGGATTTTGAAGTTGTTTTAGTAGACTTTGAAGTAGTTTTGCGAGAGGTTTTGGCAGATTTATGGGAGGTTTTGCGGCGAGTGGATTTCTTCGGTTCGTAGTTCGGGAAGGCCTTGGCGATACGGCGACTGAGGCGGCCTTTCTCCATAATGATTGCGTGGACGCGCTCGGAGATTTCTTCGGTAGCGTCGCGCTCGACGGTGCCGACGGTGACGCGGAAACCGAAAATCAAAATTAGCGAGCAAACAACATCGACAACGAAAAGGAAGGCAAGAATAAGAGCGATGATATTGAGAAGCTCCGGGTTAACGCTATCGAAAGCGGCAAAAAGAAGCGGATTAAAAACGCGGACGATCAGAACACCAGCAACGCCGAAACCGAGCAAAGCACCGAGACAGATGCGACCGTTGATATTAAAAGGCTGGTCGGAATAATCCCACCAGCGCACGCGGAAGATTTTTTCCATGAGAAAACTAGTCATGTATTCGAGGAGCGCTGCACCTACGACGGAAACGCAGAAAATCGCGATAAGATTCTCGACGTGGCCGATGGCCAGAGTTCCGACGAGCGCGCCAACACCATAAATCGGGCAAATCGGGCCGATGAAGAAGCCTCGATTGGTCAGGCGACCTTTTTGGAGCAAAGTGACGACAAGCTCCATAGCCCAGCCAGCACAGGAATAAGTCAGAAAAAGTAAAAACCAGGTAGCGGGGCTGTGCTCGGAAAAAGTCTCCATATTAAACCTCAATATCTCCAATCATTTTAACGCTTTCGGCTTCCGGCAAAGTCTCGACAGATTTCAACTTGCGCTCAATTTGACGAGAAGTGGTAGAAGCAGAATCGATTTTGTTGACGGTTTCTTGGAGTTTTTTCTTGGTCGCATCGAGCAAATCGCCAAATTTTGAGAATTGAGTTTTGACGGCACCGAGGGTTTGCCAGACTTCGGCGGAGCGCTTTTCGATCGCAACCGTGCGGAAGCCCATGGTGAGACCGGAAAGAATCACCGGCAAGGTCGAGGGCGAGCAAATCGTAACGTTCAGCTTCTGACGAACCTCATCGAAAAGCCCCGGAATGCGGAGAATCTCGGCGTAGAGACTTTCGGTCGGGACAAACATGACGCCAAAATCGGTCGTCGCAGGAGGATCGAGGTATTTGGTGGCGATTTTCTTGGCTTGTTCCTTGACGTCGGTCGCGAGGGCTTTGCGCAGAGCCTCGATTTCGGCTTTGTCACCACGATCATAAGCCTCGATAAGCCGAGCGTAATTCTCGACTGGGAACTTTGAGTCAATCGGCAAAAGGACTTGGTTCTCGCCTTGGCCGGGCATTTTAATCGCGAACTCAACCCGGTCATTGCTGCCGGCTTTCGTTAGGGTATTCTCAAGATATTGATCTTTGGTCAAACTATCGGAAATAATGTTGCCGAGCTGAACTTCGCCATAAATCCCGCGAGTTTTGACGCCTTCCATGACTTTCTTCAAGTCGCCGACGCCGTGCGCAAGATTACGCATTTCACCCAGGCCTTGATAAACCTGGGTGAGCTGACCGGAGATATGCTTGAAACTATTATTGAAGCGTTCCTCGACGGACTTTTGTAGCTTTTCGTCAACCGTGAGGCGCATTTCCTCCAACTTTTTCGAGTTGTCGTCCTGGAGGCTTTTGACGCGAGTGTCGACAGTTTTCTGGATAAGTTGTAAGTTGTCGGAAAGTTCTTTGCGGCTGTCCTGTAAGTTCGTCGTAATCTCGCGGCGGTTTTCGCGGAAGGCATCTTCAATTTTTGGGGTGAGTTTATCGAGTTGGCCTTCGACTCGAATAAGGCGTTCTTCAAGCTTCGTTGTATCGACACGAGCGACGGGCTTTCGGGCAATCAAAATCACAAGTAAGCCGAGATTGATAAGCAATAAGCCGATTAGCGTAAGCTTCATATGTGCTATTATAGCACATATTAGTTTCGTTGGTCTCTAATAATGTTTTTGCTGCAAAGGTAGGTGATGAGGAAGTAGCCGCCATAGATGGCGCCGAGGATGATGGCAACGGCGGGCAGGGCGCTGGTGATGTCGATACCGCCGAGGCTAATCAAAACGACGTCACAGAATTGAAGGCCAAAGACAGCGTGGAGAATTGCGATGAGGAGCGGGAAAAGGAAGAAGATGAAAATCTGCCAGAAGAGTGCGCGGTTTAGCATCTTTTCGCTGGCGCCGATTTTGCGGAGAACGGTGTATTTCGCGCGGTTGTCGCTGCTTTCGGAAAGTTCCTTGAGGGCGAGGACGGCGGCGCTGGAGATGAGGAAGATGATGCCGAGATAAAGCCCGACGAAGGTGACGAGAGCGGAAGTGCCGACATTATTATCGATGAGGTCCTGGCGCGACTCGACATCAAAGTAATAGATGCCGCGGTTGCTGCCGTTATAATTATAGACCGCGCTTTCTTCGTCAGGCTCGTCGTCGCTATAGAAACGGTTGTTGACACCGTAGAGGATGCGCTCGGCGGCCTCGGGATCGACGTCGGTTTTGTAGTTCGCGAGGAGGACTTCACGGCGCGATTCAGCTTCGGCGGCGAGGTTAACACTATCCGGCACGATGATAATTCCCTCGTTGAGAGTCGAAACTTGGAGTTCGATGCCGCCGACGATACATTGATCGGAGTTTGGCGAGAGGGTTTTGCCGGCAACCGTAATTTTTTTGCCATCTTTCATGGCTTGGTTGCGAAGTTCGAGCACAGGTTTGAAGTCGGCAATCATAGCATACTCGCCGTCTGCAAGATTAACTTCGGGATGACCGAAAACTTTCGCGGCGCGATTATAGTCGCTTTGATGAATGAAGCGTTCGGAGACGTCATAAGAACCCATGATCGTCACATCTCCAGCACCTTCATTTACGCCGCTAACCGAGCCAATAACGTCGCCGAGAATGACGCTGTCGAGGCGATAAGTTTCGTAGGTCGTGATATCTTCGAGCCAGTCGGACAGAATGACGTTCTCGCGTTGGTAGATTTCCGGAATAGCAACTGGGTCTTCGCCGATGCCGACAACCTGGATGTCGACGGGCATTAGTTTTTCGGCGGTTTCGTGCATCGTGTGGTTGATAGAGAGGGCGGAGCCGAGGATACAAATCGTCGTGAAGAGCATAAGGCAGATGAGGCTCATGGAGACGACAGTAGTGTTAATCTTGCTGCCAAATTGACGAAGGATGAACGAGTTTAGCTTGCTATAGTAGACTTTCTTGAAGCTCATGACAATTCGGAGAAGTAGGCCCGAAAGCGACCAGAAGAGGAGGAAGGTGGCGGCGACGCCAATGGCGATCGGGACAAGGAGGATTTGGACGTCGGCGTTTTCGATAAGGGTGTTGAGACCGGCGGTGACGAGATAGTAGGAATAGCCGAGCATGACGGAGGCGATAATGAAGACAACGGTGCAGACCCAGGGGTTCTTCAGGGCGACTTTTTCATTGCGACGGTTGCTAGAAAGCAGGTTGATGAGTTTCTGGCGGCCGATAATGATGACATTGAAAATCATGACGGCGAGATAGATGACGCCGAAGTAGATGAGGGTTTTCAGACAGGCGGCGCCGGAGAAGACGAATTGGAAGTTAGTCAGGTCGGCGTCGAACATATTAGCGACGAGGACGCTGGTGAACTGCGAGGCGATGATACCAAGCGCAAGACCTGCGACTAGCGAGAGGACGCCGATCAAGAAAGTCTCGATGAGCAAGAGGCGGGAGATTTTGCGTTTGCCCATGCCGAGGGTCATATAGAGCCCGAACTCCTTGCTGCGACGCTTGATCAGGAAGCGCGAAGCGTAGATGATCAGCGCGCCGAGAATCACGGAGACGAAGACGCTGACAACGCCAAGAATGACGTTCATAAGTTTCAGCATGTCTTTGACGCGCTCGGTGACGTCGAGCATGACGGATTGGCTTTCGAGCGAGTTAAAAACATAGAAGATTGCGACGCCTAGCACGAGTGTGAAGAAGTAAATTGCATAATCTTTAATGCTGCGGCGAATGTTTTTGAGGGCGAGTTTTGTAAACATAGCTAATTCCTTTCTGTAATTGCGGTTTATGGTCGTTTACAAGACGTCGCTGGCGTCGCCACCGAGCAAAGTGATAACATCGATAATCGCGTCGAAGAAATCTTTGCGCGAGTCGTCACCCTTCAAAAGTTCATTGAAAACTTTGCCATCTTTGATGAAAATGACCCGGTTCGCGTAGGACGCGGCGAAGGCGTCGTGCGTGACCATAAGAATCGTGGTCTGGAACTTTTGGTTCAGACGCTCAAACTGTTCGAGAAGCATTTTCGAGGATTTCGAGTCGAGCGCGCCAGTCGGCTCGTCGGCGAGGACGAGCTTCGGGTCGGTGATGATGGCGCGAGCGGAGGCGACGCGTTGCTTCTGACCACCGGACATTTGATAGGGGTATTTACTGAGAACATCAGTGATATTTAGTTCCCTAGCGACCTTTTTGACGCGGTCATCAATCTCGCTGGGTGCGAAGTTTTGAATCGAAAGCGCGAGAGCGATATTCTCGTAAGCCGTGAGCGAATCGAGGAGATTGAAGTCCTGGAAAATGAAGCCGAGCTTTTCGCGACGGAATTCGTTGAGTTCTTCGCCTTTGAGGGACGTGATGTCGTCGCCGTCGACGTAGATGTGGCCGGCAGTAACGCGGTCAATGGTTGAGATGATATTGAGTAAAGTGGTCTTGCCGGAGCCGCTGGCGCCCATAATCGCCACAAACTCGCCTTCGTTCACTTTGAAGGAAATATTATTGATAGCCTTCGTGAGCGAAGACTTGTTGCCATAATACTTTTCGACTTTTTCTAGCTCGAGAATAGTTTTCATGCTTCTCCTTATGTTCTTTGGGGGGTCGTCGCCTTAACTTTTGGCTTTTGTCGGCGACGGTTTTAGTTTGTCTTGGCTTGATTATAGTTTACTCTGGAAGTTTTGTCGTTTGCTCAAGGTTTCAGAAAACTTACTTTTTTGAAAGAGTATGATTTGGCGGTGCCGGAGTATGATTTTTGCTGGGTGGAGTATGGTTTTCTGAACGGGCGGACTTCTCTGGGTTTCCGGGGGTTTCTGGGCGCATGATAGTATAGTAATCGTGGCGCGGAAAAGTGATTTCGACGATGGTGCCCTTTTGGTTTGGTGAGGAGATTTCGATTTGGTGACCGAGCTTGTCGCAGAGGGTTTTCGCGATATAGAGACCCATACCAGTCGACTTTTGGCCGCTACTTGGCAATGAGTTGCGGCTGATTCGACTGTTCGCGGCAGATGTAGTACCGTGGCCGTTCTCGCCGGTGAAGGATTTTTCGAAGACGCGCGGGAGATCTTTCGCGGAAATGCCAAGACCATCATCGGTAATCGTGAGGACAGTTCTTTCTGCGGTGTCTTTGGCGGAAATGGTAATAGTTTTGCTCTGGTATTTAACGCTATTTTGAAGGATCTGGTTGATGATAAACTCAAGCCATTTGCTATCGGTAAAAACTTCATGGTCCAGGTTGCTCACGGCAAAGTCGACGTTACTGGCGAGGAGAAGGTCACGGTTACGAGTGGCGACATTTTTGATAATTTCGGCGAGCGAAGTCGACTTAATGAGATAATCGTGCTCGGCGTTTTCGGCGCGAGCGAAATAGAGAACTTGTTCGACGTAACTGTCAAGACGACTAAGCTGGGCGGCAATTTTGCGATCTTTATTCATGAGACTCAAAGTGGCGAGGGGAGTTTTAACTTCGTGAATCCACATTTCGATATAGTCACGAAACTCGTCGGCTTCGATTTCATAGCTCTGAACGACTTCGGCCATGGATTTGTTGATAGCGTAGAGCGCTTCGTAGAGGACGGCGCCGTCATAGAAGTTCGGCCTAGCAAGGGTCTCGAGGACGAGGTAGGCGCGGTCGAGGCTGGCAATGTTTTGGAGGAGTTTTTGATAAAAGGTGCGGCGGCGGAGATATTCGGAAACCGGGACAGTGATGCCAAAAAGCGCGAAGAAGATTACGGTAATGATAATGATTTCGGCGCGGGCATGGAGGGCGAGCAGAAAAAGTAGTAGGCAGGCTAGAAGGACGAAGAAAAGTATAAAGTAATAGAGCTTCTCGCGGAGAAAGTGGCGGAGATTGGCGGGGTTGTCGCGGCGGTCGGCGGTCGGGTTAGGCGAGGACATAGCCGAGGCCTTTGCGAGTTTCAATAGCGTCGTCGGCGCCAAGAGATTTAAGTTTCGAACGAAGGCGGCTGGTGTTGACGGTCAGGGCGTTGTCGTTGATGTATTCTTGGTTGTTCCAGAGGTCGGTCATGAGAGCGTCGCGAGTGACAATTTCGCCTTTTGCTTCGAGGAGATGGCTCAAGATAATCATTTCATTCTTCGTAAGCAAGGCGCGACGCGGCTTGCCAGTTCTCGGGTCTTTCTCTCCAGAAATCACGCCGCGAGCAAGATCGATGTTTAGGTGGCGAAAGTTTTTAATACTGCTGGGGGCTTCGACGCGCTTCAGGACGGCGGCGATTCGGAGGAGTAAAACTTGCGGACTATAAGGCTTCGTGATGTAATCATCGGCGCCATAACTCATAGAGAGAACTTCGTCCATTTCGGAGCTGCTGCTCGTCACCATGATTACGGGGAGTTCGGAAGTCTGGCGCAGGGTTTTCAGGAGTTGTTCGCCGTTTAAGCCTGGGAGATTGATGTCGAGCAGAAGCAAATCAGGCTTCGCCGCGAGGATTTGTTCGACGATAGTCTCGAGATCAAAAGGCGCAGACCGTTCAAGCTCGCGGGGCGCAGACTGCTCAGGGTTATGAAGTGTAGGTTGATCAAGTTCGCGGGGTGTAGATCGCTCTTCAAAAACTAGAGCGTCGGTTTCATAGCCGGAGCCCGCGAGAAGGTCGGCGAGACTTTGGCGCATGACTGGTTCGTCTTCGATGATATAAATCTTAGTCGACATATGAGTATATTATATATTATTCGTGGAAACTGTTATTAAAAATCAGTAGGAACTCAATCACGAATCTAATACGATCACGCAAAATTGGATCGTCGGTTTCAGTGTTAAGGATAGCGGTTTGATTATTGAGTCCACTAAATAGGTTGCCGACCGAACTTCCCATGTAGTCAATAGCGTCAGCATAATCCATATATAGAGCGGCGAGTGCTTGATTCGGATCCTTGAAAACCGGTTTATCATATTGGTTAATGCCAACGGCGTAAGGTTCGTTATCCGAAGAGATATAGCCATATATGCCAATTGTGCGTTTTTCCTCGGCAGTATAGTCGCGGACGGCAACGAATTCTTCGGGAACGTCAAAGTGCGGAATAAATTTAGCTTGCTCCCGAGAAGGTAGACTTAGAAAGATAGCTAGCGCCACAAGGAGGGCTATGAAAATAACCGCAACAATAAGTTTTACCTTTTTCATAAATAATCCTACTCGTCAGGAAAACAGAAAAGTCCCCGTATATTGGGGACTTTCCGTAAGTTGTTATTTTGTGCTGCGTTTCTCGATGATTTCGTTCGCCACGTTGGGTGGAACTTCCTCGTAGCCGAAGAGCTCCATGGAGCTAGCGGCACGACCTTGCGACATTGAGCGAAGGTCGGAAGTATAGCCGAAGAGATTGGCTAGCGGAGCGAAAGCCTTGATGAGCTTGGCGCCGCCGTTCAAGTCTTCCATACTGTCGATGCGGCCACGGCGAGAGTTGATGTCGCCGATAACGTCGCCCATGAACTCTTCCGGAGTGGTGATTTCGATCTTCATGATTGGCTCAAGAAGGACTGGGTTCGCTTTCTGGATACCAGCGCGAGTCGCGAGAGAACCGGCGAGTTTGAAGGCGAGCTCGGAGGAGTCGACATCGTGGTAAGAACCATCGTAGAGGGTTGCCTTCACGTCGACGACTGGGTAGCCGGCGATAACGCCGCCATTCAAGGTTTCTTCGATACCCTGCTGGACTGGCTTGCGGTATTCCTGAGGAACCACGCCACCCTTAATCTGGTCGATGAACTCGAAGCCTTTGCCTGGCTCGTTCGGTTCAAACTTAACCCAAACGTCACCATACTGACCACGACCACCGGACTGCTTGATGTGCTTACCCTGTGCTTCAGCGGTGCCGCGAATAGTTTCGCGATAAGCGACCTGCGGCGCACCGGTGTTCGCTTCGACACCATGCTCTTTCTGGAGACGGTCGATCGCGATTTCGAGGTGAAGCTCACCCATGCCGGAGATGATAGTCTGACCAGTCTCTTCGTCGGTGTGGACGCGGAGGGTCGGATCTTCTTCGACGAGCTTCTGGAGGCCGAGGCCCATTTTTTCCTGATCGGATTTAGTCTTTGGCTCAACAGCGATAGATACTGGAGGATCTGGGAAGGTGATGTCTTCGAGGTGGATTGGATGAGCTGGGTCGCAAATAGTCGTGCCAGTCGTGACTTCCTTCATGCCAACCACGGCGGCGATATCACCAGCGGTGATTTCGGAGATTTCTTCACGCTTATCAGCGAACATCCGGACGAGGCGACCGATGCGCTCTTTGTCGCCAGTCGTAGCGTTCAAAACGGTGCTACCGGAAGTCATTTTACCGGCATAGACGCGGACGAAGATGAGTTTACCGACGAATGGATCGGTTGCGATTTTGAAGGCGAGAGCAGTCAAAGGCTCGCTATTGTCAGCCTTGCGGATGACCTGGTTACCAGTCTTCGGGTCAATGCCGACAGTCTGACCTTGATCACGATCGAGCGGAGACGGCAAATAGTCAGCAACGAGATCGAGAACTTTCTCGACGATCACGCCGCGGCCATCACCACCGGTGACGAGGAAGAAGTCGCCATCAAGCACGCGCTTGCGAAGAGCAGCCTTCAACTCAACTTCAGAAATTGCCTCTTCGCCTTGGTTGAAGAACTTTTCCATGAGGGCTTCGTCAGCCTGGACGGCTTCCTCGACGAGGAGAGAGCGGGCATTCTTGGCCTTCTCGAGCATATCAGCAGGAATATCGCCAACAGTCAACTCATGATCGGCGTAATCTTTGTAGGTGTAAGCCTTCATGTCAATAAGGTCGACGACACCGCAGATGTCTTTCTCGAAACCGATTGGCAAGTGAACGGCAACAGCGTTCTTCGAGAGACGCTTGTGAATGCTGTCGAGGGATTTGTAGAAGTCGCCACCGATTTGGTTAATCTTGTTGACGAAGCAGATGCGAGGGACGCCGTATTTGGTCGCCTGGCGCCAAACAGTCTCGGACTGAGCCTCGACACCCATCTTACCATCGAAGACGACAACTGCACCGTCGAGCACGCGAAGTGAACGCTCGACCTCAGCGGTAAAGTCGATGTGGCCTGGGGTATCAATAATGTTGATCTTGTGACCTTTCCAATAAGCAGTAACGGCGGCGGAAGTAATCGTGATACCACGCTCCTTCTCCTGTTCCATCCAGTCGGTCGTAGCACCACCGGTGCCGCCCTTGACTAGGTCGATTTTGTGCTTGAGACCGGTGCGATAGAGGATCGCTTCGGTCGTAGTGGTTTTACCCGCGTCGATATGGGCAATAATCCCGATATTGCGGAGCTTTGATAGGTCTGTGACTTCGCTTGCCATGAAAGTTTTCCTTATGTTATTATTGTTGCCTGAGATTTTACTTATACACTCGGCGGGAGTTAGTCGCCATAAAAATATACTTTATGGCAGACATAATCACCTCCGAGACACAGGCTTTGTTTTATTTTATCATAAAATTGCGAAAAGTGGTAGGGGGATTATGAGTTTTGCGACGCGTCAAATCTTACTTAACGAACCAGCACATCCCGTCTTTGCTATCCTGGATGTAGGCGTTTTTCGGAACTTGGCGCAGAACTTCGTAGACATTGAGGTAATCCGGCGACGGCGAGACGAGCCCGACCATTGCCATTGGCCACATAATGGCGTTCAGAACTGGATTACTGGAGAGTAGGAAGATAACTAGCGGGATTAAACCAAGAATAGCCGGCAGGAGCGACATCAGGATAAAACGACTGCGTTTTATTGGAGCAGCGCATTTCATATAGAACATAAACTGGCTAGGAATGAGGCCGATATAAACTTTCGCCCGCTTCGGCTGCGGCAGAGCGTGGAGTAGTTCGTGTAGAAAATAGCATAGAATCCCGAGGATGATGCCGAGCGGGATAAAGCCGCGCGTCATTGGGAAGTCGCCCATCCACGAAGCTTTGAGCGGGATTAAAGCCAAGCAAATGAGAAAGAACGGCACGGCAAAAATCAGCGATACGAACATGTTGTGCTCGGGAATCTTGAGAGTGATGGCGTTCTTCGGGCGCGGCTCGACTTCGTCGAAAATCGGATCGTCTGGCTTGGTGATTCCTTTGAAAATGATTTTAGGCATATTGGGGACGCTGCTATAAATTATGATTATCTATTTTCACAATTCTTTTTATGGACTTTTAACTTTTTCATGGCCCAGTCGTAGTGGCTTGGCATGACAGAGATAAAATAACTGCCGAGATTCGTCGTGCCAGTCCAATCATAAAAACCTTTTTCAAAAAGTTCTTGGTCGGTGAACCGGTCGACGAGCTTCAGAACGTCGGCGTGAGATTTCTCAAACATTTTGCGCGCTTCGACTTCGCTAGTGTTTTGGTGCTTTTCCCAGAGTATTTGGTTCATATCGCCATAAGTCTTCCAGGTGTAGGGCTCGAGGAGGAATTGTTTGCTGAGCTTTTCATCGACATTGTTCTTGATAAAATCCAGCATCATCTGATGCCATTCGTAAAGGTGAATATAAATATCACGCACATTTTTATCGCGGCCCCAATGTCGCTCGGTTTTCTTCGGGTCGTTCAAAAAATCAAATTCGGTTGATTTCTCGGTTTCGGTCAGGCCGTCGATCATGTCGAGAAGTTTTTGATAATTTTCGGCAGCGGTTTTTTGGAGTTCTGCTTTACTTTTGGCTCGGGGCATGGATGCTCTTTCTATGATTATATTTTGTCTTATTATACCACCCTTCGCATGGATAGGGTGCGCCACCGTAAGTCGTGCGCCCCGCCAAATCAATAAAAGCACTGTATGTTAGCAAGAAATCGTTAAGATATTGCCGTTGTTGTCGAAAATTGCGAACTCGTCTTTGCCATAAAAAGTCTGGTGCAATTCTTTAGCAATCTTAACTTTGTCTTTCAGGTCGTCATATAACTTCTTCACATCATCCACCGTAATAAACAGGGTTAAGGTTGGCGTGATTACTCCGTTTTGTAAAGTCAAATACTCCGCCAAGAGATTCTGCTGCTCTTGGAACATTATGGTAATTTTATCTTTGCCGAGGATGGCAAAGTCGAGGATGTCGCCACCTTCCGGCACGGTAGTAATTGTCTTGAACCCAAGTTTATCCTCGTAAAATTCGATTGTGTCTTTAACATTTTTCACCATTAAGTTTGCGGTAATTGTTTGATACATAGTTTTCTCCTTTTTCTTATCGTATAAAAAATCACGCCAAAGGTCTTGTAAAAAACAGACAAAATGGCTATTTGCCGTAATTATCCAAAACTTGCGATGGCGTAATATTGGTGTATTTTTTCAGCTCTTTGTTGAAGTGGGCTTGGTCATAAAAGCCGCAGAGATTAGCAATATCAACGAGGGATTTTTGCTGTTCCAGAATTAAGGTTAGAGCGAAATGCAAGCGCAAGATATTAAGCAAGGTCTTTGGCGATACGCCGAACTGGGTCATAAATAAACGGTATAGACTACGCCCGTTCGAACAATTCAGACTCTGCGCAAGAGTAGTGACGGTTTGCGGAGTTGGAGCTTGATAAAGTTCATCTATAACCTGGAAATATGGGAATGTCGGATGGGTTTGGAGTTTCGTTAGTAGGTATGATTTAAGGTAGGGAAGGCGGTCATCGGTGTCGGTATAGCGGAAAATATCGGCAAGATTAAAATTTTGCTCAACTGCACTAAACGGCAATTCGCGATCCATGACTTTCTGCGCAGCGACACCAAACAACACATAAAACACACTCGGTTTCAGCCGCGCCCCGAGATAATCGATCTCACCAGTGAGTGGAAATGGCTCGGTTGCTTTGCTAAAGCCGGCAAAATTGATAGTCTGCTTAGTGAAATCTATCACCAGATCAATGCAAGCATCCGGCAAGATATAATTCGTTACCTCGCCCGCAAGCGTGGCGCGTGAGCGCATTGTCCAAAGGCAGAAGCATGCTTCGTCCAGCTCCGTAAAATGATGTTCTTGGTAGTCCACTCGCTCGCGGAAATCTTGATCTAGGAGATAAGGGATTTGTTTGGGATAATAAGTTGTCATTCGTAGTATTATATCATTCAGAGCGCAAATTTTTTGTCGGTGCTCAAGATGTAGAGTTTTTGCTTGGCACGGGTCATGGCGACATAGAGGAGGCGATGCTGGTCGGATTTTTCGGTTACGAAGTTGTCGCCGAAAAGCTGCCAGAGGTCGGCGTTCGAATGTTGGCCGAGAACGAGGTCGCGGTTCGCTTCAAGCAAAATGACAACCTCCGATTCGAGCCCTTTCGACTTGTGCATGGTCAGGCAGCGGACTTGTTGGTCGAAGTTTTCTGACGTCATAATTCCCTCTTCGATGGTGAGGATTTTAAGCGCGGCGTAAAAAGTTTCGAGCGTAATATTTGAGAAAGTCGTGAAATTATGGCGATGGAGGAGCATGATTTCCGAATGACGATTCTTATGGAGGATTTTGAAAACGGTTTTTAGGAGTTTGGCGACATCGGCGGAGATATTGGCGGCTTTGATGCGGTCGGTAGAGGGTGCCGTGCTTTTGGGCTGATGGTTAAGGGGCGTTTTATAAGTATCGATAGCACGAGCGAGAGCGAGTTGGTAGCGAGCGTCGCCGAGGGCGTCTTCGCGGATGTCGTCGGCATCGAAACGAGTTTTATCTGGATTTCGGCGAATAATTTTGCCGGGTTTATGGTTGAAAGGGACAGCGCGGCTGGCGGTCGGGTCGTAGTTTCCCAGCATATAGTCGTTGGCATTCTCGACGATGCGTCGGCAGCTGCGATAGTTAGTCATGAGCGGAATGTTTATGACATCTTCCGAAAAATAGTCGGCGAAGTGAATAAAATAATCGACGTCGGAACCGGCGAAGCGGTTAATCGCTTGCCAATCGTCACCGACCGCGAAAAGGTGCGCCGAAGGACAGTTTTCTCGCAGAGACAGCACGAGGTTCAGGAAAAGTTGCGAAAAGTCTTGATATTCGTCAATCATAATAAACTTCAGCGGGCGAACTTTCCGGAGAATGCGGGATGCTGCCGTGGCGTAGTCATGCGGAAGTTCGCCAGTCCCTGTTTTCAAGTCGCAACCATGTAATACTTCGGCGGCGCGAGACATGAGGAGATTAAAATCGGTTTTGGACGGACGAAGGTTTTGAAGATAGTTTTTGAAGGTGGCGGAGCCGAGTTGGTGAAGGCGGACTTTTTCGACGAAGCTAGGATCGTCGAAATGCTGCGAGGCATAATCTTCGACATTTTTCTGAAGTTCCGCGAGGCCAGTTTGACCAATATACTTTTGCCCGGCGCGCGCAACAAAGCCGGAGATAGTTTTCAAAAGTTCATCGAAGTCACGCTTTGAGACATGACGCTTCGGTTCTAAGGATTTGAGAGCCTGATCCAAACTGCGACGGATTAGCTCCTCATGTTCAATTTCGGAGATAAGTTCCGGGCGAGCACCAGAAAGTTTAACAATGTCAAGGGCAAACTTATGAAAAGTTGAAGCGATTTTTGCGGGATGTTGGCCGGTGGTCGAGGTTTGCCCTGTGCTGGCATGTTTGATGATCGGTTGTCCGTCGAACTTGACTTCGGCGATGCGTTCGTTGACTTCCTGCGCAGCGGTGCGATTAAACATGAAGGCGACGATTTCGGCTTGGGTGGCCTGGCCTGTTGCGAGGAGATAGGCGATCTTCGCGACGATGACGCGGGTTTTCCCAGAGCCAGCGCGAGCAGTGATAAGGGTATTCTTATGCCCGTCGAGCACGGCGCGAGCCTGGTCGAGGTCGAGCGTATAAGGTTTGTCGTAGAGTGAAAAGTGCTCCGCAAACCAGTCCCGGAAGGCTTCGAGCTCCGTCGGGACTGGCGGCATTATTTAAGCTTGGCTTTCAGGATTTCTTGAACGGCGCTCGGGTTAGCCTTGCCGTGAGATTCTTTCATCACTTGACCGACAAGGAAGCCGAGGACTTTTTCCTGACCAGCTTTATAATCGTCTTGGGCCTGTTTGGTTTCAGGCTTAGCAAGCACAGCGTCGACAATTGCTTCGAGCGCGCCCATGTCGTTTTCTTGAATGACGCCGAGTTCTTTCGCGATCGAGCGGGTATCTTTGAAATGCATTTCCGGGTCGAAGAACTTCAGAAAAACTTCCTTAGTCGCGGTGCTGGAAAGTTCATTTTTGTCATTCATCTCGACAAGTTCAAGAAGTTGTTCTTTGGTCGGGAGCTCGTCGTTCAGGAGGCTAGCGTTTTCTTCGGCCAACAGTACCGACGAGAACAAGTTGGCAACCTTCTTAGCAGTTTTTTCATCTTCGAGCTCGGCGAGTTTCTCAACTAAGTTCTGATAGTCGAGCAAAACTTCGATCAAGTCCGCAGTGAGAACCTTGCTGAAATCATGACGATATTCGGCAGGAAGTTTCGGCAAGCGCGCGCGCTCCGCTTCAATAACTTCAGGCGCGAGGCGAATTGGTGGGATGTCTGGCTCCGGCATATAGCGATAATCTTGAGCTTCTTCCTTACTGCGCTGAGAGGTAGTCTCGCCGGTGGCGTCGCTCCAACCACGAGTTTCCTGGATGACTTTTTCGCCTTTTTCAAGCAACTTAGTCTGGCGCTTGATTTCATATTCAACGGCGCGCTCGACACTGCGGAAAGAGTTCAGGTTCTTGACTTCGGCGCGAGTGCCAAGTTTTTCGCTACCTTCAGGCGCAAGCGAAATATTAACATCGAAACGCATGTTGCCATTGTACAAATCGCCAAAAGTGACTTTTGCATAAGTCATCAAGCGCCAAAGTTCTTTCGTATAGTCGCGAGCGTGGGCAGCGGAGTGGATATCGGGCATGGAGACGATTTCGATGAGAGGCGTGCCGGCACGGTTCAGGTCGACGAGGCTATAAGTCGATTCGTGGCTCAGTTTTCCGGCGTCTTCTTCGAGATGAGCATGTTCGATGCGGATCTTGGTGCCATCTGGAAGCTCGACAAAGCCGGCGCCAATAATCGGATGGTACATCTGAGTAATCTGATAACCCTTCGGGAGGTCAGGATAGAAATAGTGTTTGCGGTCGAAGCGCGATTCGAGGTTAATCTCGGAGTTTAGGGCGAGGCCAGCGCGCACGGCGTAAGTAATCGCGTCTTGATTTAGGCGCGGTAACATGCCGGGCAGACCGTAGTCGACCGGCGAAACGCAAGAGTTCGGTTCCTTCAAACGAGCGTCGTTGTCGACTTCGGAGAAGAGTTTGGTTTTAGTGCAAAGTTGGACGTGGCATTCGATGCCGATAGTGGGAATGTATTTTGTCATTAGATAGCTCCTAGATCTTTTAGTGCCTGGCGGAAGGCGGCGAGGGCACGGCTAGCCTCGTCATAATCAAGTTCAAAATCTGGTTCATGGGCGATCTGGTTACGCAACTTATGCGCATACCAGACAGCGTTAACTTTCGTGAAACGGTCGCCAATACGCTTCATGCGCTCACCCATAGTCTTCCCGGGAAGACCAAGCTCAATTAGGGCACGATCGAGCAACTTGTCAGCATTCAAGACGGCGAGATTGTAGGTCTGGCGCTGACCCTTGACAAGGCCGTTCTCGATTTTAAGCCAGCGGGTCTGGTATTCTTCGACATTAAAATCATGCTTACGCTTCCCCATTAAGGTCATCGCAACAAGCGCGAGCAGACCAACCGCAACAATCGCAATAACTAGGAATAAAACTGAAGGCCACATTAGTCTTTACCTCCGAAGATGTCAGCGTGCGAATCGGTGCTGCCGGCATGGCTATCTTTATCCATCTCGGCGGCAAACTTCAAGAGATCGGCATCGCTGCGGCGCGGGCCAACTAGCTGCAGACCGAGCGACAGACCGTCTTCCGTCTCGCCGGCCGGAATCGCTAGACCTGGAAGACCGGCCAAGTTAACCGAAACCGACATCATGTCTTCTAGATACATCGCAACCGGATCGTTAACCTTCTCGCCAAGTTTAAAGGCTGGGTTCGGGCTGACTGGGGTCAGAATAAAGTCGCACTTTTCGAAGGCATCGTTATATTCGTTAATAATCATCGTGCGAGCCTTGGCTGCTTTTAGATAATAAGCATCATAGAAACCGGACGAAAGCACGAAGTTGCCAGTCATGATTCGGCGCTTATTCTCCGACATGAAGCCTTCGTTGCGGGTATTCTCGTATAAATCGTTCAGATTGTCAGACTTGTCGCTGCGGAAGCCATAACGAACGCCATCATGGCGCGACAAGTTGCTGGCAACTTCGGCCGGAACAATGATATAATATGCCGCGAGAGCATACTTCAGAGCCGGCATGTTCAGCTCGACGATTTCGTGGCCTTTGGCTTTTAGTTCCTCAACCTTGTCGGCGAGAGCTTTGCGGATACTCGGAGCAACAGCGTCGTTGTCAAAATCTTTGATAATGCCGATTTTCTTGATTGGGTCGTTAAACTTTTCGTTATCTTTGCCGTAGAAATCTGGCAGTGTAGTCATGTCTTTCGGATCTTGGCCGGCAGTAATTTCCATTAGTAAGTTTAGATCTTCTGGGGTTTGAGCAAAGAAACCAACACAGTCGGTCGATGAACCCATAGCCACAACACCGTAGCGGCTGACTGTGCCATAGGTCGGCTTGAGACCATAAATACCGTTAAAGGTAGCAGGCTGACGAATCGAGCCGCCAGTATCGGTACCCGTCGCAAACGGAACGATGTCTAGGGCAACAGCAACAGCGGAACCGCCAGAAGAGCCACCAGCGACACGCTCCAAGTCTTTAGAGTTTTTTGTCGGGCCGAAGTATGAGTTCTCGGTCGAGGAACCATGCGCAAAGGAGTCAAGGTTCGTGCGGCCAATCATGATTGCGCCTTCTTTTTCCAACTTCTCGACAGCGGTCGCCGTGACCGGGCTAGTAAAACCTTGGAGAATGTGCGCCGAGGCAGTCGTTTCGCCTTCGGGGCTCAGGAAGTTATCTTTCAGGGCATATGGAACACCGGCTAGGCGGCCGACATTTTCGCCTTTTTTGATACGCTCATCAATTTCAGCAGCTTTTTTAATCGCCCCAACATCGTTTAGAAAAGTGAAGATATGATGAGTTTCTTGAAATTTGTGCGCCTTTTCGAGCGCGTTTTGGACGAGCGAAACCGCCGTGATTTCTTTATTCGCAGTTTTCATCGAGCACTCCTATAAAACTTTCGGGACTTTTATTTGATTATCGCGAACTTCTTTAGTCAAATTCAAAAGTTGTTCGCGGTCGGCGTCTTGGGGCAAGATTTCGTCGGGGCGCCAAACGTTTTCCATTTCGAAAACTTGATAAGTAGGCTCGATGCCCGAAGTGTCGAGCTCGTCGAGTTGCGAGATATAATTAATAATGCCATTGAGGTCCGAGACGAGTCGAGTGCTTTCCTGGTCGGTCAGCGCAAAGTTCGACAGCTCAGCCAGGTGAGCAATAACTTCCTGATTAACTTCCATATATATTATTATACTACAAAAAGACCGGCAATTTTTGCTTTTGCCGGTCTAATTGCGGTTTTACATCTCGGCGACGTCTTCGGCGGATGGCTCAAGATCTTCAGTTTCGATTTCGAGCTCAGCCTTTTCGGCATCTGTCACATCGAGCGGAGTGACACCAGTACCAACTGGAATCTTGCGGCCGATGATGACGTTCTCCTTCAAACCGTTCAAGTGATCGACACGACCATTGATGGCGGCGTTAATCAAGACGCGAGTGGTATCCTGGAAGGACGCAGCCGACAAGAACGAGTCGGACCAGATTGAAACCTTCGTAATACCAAGCAAGAGGCTTTCGTAAGTTGCAGGCTCTTTGCCAGCTTCCTCGAGCTTACGGTTCTCAGCAATGATAGCAGCCTTCGAGACGATGTCGCCCGAGACGAAGCTAGAATCGCCAGCCTCGTCAATCATGACGCGACTAAACATCTGGCGGACGATGATCTCAAGGTGTTTCGCGGAGATTTCGTGGCCCTGAGCGGCATAGACCGAGATAACATCGTTCATGATGTAGCGAGCAGTTTCTTCGGCGCCCTTATACTTGAGCAAGTCTTGGAGGTTCAAAGAACCAGTCGTGATACGATCGCCAGCTTCGAGGCGGTCGCCGTCCTTGACGAGGAGTTCAGCATCGCCAGGGATATCGAGCTTAACCGCGGCGCCAGCTTCGGCGACAACAATAATCGCGTCGTCGGTCAACTGAGCATTACCATCGGCCGGTGAAATGAGCGGCTCTTTCCCTTCGCCCTTATCAGCAAGAACATCGCCAGCGCTAACGGTTGCACCGTCTTTAATACGTGGAGTGCGGCCATCAAGGACAAGACGCAAGGTATCGCCAGTATCAGGAGTGACCTGGACGATGTAGCGGTTGTTTTCTTCGCGAACATCAACCACGCCAGCAACTGGAGAAACGAACGCTTGACCTTTCGGACTGCGGGCTTCGAGAAGCTCCTCAACGCGCGGAAGACCGCGAGCGATAGCACCAGAACCGGCAACACCAGAACCGTGTTTCGTATCAAGCGTCAGCTGCGTACCCGGCTCACCGAGAGATTGAGCGGCAATAACACCGACCGGCTGGTGAGCGGCGACGAGAGCGCGGGTCGACATATCGACACCATAACTCTTGCGCGGAACACCACTTACTGCGGTCGTAGTAAGGACGGATTGAATCTTAATACTTTCAATCTTGTCGTCTTTCGCAATCTGCTCGGCAATATCGTTGCTAATCAACTCATCAGCACCAACATAGCCTGGAACTGGTTCGGCAGTGTAGCGGCCAGCGATGCGAGCGGCAAAGTCGATGCCAGTATATTCGGATTCGCTCTTGTAAACGGCAAAGCCTGGATCCGGAGCCTCTTCGTCGGTCGTGAAGACATCTTGAGCGACGTCAACTAGGCGACGAGTGAGATAACCGGAGTCGGCGGTACGGAGAGCGGTCGAGACCTGACCTTGGCGCGCACCACGAGTGGCGATGAAGGATTCGAGGGTGTTGAGACCTTTCTTGTAGCTTGACTTAACCGGAAGCTCGATTTCGTTGTTGTTAATATCAACCATGATACCGATTTCGGCGGAAGCGAGCTTAATGTTGGAGACGCTACCACGAGCGCCGGAGTTAACCATCACGGCGATATCGGTGTCCATGCTGGCGAGTTTACTCTTCAAGAAGTCAGAAATCTTCTTGTCGATGTCGCGCCAGTTGGCAACGGTTAAGTTATAGCGTTCTTCCTCGGTGACAAGACCTTGGTCAAATTGTTCCTGAATGAGAGCGGTCTTTGCATCACCCTCGGCGATAAAGTCGTCGATTTCCGGATAAGTCGGGTAGTCATCCTTAGCGGTTGAAACGGAAGCAATCGTTTCGTATTCGAAGGCCAAGTTCTTGACGGCGTCAGCAGTCTTCACGGTCGTGTCAGCGCCATACATGTCGAAGATGTCGGCCATAACTTTCTTAAGTTGTTTGCTGGTCTGAACAGAGTTGTCAAAAGGATAATCTTTTGGCAAAACTTCGTTGAAAATCACGCGGCCAAGAGTGGTGTTGCGGATTTCGCCTTTCGCGAAGACGCGAATCGGGGTTTGCAAAGCGATAACGCCCTGGTCGTAGGCCATTTCAGCTTCGTAGACCGAACTAAACGGTTTGACTTCTTCAGTCTCGGTGCCAGGCTTGTCGTAAGTGAGGTAATAAATACCAAGAACGACGTCCTGATAAATCGCGAGCACCGGAGCGCCATCGGCCGGTTTCAACAAGTTCTTGCCAGCAGACATAAGTTCGCCAGCTTCGGCCTGCGCGGCATCGGAAAGCGGAAGGTGGACCGCCATTTGGTCACCATCGTAGTCAGCGTTAAAGCCAGAAGCCACGAGCGGGTGAAGCTGAATAGCTTTACCTTCAATCAGCTTCGGCTGGAAAGCCTGGACAGACAAGCGGTGAAGCGACGGAGCGCGGTTCAAGAGCACCCATTTACCCTTAATACACTCGTCGAGGCCATCCCAGACCACAGCTTCGCCAGCTTCGATCATGCGGGTTGCGGCGCGAATGTTAGCGGCGTGTTCATGCTCGATGAGCCAAGAAATGACAAACGGCTTGAAAAGTTCGAGCGCCATTTGTTTCGGCAAACCACATTCATTCAACTTAAGTTCTGGACCAACGACGATAACGGAGCGGCCAGAGTAGTCGACGCGCTTACCGAGCAAGTTCTGACGGAAGCGACCTTGCTTACCTTTCAGGAGATCGGAGATGCTCTTGAGTTTGCGGCGGCCGTTTTGCGCGGCGGCAGAGCGGTTGCCATGAACAGCGGAGTTGTCGATCAAAGCGTCGACAGCTTCCTGAAGCATGCGCATTTCGTTATGGCAAATGACAGCCGGAGCGTTCAATTCGATAAGTTTGCGCAAGCGGTTGTTACGGTTGATAACGCGGCGATACAAGTCGTTCAAATCGCTAGTTGCGAACCGACCACCAGGAAGGGCGATCATCGGGCGAAGATCTGGCGGGATGACCGGGACAACCATGAGGATTAGGTCGACCGGTTTAATGCCAGCGCTCTCCATGCCTTCAAGCACTTTGAGACGCTTCATGAGACGCTTCTGCTTCTGGCCTTTAGCAGCTTCGGCTTCTTCGCGAAGTTCGGAAATCATAGTCTTCAGATCGATTTCGTCAAGCAAACGCTTAATAGCGGTCGCACCCATCTCGACTTCGATCAAATCTTCATATTCTTCCGGCAAGTTGCGATAGGCTTGTTCGGTAATAACCGCGCCCTTGTGCAAGCTTTCGAGCGTAGTTTTGCGAGTATTGTAGTCAAGTTCGAGAGCTTCGAGCTCCTTAGCCTGTTCATCAGCAAGAGCTTTCACATTAGCGTTCGCATCTTCAGCCATCTTTTCGTAGCGCAAGCGAATAGCTTCGCGGGCGGCAACAGTATTAGCTTCCAGGTCAGCGAGACGCTGGGCGACCTCTTCATCCTTCGAGCTAATAATCAAGTATGACGCAAAGTAAACGACTTTTTCGATGTTCTTGACAGTTAGGTTCAAGAGCACGCTAAGTGCGCTCGGGGTGCCGCGCATGAACCAGATGTGTGCAACTGGCGCAGCGAGGGTGATGTGCCCCATGCGTTCGCGGCGAGCAATCGACTTCGTGACGAGGTTGCCCTCTTTATCGACCGCGGCTTCACGCGAGCGAACACCTTTAAGTTTTGAATCGTGCGGGTTAATATCTTTGACCGGACCGAAGATCCTTTCGCAGAACAAACCGTCACGTTCTGGCTTTTGGGTGCGATAGTTAATCGTTTCTGGCTTCAAAACTTCGCCGTAACTCCAGCCAAGAATGTCTTCTTTGCTGGCGACACTAAGCCGAATCGAGTCAAAATCGCTGGCGCTGATAAAATTATCCATCCAAGCCATCTTACAACTCCTCTCCGAGGTCAAGCGAGTCCGCATCATCTAAGTCGTCGAGCGGTTCGACATCTTCCTCGTTTTCTGTTATTTCTACCCCCTCATCATCAAGTATTTCTTCTGCTTCTTCGTCATCCAAATCAACCAAAGTGTCGATGTCAGTTTCCTGAATGCCATGTTGAGCGTAAATCAAGCGATCATCATGTTCTTTTTCGATCTGGCGCGAGGTGCGTTCAATCACTTCGCCAGCGTCGGTCGAATTACCATGGTCGAGCAGGTCAACTTTCAGACCGAGACCCTGGAACTCTTTAACCAAGACGTTGAAACCTTCAGGAAGCTTCGGCCCCTCGATCGGTTCGCGTTTAATGATTGATTCGTAGGCTTTAGCACGACCGTAGACATCATCAGACTTAATCGTGAGCATTTCCTGGAGCGCAGTAGCGGCACCATAAGCCTCGAGCGCCCAGACCTCCATTTCCCCGAAGCGCTGACCACCATTCTGCGCCTTACCACCAAGCGGCTGCTGGGTGACGGCGGTGTATGGACCAGTCGAGCGAGCGTGAATCTTATCTTCGACCATGTGGTGAAGCTTCAGCATATGCATCACGCCGACAGAAGTACGTTCATTGAATGGTTCACCGGTCAAGCCATCATAAAGTTGGACGCGGCCATCACGGGCGAACCCGGCTTTCTCGAGCTCATCGGAAATAACTTCGTCAGGCACGCCGTTAAAGGATGGGGTGGCGACTTTATAACCAAGCGCGCGAGCGGCCATACCAAGGTGAATCTCGAACAACTGACCGAGGTTCATACGGCTTGGCACACCCATCGGGCTCAAGAGAACGTCGATTGGGGTACCATCTTCCATGAAAGGCATATCCTCGACCGGAAGGATGCGAGAAACCACACCTTTGTTACCGTGGCGACCAGCAATCTTATCGCCGACGCTAATCTTGCGCATTTCAGCGACATAAATCTTAATCTGCATAATGACGCCAGCTTTAAGTTCGTGACCATCTTCGTGCGTATAGATACGAACACCGACAACTTTACCGGTTGAAGAACCGTTCATGCGGACAGAAGTATCGCGAACGTCTTTGGCTTTTTCACCGAAGATAGCACGGAGAAGACGTTCTTCAGAGCTGAGTTCCTGCTCACCCTTTGGAGTAATTTTACCGACAAGGATATCACCCGGCTGGACTTCCGAACCAACGACCACGATACCGTCTTCGCCAAGATGGCGGAGGCTGCGTTCCGGAACATTTGGAATATCGCGAGTGACTTGTTCTGGGCCAAGTTTAGTTTCACGAACTTCAACGTCGAAATCTTTGATGTTGATTGAGGTCAACTTATCGTCTTCGACAAGGCGGGAAGAAATGACGATAGCGTCATCCATGTTATAACCACGCCACGGCATGAAGGCAACGAGAAGATCTTTACCGAGAGCGAGCTCGCCGTCCTGGACGGTTGCACCTTCGATAAGGATGTCGCCTTTCTTAACTTTCTGACCACGAGCGACAATGACGCGCTGGTTATAGCAGCGATCATCGTTGGTTTTCTCGAAGTGCTCGAGAGGGTATTCTTTCTCGCCATTTTTGTATTTGACGATAACTGAAACACCGTCAGCTTTCTTGACTTCACCATCGGCTTCGGCAACCACAATTTGCGAAGTGTTCATCGCGATTTCGTGTTCGATGCCGGTACCGACAGTCGGAGCGTCGTCGTGAAGCAGAGGGACGGCCTGTTTCTGCATGGCGCAGGCCATGAGGGAGCGGTCGACACGGTTCTTTTCGACGAACGGAATAAGGCTCGCGGAGGTACCGAGAATTTCTTTGTGAGCAGCGTCGATATGAGTAACGAGATTCGAGGCGACCTGGCTCGGGCGACCGTTGACGCGGGCGGAGACCCATTCTTCGACGAATTCGCCCTTATCGTTCAATTTGACAGAAGCGTCAGCGATAATCATGCTCTTTTCGGTTTCGGCGTCGACGTAGATAACTTCGTCGGTGACTTTGCTGTTCTTGACGACGCGATACGGCGCTTCGATGAAACCGTACTCGTTGATGCGAGCATAAGTAGCGAGGTTAAGTACGAGACCGACGTTGCCACCTTCTGGCGTCTCAACGGTACAGATACGACCGTAGTGAGTCGGGTGAGCATCGCGAACATCGAAGCCGGCGCGCTCGCGGGTCAAACCGCCAGGGCCCATGCTAGACAGACGGCGTTTGTGAGCAAGCTCAGAGTAGCTGTTAACCTCGTCCATGAGCTGTGAAAGCTGAGAGCTCGAGAAGAACTCTTTCACCGCAGCGACAACCGGACGCGAGTTCAAAAGCTGCGACGGGGTGACTTCTTGTGGGTTCGCCATCAACATACGGTCAAGAATGTTGCGCTGGAGACGAAGCATACCGAGGCGGAACTGGCGCTGAACCAATTCACCGACCAATTTCACGCGGCGATTACTCAAAGAGTCGATATCGTCAGCCGGCTCCTGAGTGTTGTTGAGACGAATAATCTCTTTGATAATGGCGACGAGATCTTTCATCTGAAGCGTGCGGTGCGCAGCGTCATTTGGAGTATCGAAGCCGAGGCGTTGGTTCATCTTGTAGCGACCAACGCGCGAAGAGTCATAGCGACGATAGTCAAAGAACGCGTGTTCGATCATCGACTTGGCGTTTTCGACAGTCGCAAGATCGCCTGGGCGGAGACGCCGGTAAACCTCGAGAAGAGCAGCGGCTTGGTTGTTAGTCGTGTCTTTCTCAAGTGTAGAGTTGATATAGCTGATAGCGCCGTTGTCGACATCCTCGAAAGTTTCGCGGATTTTTGCGTCGTCGGCGACTCCGAGCGCACGCAAGAAAGTCGTGACGGGGATTTTGCGGCGGCGGTCAATTTTGACGTTGATACAGCCGCCGGTCGTGGTCTCGAACTCGAGCCAAGCGCCGCGGCCTGGAATCACCTTCGCGCCGTAATAACGCTTGCCGTTCACTTCATCAGCAGTGAAGAAAACGCCCGCAGAACGGACGAGTTGCGAAACGACGACACGTTCGGTGCCATTGATAATGAAGGTGGCGCGGTCGGTCATCCAGGGATAGTCACCGAAGTAAATATCCTGTTCCTTAATCTCGCCAGTAACCTTGTTGGTCAGTTCAACCTGGACGTGAAGCGGAGCCGCATAGGTCGAAAGGTTGTACTTCGCAGTCTTTTCGTCCTCGATCGGATCCTTGAAATAATAATCTTTGAACCGGAGCGACAACTTATTCCCATTGTAGTCGTCGATTGGGTTCAACTCATTAAAAACCTCCCGCAAACCGGATTGCACAAAATCGTTCCAGCTGTCCTTCTGGTGTGCAATGAGATCCGGAATCGGAAGCGCTTGGTCACCCTCGGTGAAAAATACGCGGGCACCATCCTTTGATGTTTTACTCACTTTTCCCTCTCTATTTAGTGTTGATAATCTTGCCTCGCTGAGCGAGAGAACTCCGCATTACCGCGAAAATTTCGCAGCTGCTTGAGTTCTAGCGCCGAAGATTACTGCCAGCATTTCATACGCTCGAGTCGCCATCTCGAGAATACTCTCAACCTACGTGGAAACACCGCACACCACTTCTTGATACTACATTATACAGGAAAAGTCGAGAATTTCAAGAGGGATTTTCAGAGATTTTTCGCCGGTTTTGCGTTTTGGCTTCTTGTTAGATTTGGCGACTATTGATGGCTATCGGTGACTCGAATCACCAAAAAACCACCCTTCTCTCAACTTTCGCACGGGTGGCTTTTTGAACATATAAGCTCTCAACTTAAACGTTGGCCTCGCAGTTAGCCTTATGTTCTTTGTAAGAACTATTTTTATTATACATGTCGCTTTCGCTTTTTACAAGTAGATTTATGTGGCTTTTGCCTGGATTTTTATGTAATTTTTACAACATTTTGACTTTTCTATCTGTTATTTTGGTGGAAAAGTATGTTGTGATTTTTACAACGTTATTTTACGTCATTTTACCTCTGTTTTGTTGTAAGTTTTACAACACTAAAAGAGGCCTTTGTGCCAAAAAGAGCCTCGCGGAGAGGCTCTTCCCCTGTTCTAAACCAGGTTCCGGCGCAAAATTGCGGCGGAATTGCGAAGCGCGAAGATTAGATATCGAGGTCGTCAAGATCGGCAAGCTCGGCACGAGTCTTCTCGGCGAGTTCGGAGTCGTCTTCGGCGACATCGTTAGCAGCTTCGGCGGTCTCGGCGGCGACATCAGCCATAGTTTCGACGGCGGCATCATCAATGTCGTTACGACGGCTCTGGCGCGGCATACCCTCTTCTTCGTCGGTGTTGACGACCTTGAGGTTGTAGCGGGCGCCGTTCTTGGTGCCGAGGACGCGGAGAAGGGTGCGGATCGACTGGGCGGTAGCACCGCGTTTGCCGATGACGCGTCCGACATCTTCAGGATCGACGCTGAGGCTCAAAAGCACGCCACGCTCGTCGATTTCGCGTTCGACAACGACCTTTTCGGGATTGTTTACGAGGGTTTTTACGATATATTCTACAAATTGTTGGTCAATGGTTGACATAAGGTCTCCAGTTTATTTTTGTATATATCCTCATTATATCACAAGCGGGAAAAATACAACAGGTGTTTTTCTAGGGGTGGGCATGTTTTCTGCTGATGGCCCCTCGAAAATGCTTATGTCCTATTGACAAAATCGAGTGTTTGGTGTATAATGGTAGTATATTCTATCCGAAGGAGGGGTTCAGATGAAGAACCTTATGAGAAATGTATGGATGATGTTGGCGATTCTGGGGCTTTTTGTAGCCATGACGCCGGCAGCAATGGCAGCTTCGGCGGACGACGCGACCGAGGAGACAACTTCTTTTTGGGGCGACGTCAAGTCGGCTGGCTCTAATCTTTACCAGGGCGTGAAGGAAAATGCGCCAGGCTGGTGGCAATCCGCTAAAGACGCAGCCTCCGACGCCGTGAATACGGTGAAAGAGAACGGACCCGGGTGGGTCGAAAGCGCCAAAGAGGCGGGTTCGGATCTGCTCGATAAGGGAAAGGATGCCGTCCAGAACGCCGGCGACAAGGTTTCGGGTTTTCTCGATGACCAGCAGGATCAGTTCTGGGAGCGCACGGAACAGCAGATTTATGGCAATTCTTCGGAGTCGAGCAGCTCCGATGAGGTTGCGACTACCGCTCCTGACGACTCTTCCGCGAGTGCCGAAAGCCCTGTGCCCGATTCTACCGAAGGCGCGGCACCGGAGTCGACAAACACCGCCGAAGGCGTCGCACCTGAAAGCTCTGCGTCCAACGCCGAAGCGAGTAGCTCCGGTGGCCCGAGGGTCGTATTGGACGATGAAGATCCCGCAGATCAGGGTGAGCCGCAGACAACGCAGGTGCCGACGGAGAAGTCCATGAAGTATGCGCTCATCGCAGTCGTGCTTGGCTTAATCGCCGTCGGCTGCGGCTGCTACTTGCTCGGAAAATCCAGCCGTCGCTAATCACATCCATACAAAAACGCTCCAGTTTAGGCTGGGGCGTTTTTAATGCGCAGATGACGATCTATTCAAGCAAAACCGCCCCATAAGGAGGCGGTTTCTGGCTCTAAGACTCGAGAAATTACTCAGCAGCTGGAGCTTCTGAGGCTTCCGCGGCTGGCTCTTCTTTCGGCTGGTTTTTGCGCAGTTTGTCAGCGTGCTTAGCCTTGGCGTGCTTCTGGGCCGGGGCTTTGTACCAGTCTGGGAGCTTGACGCCTTCGCCAGTCAAGACACGAGCGACGCGAGAAGATGGTTGAGCGCCATTCTTGAGGTAAAACTCAACTTTTTCTTTATCAAGGACCACCTTTTTGGTCTCTGGGTTATAGTTGCCGACCTCAGCCACAACACGACCCGAGAGAGGGTGGCGCTGGGATTCTTGGACGACTATCCGGTACATCGGAAGATGTGCGCGGCCATTACGTTGCATGCGAATCGCGAGCATTTTTACTCCTTAATTTATTATCTCGTTAATTATAGCAAAGATTATCGGAAAAGTAAAGGGGCGTCCGCGGTGATGCGGGCGCCCCAAGTGAGGTTGCTACCAATACAATCCGGGAGCCTCCGTGACAGGGAGTAATAAAGCGGACTTAATTTTAACACCGCCATAGTCTTTGTCGCGGTACCAGATGCGGATCTGCTGGTCATTTTCAGGAAGCCGCTCCAGGTACCAGTGAAGGCTGGTCCAGGCTACAGCGCCCATAACGCAAAGGGAGGCGATATACAGCAGAGTGCAGATGCCTCCGGTGACCCAAAACACGACTTGGCTTTCGTACCCCAACATGTTGCCCATGAGAGTTATGATGGAGCCGACGAACGGGAATATAACGGCGTGACGGTAGCGACAATTCTCCATGAGGGCCTCCTTATAGGCAACATGCGACTCCAGCGCCAGCCGGATAGCCCGTTCGGTATTGTACCAGCGGAACAGCTTTGCGCTCAGAAGCGTGTTCAGGATCGCGATGCCTACTGTACCGAGGATCATGATTGCCGCGATAGCCAGCTGGTTTAGATCAACAAATACACAAACAGTTGCAAGTGCCATAAAGGCTGTGCCGGCTCCGCCGACTACTGAACCAACTGACATGAGGTATTGCAAGAATAGGCCATTTCGAGATTTTTCCATGATAATTCCTCCTGTTTCTTGACGGATATTGTAAGTAGTACTGAATAGCTTGCTGTGCGCGGTGATTGTATTTTATTGGATAGCTGCTAAGGATCTAGATCTACGGCATTTCTCCTTCCCTCCCTGATAATTTGCTTAGTCTACCCTTCCATTATAGCACACTTCGCCTAAAAAGTCAATAGAAAAGCATGAGGATTATGCGGTTTTTGTCAAAAATGGTATAATTTACGCCAAAAAGTAGAAAAGCCTGATTTTGTCGTTGAAATAGAGCAACGTGAAGCTAGTTTTTCTTCGCGGGGCGGGCTTTTGGCATCTTCTTGAGGTATTCTTTGACAGCTTCGGCGGCGGCGGCGCCTTCGGCTTCCTGTTTGGAGTGGCCGGTGCCGGTGCCTTTGAGTTGCTTGCCGACATAGACGCCGATAGTGAAGGTTTTATTGTGGTCGGGGCCGTCTTCGTCGAGGACCCGGTAGGACGGGGTGGCGCCGTCGTTGTGCTGGGCGAGCTCCTGGAGGTAAGATTTCGGGTCACGCCAGCTACCGTCTTCGAGGATTTTGTCGATTTTGACGAGGATATGTTTCGCGATGAACTCGCGAGCGGCGTCGTAACCCTGGTCGAGGTAAATCGCGCCGATGACCGCCTCGAAACAGTCGGCCAGAATAACGGCGTGGGCGCGGTCGGAGCCGTGCTTCTCGCCTTTGGAGAGGCGGACGAGCGGGCCGTAGCCGAGCTCTTCACCGGCAGCGCCGATGCTTTCGGTGCGGACGAGGGCAGAGCGCCAAGCGGTCATGATGCCTTCTGGCTCGTCGTAATTACGATACAAAAAGTCAGAAGACACCAGCTCCAGAACAGCGTCGCCGAGAAATTCAAGGCGTTCGTTGTGCTCTTTGACGCTTTCGCGATGCTCGTTGACGTAGCTGCGATGCGTGAGCGCGGTGACGAGCAAGTTGATGTCCTTAAACTCGAAACCGAGCTTCTCGCGGGCAAAATTTTGGTATTCTTCAGTATTCATTCCACTCCTTTTAGAGCCCCTGGCGAATCTTATTCTTGGCCAGAAGCATTAGTTTTTCGATATCTTCGTACTCGATTGCGTCGAGAGCGTCGTTGAACCGGAACCACTTAATTCCCTTCATCCATTGTTCCTTGGTCGGGGTTTCATGGTCGTCGAAGGCGCGGACGAGATAAATCTGGGTCGTCATGAGGACAAGCTTGTCGATGCGGCGGTATTGAAAATGGATTTTGCCGAGCCACATCAAAACCTCAATGTGATAGAGGCCGGATTCTTCGCCAATCTCGCGGACGGCGGTCTGCTTCGCATTCTCGCCGGGCTCAATGTGGCCCTTCGGGATGGTCCAGCGGCCTTTCGAGTCCTGAATCAGCAAGATTTCGATGTCCTTCTTATCCTTGCTCATGCGAAAGACGATGCCGCCAGCGGTCGGCTCACGCACAACCTCTTGAATCGCCGGTTTCTTGAAGACCCGAGCGGTCAAGCGTGAAACGGCCGACATTTTTTCGGACTTCAGAGGTAGCGCCTCGGGAACTTTCGGGCGGATTTTAGCTGCGCCAACAATCTCTGGGGCTGTCGATTGATTATTCGCGGAGCTTTGCTTCGTCGAATCGAGGCGTTTTTGATAGTTGTCGCGACGGGCGTTCTGATTATTATGCCCTTTTTGGTAGCCTGAACGCTCCGGGCGGCGATTTTGATTCCGACCAGACTTGGTTTTATTACGATTCTTCCCAGTGTTCTGTGGACGCTGAGCCGATTTTGTGCCTAACGCTCCCAGGGCGTCGTCAAGACGTCTTGCGCTACGCTTCACCCCCCGTTGTTTTTTCTTCGTCATGTTGCTCCTTCGAAGTTTGTGGCATCTCAGAGGTCTCTGGGGTGGCTGACTGTTCGGCATGAGCCGGTTTAGACGGCTGCGCGTTATCGCCGTAGATCTGGCGATAAGCTGTGCCTAAGACACCGTTGACAAATTTGGACGAATTTTCGGAACCAAAAGCCTTGGCTAGCTCGACAGCTTCATTGATAGCAACTTTCGGTGGCACCGTTTCGGCGGACGACTGAAGCTCATAAAGCCCCATGCGAAGGATATTGCGGTCGATCGCAGCAATCGTGCTGAGCGGCCACTCTGGCGCCATAGGTTGAAGCTGAGCGTCTAGCTCATCAAATTTCCCAGAAATGCTACGCGCCAAACCATAGACGAACTCGGTGTCGCCGAGCGCCTTTGAGTAGGGTTCAATATCCTTAGCGACTATCGTATCAATATTCGCCGTGGTATCACCAGCCTTAGTCCGAAATTCATATTCGTACAAACTTTGTAAAACAATAATTCTGCCCAAGTGCCGGTTACTAGCCATATACCTTCCCTTTTATTTAGACTTTTTAGTGACTTTGGTAGTCGTTTTTTTAGTATCCGCGGTTTTCGCGGTAGCCTTTTTCTCGGCTTTCTTTTCTTTGATAGTCTTGTTCGAGGCCGGCTTAACGGTTTTAACCTTCAAGTTCGGGGTCTTTTTAGCGGTTTCAAACGCTTTGACTGGAGAAGTGCGGTTCACGGAACGCGCCAACTTCAGCCGCAAGTGGCTGCGACGTAGACCGGTCTTGCGCGGGCTACTCTGTTTTTTAGGTTCAGGCATAATGCTCCTTAATTATATGAAAATTCTTCTCTCATTCTAGCATAATTTCCGATTGATAGCAAGAGGAATTATTGCGATTTTTCAGTTTTACGGTGAATGCGCACTTGCTAGTCTGGCGGGCTTACTAGAGCAAGCAAAAGCCCCTTGTATCAGGGGCTTTTGCGGATCAGAGCGGTCAGACTACCGGAGAGCGCGGCGGCTAGCAATGTAGTAGCCAGCGGCGGTGGTCACCGAGCCAGCGGCAATAATCGTGCCAGCGACTTCGGTCGCACCGGTGTTCGGCAAGTTCGACGGCTTATCGTTCGGGAACTTGTCAGGGTTTTCCGGATGTTCGTCACCAGGAACTTGGTCTGGGTAATCCGACGGATCCTTTGGAGTTTCTGGATCATCGGTCGGGTCATCAGTCGGTTCGTCCGGCTGAGTACAGCCATCTTTCGCAACGCGAATGGTAGCGAAGTCCTGGAGGGTGACTTGGCCGACGCCAGCCTGGACCC